>NZ_JAYFSJ010000001.1:0-499358 GCF_039708975.1 Chromobacterium indicum
AGCCGGCGGACGGCAACTGCCGCGTCACCCGGTTCGAGTACGACAACAACAACCGGCTCAAGCGCACCATCGTGCCTAGTCAAACAGTGGGTATGCGTGATGCGGGGGACGGCAAATACAAAATCAAAACTCAAGACCTTGTAGCGGGTAGGCAGTATGACGCCAACGGCAACGTGGTGAAGGAGACCGACGCCCGCGGCAACAGTGTGTATCGCTGGTTCGACCGTGCCGGTCGCAAGCTGCTGCAAGTGGACGCCGCCGGCTACGCGGTGGTTTGGACCTACAACAGCGCGGGCAAACCAGCGCGGGAAACGCATTACGCCAATGCGGTGAGCGTGCCGGGCGACGCTGCCACGCTGGAGCAGATGCAGGCGCTGTTGAAGCCGAATGCCGGTGACGACCGGATCAGCGAGTTTGACTACGACCGAATGGGACGGGTGGCGGAAGAGCGCCGGTTGAACGTGCAAATCTCCGCCGACGATGGCGTCAGCGACGCCCGCGGCACGGTGCGCACCCAATACCACTACAACCAGATGGGCTTGATCGACCAGAAGACCGATGCCAAGAATGGTGTCACCGACATCGGCTATGACAAGCTGGGCCGCGAGATTCATCGCGAAGAAGCTGCCTTCGCCAATCAAGCCGGCCAGATGGTACGGCCGACCACCGATACCGGCTACAACGGCCTCGGCCAGGCGACGCAGGTGCGCCGGGCAGGCGTCGACGGCGTGTTCAGCGAGACCCATTACGGCGCCGGCGGTCGAGTGGAGTGGAGCAAGGATGCCGAAGGCAACGTCACCTGGTACGACTACGACGCCGTCGGCAACATGAGCCGCACCCGTCGCGACCGCAAGGAAGCGGCCGGCGGCCAGGATGTGACGCTCTACGCTTACACCGCCGCCAAGCAGCAGAGCGTCAAGCAGGACGCGGGCAACGGCCTGTATACCGAAACCCGTTACAACGCCTGGGGCCAGATCACCGGCAAGCGCACCAGCCTCAACCGCCAGGGCGACTGGCAGGAGTTCAGCGAATACGACGGCGCTGGCCGACTGACCCGCGGCAACGCCGGCGGCGTGACCAAGCTGTATGGTTACGATGCCAGCGGCAATGCGACATTGACGGTTGAGTCCGGAGGTGGTGGCTGCGACGAGCTGCGAGGCATAAGCCTGGATCAAGTCATGGCAGTGGTTGAGAAGCGTATCGACCATCAGACGCCGATGGATAACTTGCGTTTGACGGTGACCGACTACGATGCGCGCAACAAGCAGGTTGCCACGTATCAACCGTTGATGACTAATGCGCGTCAACAGTCCAGCGTGCAGGTGGAGCGCTGGATCAGCGTCAAGCCTCAAGCGAATAACGGAGCAGTGGTGACGATGGGGCCGATTGGCAAGCAGTTGCCGCCGGATTCCAATCCGTTGTCTGCTGGTACGCTGACTCGTATTGCGACTCGCCCGCAACCATGGCCATTTACAGGAGTTGAAAACGTCTACGGTATCGAAGGTTTACCAGATAATACTGCTCAAGTAGTTTTCTTTTCCAAAACTGGGGTGGCCTTTCCTTCTGATAAATCTGGGGCTTGGAGTAGCTCTGGGCATATCGAGCGTAGCGACGATGGAAAAACATTTCTTGCGGGAGCGATAGACGGATTTGGTCTTTATATGGGGGTTCAGGAATTTTTTTATGTGGCCCTAGATGCTGGTGGTAATTCTTTGGCGTCGTCATATGGCACATTAAAACCTGGGCAGGCGGGTTTTAGACAGTTTGATCAGGTAAGTAAGGGAGGGTATCGCACGGCATACTCGTTCTACTTGTATGATTTAGGAATTCCTAGGTTGCCAAATTTTGGCAGTGGAACGCCTGGTCGGGCCCCTGGGCCTGATTCAGTATATTTTGGATTTGGTGTTCCATCCAGTGGTGCTCGAATTAGATTTAGAACAAGTGATAGTGGTTGGGGTGATTATCAAAATGTTTCCATGTCCGAGATCAATGGAGTGTACAAGTTTGGTCTGGATAAAATAGCCTTGCCAGTAGGAGGGGAGTATCAATATCAAATAGACTCATTGAATAGTGGAGGGGGTGTCCAGGATACATATATCGGTGAGCTTTCTCCTGCGGGTAGGGTATTTACTCAGCCGTGTTTGTTAAAGAATTCGACTCAGCAATTACATTTTTTGGAGCCGACAGGTCAGGCGGTTAAAGGGGTCGTTCGTTATCGGATAAAAGGGACGGATAGTTATGCCACTTCCTTGTTGGTGAGAGACGATCGAGGTGGATTTTATTGGAATGCTGCAGGTGAACTGTTGTTGCCTATGGGTGATCCTGCGCATTATGAGTATCAATATGAGCTTTTGAGCGAACAGGGACTGGCTATTTCAAGAGGTAGTGGTGAGGTAGCGCTTTCTATTCCAGTAAGCAGTGTGCCGCTTCCTCGAGACCCGCGTGCGGAGGGTGTGGATTTTTCGTATAGGAAGCTTGGGGATAATGGTCCGTTTGTCAAAGGTTGGGCTACTAATGCTTGGCTGGGTCCAATTGATGCATCTTTTCAAGATGGTGTAGTGAGTAAGTATGAATACAAGTATGAGGCCTTTACGGATAAAGTAGATCTTACGAAGTATCCATTTGTTACTACACGCACATCTTATGGGACATACAGCGGCATTGCCACGTTTGGCGGTGGAAACCGAATTATCCGCAATGATTCTCTACCTTTGCCCTTGGGTGTGACCTTTGCTTCTGACCGGAAGGACGCTGCTCAACTGAGCTTATCGTACCGCGTAAAGGGCAGTAATGCGGAATGGCAACAAGCGATATTGCCGCGTACTTCGCAAGGGGCGTTCTTCTTTAATGTCGACAACTTGGCGGTAGGCGATTACGAGTATAGTTACCAGCTGCGTGATGGCAGCGGCAATGTGCTGCGTGATGCCGACGGCGGTGTGATCAATATGTCGGGTTATCTGCATCGAGGTGGGGCGCAGGAGGAAACCTCGGCTGACAACCTGCATTGGGTATTGCTGGGGGTGTCGGATAAGGAGGCATCTGTTACCCGTCGTCAGCATTACAACGCATTTGGCGAAGTCGATAGCGAAACCGATGGCGAACAGAACACGACACGCTACAGCTATAGTACCGCGGGCAAACTGCTGAGCAAGCAAGACCCGCTAGTCAGCGTCACATTGGAAAATGGGCAAAAGCAGACAGCATCGCCACTGACCCAGTACCGTTACGACGCAATGGGTAATACCGTGGCCGTCATCGATGCCAATGGCCACCAGAACCGGCAGCGTTGGTTGGCTGGCAGCCAGGATGGCCAGGGCAAGGTATCTGACGAATGGCATGCGGATGGCGGCGACAAGCAGACGGGCAGCCACAAGGCGATGTCATACGATGCTCTGGGCAATTTGCGCAGCAGCAGCGATGAGCTTAGTCGTACCACCAGCTACAGTTATGATCGGCTGGGACATCTCAAGCGGATCAATCGCGCGGGCGGTGGGTATGACGAATATGACTATGACAGCGCGGGCCAGCGTATTGCGCATCGCACGACCAGCACCGGCAGCGATGTACTGCAGGATACAACCAGCTATGACAGTTTGGGACGCGTACTTGAAACCATAAGCGCGGCGCAGCGCCATACTCGTTATAGCTATCAGTGGGATGCTTCATTGTTGGGCGCGGGCGGCACTGTGGTGGGGGGGTGGCGTACCGTCACCACCAATGCCAACAATCAGACGCAGCAGGACGCCGTCAACTTGTTTGGCCTGAAGGTGGCGCATGTCGACCTTGGCAATCACAGTTTTACTTATCAGTACAACGCTGCGGGACAAATCAGCAGCCAGAGCGGGAGCACTGGGCAGAATATTGTTTATCGTTATTACGGCAATGGCTATTTAAAGAGCCTGGAAGACAGCGCTACTAACAGCAATACGCTCTATGAATACGATAAAGATGGTCGCAAAATCTTTGAGGGTTACACCACCCTGAGCAATCAAAGCCCTAGGGTGTTCCAGTACGCTGATACCACTTATGACGAGTTGGGACGAGTGATCCAGATAAAGGATGCCAAGTTTCTTACCCGTTATGAGTATGATGCGGTAGGTAATCGGCGTCGTGTTTACGCCGAATATTCTGATGGGGTGAATGGCAGCAAGCAGGTGCAGGATAATTGGTATCGCTATGACCAGATGAATCGCTTCACCATCAGCATGGGCAAGTTGGAAAATGGCCAGATTACGCGTGGTGGCGTAGGTAGCGACGGTGTGGAGGTACAGTATGACGCGGCAGGGCAGCGTCGAGTCGTGATTAATGCCAAGGATGGCACCTCCGAGAAGTACTCGTATACCGATAATGGTTTCCTGACTGATGTCACGATCAATGATAAGTCGGCAGCGCAGCGGGTAAATGACTTGTTGGGTCGTACTGCCGAGTACACCAGTTATCGTTGGGACGGCGATGGTGGGCAAAATAGCAAGACGACGACAATTTATGATGCTGACAATAAGATCAAACATCAAGTCGTTGATGATGCCACCACCGATTATGATCTGATGGCCGATGGTACGGTGAAGACGACTACGCAGGTCAGCAAAGGCACCACCACGACTACTTATTACGGTTATGAATGGTGGGACGAAGCCAAGCAGTCCACCATCACTGCTCAGCCGTACAATAAAGATGCGCCAGGCTGGCGTTCTGGTATTTCCCATCTGACTTATGACGTTAATGGCCATTTGAAAATGGCTATTGACGAAGAGAAGCATAGAAGCTTGAGCTACATCAATAATGCTCAAGGCTTGGTATTGCAGCGGGATGAATCCAGTGATAGCGGGGTCTTCAAGAGTCAGAGCTATTACTATCTGGATGGCAAGCAGGTTGGCGCGGTAGGCAATGATGGGCCGGCGAGAGTGGATTATGCCAAGCAACTTGCGCAGATTGGACTTGGAAATAAAAAGGACCAGTATCGTTTTGGTGTAGCAGTGAGTAGCGCTGATTTTGATCAGAACTACGAACCGATCGGCCCCAATTACCCGGGACAAACGCCAGGCAGCGTCACCGTGCGCGAAGGCGACACGCTGCAAGTGATCGCCGCCAACCTGTGGGGCGACAAGTCGCTGTGGTATCTGCTGGCCGACGCCAACGGCCTGCAAGGCACGGAAACGCTGAAGGCCGGCCAAGTGCTGCGGGTGCCGAACAAGGTCACCAACTTCCACAACAACAGCAGCACGTATCGGGTGTATAGCCCGGGCGAGGCGATCGGCGACGTGACGCCGACCTTGCCGGAACCGCCGCCGCCGCCGCCGCCGCCGGGAGGCGGTTGTGGTGGTTTCGGGATGGTTTTGGTTGCCATCGTGGCGGTGGTGGCGACTGTTGTTACCGCTGGCGCAGCGGCAGCGGCACTGGGACCTGTACTTGCTGGCGCACTTGGTGGGGCGGTCGGTTCTATTGCGGGTCAGGCTATGGCGATGACTTTAGGCATGCAGAGCAAGTTCTCGTGGAGCCAGGTCGGAGTCGGAGCGATTGGCGGTGCCGTAACGGGTGGCATGCAAGCGGGCGCCTTTGGCCAAGCTTTGAATAATAGCAATATTGTAGTGCAGGGCATGGCAAGCAGCGTCATTAGCCAGGGCGTGTCGATGGCAGTGGGTTTGCAGAAGTCCTTCAGCTGGACCTCGGTGGCGGCCTCTGGCGTGGCAGCGTGGGCGGCCAACAGCGTTGGTTTGCAGGCAGGCAAAGGCACGGATGCATTTGAGCGGATAGGCTATGGCACGATGCGCGGCATGCTGAACGGCACGATTCAATCTGTTATTGGCGAGGACCATCGGCCGGATTGGGGTAACCTGGCGGCCAGTTCGTTCGGCAGCGCGGTGGGCTATCAGGTAGCGGGTAATCCGGTAGCGGGCAGTTGGCAGGTTGTGGAAGATGACCGTATGGTGAGTGCGAATGCCGCAAGAGGATTGTTCCCCTACAACGCAGCCTATGATCTGAAACCGCCGGTTGCCGATGATGCCACTGCCCGGGCCTTGGGCTTCAGGGGAGCGAACGATTGGGCCTTGATGCCGGAACGCGGGGATGAGGGGCCAACCCGCTATGTCGTGCGAAAAGGCGATACTTTCACCAGCATTGCGCGCAATATGGGCCGCACGGCGGCGGAGATCGCGCTGGCAAATGGCAAGGTCAATCAGTTCCGCTTGCGACCTGGACAATCTCTGGTCATTCCGGGAGCCGGTAGCTATAGCGATGATGACCTGGCCGCGGCAAGCGCGTTCATGGACAAGCAGAACCGCCAACGCATCGCCGTGCAGAATGCGGCGCGTCAGCAGGCATTGACAGAGAAAATCCGCGCAGGCGTACCTTTGCTGTCGCTGAAGTCGTGGGTTACGCCGGAGAGAGTGTCGGATGCGTTGCTGATGACGTTTGGCACGGCTGCGCAATTGACGGCAAGTGGTAGTTCCAGGTCTGATCAACTTCGCGAAGCGCCTGGCGTGTTGGAGTCGGTTGGCAATACGCTGAGAAGTGATTTGCCGCTGGGGCAGAAACTGTCTTGGGCTTGGGGTAGTGTTGGCTACTCCTACCGTAATTCCAATTTAGCACAGGGCTTAGTGCAGGCTAGTGGTGGTGCCATGGAGGTGGGGGCTGCCGTGCCTTTGGCATCAAGTGGGGCGGGTTCTGTGATTGCGGTACCGCTAGCTTTCCATGGCGCGGATAATATTGAAACAGGTTTGCGTCGAGCATTCTTGGATGGTGATGGTCGTACATTGACTTACCGCTCTGTTCTAGGGGCAACTGGTTCACCATATGTGGCGCAAGTTGTGGATCAGGCCATTCCTTTTGCTGCCGGTGCGGCGGAGTTGGGAATGGGGGTGACGAGGCTTGCGGTTCCAAACACGCTGGAATTTACCGGAACTGCCGCCAATCCGAGAATGGCACCATATGCAGTTAACGCAGACGGCTTGGTCAGAACCCCTGCAGAGGCTATGGACTTGGCACGCTTGCATGGAGTCCACATTCCTGACGATATTAATATCGGCTTCATGAGCAAATGGACGCGCGCAGATGCCGATGCAGAGTATTTTTCGCAAGGTAGAAGTTACAAACCAAATGACTGGATCTCGTGGGATGAATTTTATCACGCTGGAACTGGGAAAATCCCTGTTCGTATAAATTCGGCGCTGCTAAATAGTGATGAGGCGCTAGTTGCACACTTGTCGCACGAGATGCACGAGCTTAATTCTCTTCGAGATATATTTGAGGTCAATGGCGGCGAATTGCAGGCAAAACGCCTTAATCAACTTATTGCGCCTCGGCTCCAAGGTGGATTTGAGGGGAACCTTCACGAGCAGGCCTGGGACGTCGCAGATAAGCTGGTTTACAAAATGAGAAATGGAGACTGAAATGGATCGCGATTCAATATTGATTGAGCTTGAAGAGTTACTAATCCAGCATAGAGATGGATTTTA
This sequence comes from Chromobacterium indicum, assembly GCF_039708975.1. Classification (NCBI taxonomy): domain Bacteria; kingdom Pseudomonadati; phylum Pseudomonadota; class Betaproteobacteria; order Neisseriales; family Chromobacteriaceae; genus Chromobacterium; species Chromobacterium indicum. The sequence goes on from NZ_JAYFSJ010000001.1 coordinate 7,455, forward strand.
TACTGATGGCGAACTTACATCTTTGTGCTTGGAAATAATGGGGAGAAATCCATGCGGTCAAGTTTGGGAGGCAATGCCTGAGCATGTTAAGAGTGTTCTAATTAATCAGCTTAGAGATTTTTCGGATGATGATGATATTGTGACTTTTGGCCGGACTAATGCCCGAGATGCGAAAAAAGAAATGCTTCGAGTAAAAATTTGGTTAGAGGATAGGGGCCTTATTTGATTGGATCGATGCGTTACCCAATAAGGGGGAGTTTGTTGTTTCAGACAAGGCCGTAGTTTGGCTAAGTTTGCGAAGCCCAACGCTCACCGTGATATAGGACGATTAATATTTATGGGTCTTGGATTTTTCGGTAAACATTAGGCTTCATTTCATTCAGTCCAAGCTACGGTTCTGGCGCAACGCCATCGGCGCTATGGCGCTGGCATGACCCATCACATAAGCGGCGCATCCCCTTAACGGCGATGCGCCGTTTTCTTTTGGGTCATGCATCCCTTAATAAACTTTGTGGCAAGCCAGGAGTAAGGCGTGTCGACGGTGATGGCGTGCGTGGGGGATGAGCGACTGTTGCGAGCGGGAACTTGGGCGGGGGACTGGGGCGCATTGCCTGCTGCTTGGGTGGGGCGGGAGCGGTCTTTTGAGGTGGCAGGTTTGCCACATTGAAATGTAACAAAATTACTTTGTAAATCAATGTCATCCCTTGATGAATATCATTTGTTGAGAAAATATTACATTTCGATATTGTGAATAAGTGTGAATATTGTTAATATTCGGACTTTTCTTGTTTCTTGGCTTGACGGGGGCATGGTTTTTGGTGCCGCCGTGGGCTGGGCGGGTTGTGTAAGGACGGATGGGGATGACGGGCGATCAGTCGCTGCAGTTGATGTCGCAGATGATGTGGATGGCGCTAGCCATTGCCGCGCCGGTGCTGCTGTTCAGCTTGGTGGTGGGCATTTTGGTGAGCGTGATCCAGGTGGTGACTCAGATTCAGGACGCGTCGCTGGCCTTTGTGCCCAAGTTGCTGGCCGTGTTCGCAGCCTTGCTGCTGTTTGGCCCGTGGATGTTGAAGTCGTTGGTGAATTACGCGTCCAGCGTGATCGGCAGCATTCCGTCGCTGTTCTGAAGCCCTTCCCATGTCTTTTCCGCTGGATATCGGCTGGCTGTACGCGGCTTTCCTGTTGTCGGTGCGATTGGCACCAGTGCTGCTGCTGACGCCGGTGCTGGCCGCCGCCAATGTGCCCGGCGTGGTGCGCGGCTTGTTGGGTTTGAGCCTGGCGGCGCTGATGGCTTATGGCCTTGAGCTGCGGCTGGCGGTGCCGACGAGCGGGTGGGTATTGGCCGGGCAGGCGCTGACGGAGTTGTTCATCGGCGCGTTGCTCGGGTTTGGCGTGCAGTGCGCATTCGGCGCGCTGGCGTTCGCGGGGCGCTTGCTGGATACCCAGATCGGCTTTGGACTGTCCAGCGTGATCAATCCGATGACGAAGCAATCCAGCTCGTCTATGGGTTTGGCGTTTGAGCTGCTGGCCGTGGCTTATGTGTACGCGGTGAATGGCCATCACATGTTGTTGCAGGCGATGGCGTTTCTATTGGAGAGCCTGCCGGTGGGGCAGCCGCTCAGCCTGATGCTGGCCGAGCGGGCGGTGGGGCAGTTTGGCGTCTTGTTTTTGTTAGCGCTGTCATTGGCGGCGCCATTGTTGATCGCGTTGTTCGCCATTGATGTGGGCGTGGCGCTGATGTCCCGTTCGATGCCGCAGTTCAACGCTTTTGTGATGGCGATGCCGGTGAAGGTGGGCGTGGGTTTGTCCCTGCTGGCGGTGATGCTGCCGCGGCTGGGCGGTTTTTTCGAGCGCTGGCTGGCCTCGATGCTGGATTATCTGGCGGCTTTCGGAGGCTAGGCGGTGGCGGAGCAGGAACAGGACCGGTCGGAAGAGGCGACGCCGCATAAGCGCGAGGAGGCCCGCAAAAAAGGGTCGGTCGCGCGCAGCCAGGATGTGCTGGGCGCGGTGTCGGCGCTGACGTTGCTGCTGGCGCTGATGACCTTGGGGCCTGGCATGGCGCGGCATTGTCTCGGCATTTTCGCGTCGCTGTTGTCGCATGCCGGGGAGTGGTCGTTTTCGCAGGACGCGCTGTCGGTCTGGATGCGGAATCTGGGTGTTGAACTGTTCCGGACCTTGGCGCCCTTGTGGTTCCTGCTGGCATTGACCGCGGCGTTGGCGGGGGCGGCCCAGGTGGGTCTGGTGTTTTCCGCCGCGCCGTTGAAGCCGGATTGGGAAAAGCTGAACCCGTTGGAAGGCTTCAAGCGTTTGTTCACGCTGCGCTCGCTGTTTGAGGCGGCCAAGTCCAGCGTCAAGTTCCTGGCATTCTCGCTGGCCTTGTACTGGATCATCCGCGGCATGCTGCCGGACTGGATGCTGCTGACCGGAGCGGGCGCGGGGCGGGTGGCGGACGCCACTGGCGCGGCGCTGCTGCAGGTGTTGCGTTACATGGCGTTGGCCATGCTGGTGGTGGCCGCCGCGGACTGGTTGTTTGTGAAGCGGACGCTGAGCAAGAAGCTGAAGATGTCCAAGCGCGAGGTGAAGGAAGAATACAAGCGGCGCGAGGGTGATCCGCGGATCAAGTCCAAGCTGAAGGAGATCCGCCAGCAGTTCCTGCAGAAGACGCGTTCCGCGTCGCGGGTGAAAGAGGCGGACGTGCTGGTGGTGAATCCTAGGCATCTGGCTTTGGCCATCCAGTACAAGCGCGGCGAGATGGCCGCGCCCATGCTGCTGGCGAAAGGCGCCGGCGAGATGGCGTTGAAAATGAAAGAAACAGCCAGGCGGCATGGCGTGCCGATCTTGGAAAACAAGCCGCTGGCGCGTGGACTGTTTCGCGATGTGGATGTGGACGAGTGGATTCCCGACGCTTATTTCGGCGCAGTGGCAAAGGCGCTGGTCTGGGCGTTTCGGGTGAAGAAGGGTTGAGCCGCTCGATTGGGAGCGGCGTCGCAATGGCGGTTAGATGAGTAGTCTGGTCAAGTTGTTCAAGGAAGGGGCGAATGTCTCGATCATTCTGTTGATGGTCGGCATTCTGTTCGTCCTTTTCACGCCGGTTTCGGCAAGGGTGCTGGACGCGTTGCTGCTGGGCAATTTCAGCCTGGCGCTGTTCGTGCTGCTGCTTACCTTTTATGTGCGCAAGCCGGTGGATTTCTCCACCTTCCCCTCGGTATTGCTGATCGCGACGCTGTTCCGCCTGTCGCTGAACGTGTCCGCCACGCGTTTGATCCTGTCCGACGGCGAGGCCGGCCGCGTGATCGGCGCCATCGGCTCCTACGTGGTGGGCGGCAACTACGTGATCGGCGTGATCGTGTTCCTGATCCTGGTGGTGGTCCAGTACGTGGTGGTGACCAGCGGCGCGCAGCGCGTGGCCGAGGTGGCCGCCCGCTTCACGCTGGACAGCATGCCGGGCCAGCAGATGAGCATCGACGCCGATCTGAACATGGGCTTCATCGACCAGGCCGAAGCGCAGCGCCGCCGCAAGGAGCTGGAAAAGGAAGCCGGCTTCTATGGCGCGATGGACGGCGCCAGCAAGTTCGTCAAGGGCGACGCCGTCGCCGGCATCATCATCATGCTGATCAACGTGATAGGCGGCTTCGCGGTGGGCGTGGCGCAGCACGGCCTGCCCTGGCAGGAGGCGCTGCAAACCTACACCCTGCTGACCATAGGCGACGGCATCGTCACCCAGGTGCCGGCGCTGGTCATCTCGGTGGGCACCGGCATCATTATCACCCGTTCCGCATCCGACGGCCGGCTGAGCAGCGAAGTGCTCGGCCAGTTCACCGCTTATCCCAATATTCTGTTGATGCTGGCCGGCGCGTTTTTCCTTATCGCGCTGCTGCCGGGCCTGCCGGCTTTGCCCGCTTTGCTGCTGGCGGCAATGTTCCTGGCCGGCGGCTTGCTGCTGCGCAAGGTTCGCAAGCCGGAAAGCGATGACGAGGACGCGTCTGCCGAAAAGGCGGAAGAGGCGGCAGGGGATGCGTCTCTATATGACGAATTGAAAGTGGACCTGCTGTCTATCGAGCTGTCGCCTGAACTGGCGCCCTTGATGGGGCAGGACGGCAGCATCCTGCTTGAGCGGATTTCCCTGTTCCGCAAGCAGTACATGTTGGATTCAGGCCTGGTGCTGCCCAAGGTGAAGGTAAGAGAAAGCAAGACGCTGCATGACGGCGCCTACCAGATTCATCTGCAAGGCGGAAAGGTGGGCGAGGGACGCTTGGAGCCCGGATGCTGGCTGGCCATCCACCCAGGCGGCGAGCGCGCCAAGCTGGAAGGCAAACCCACCACCGATCCCGCCTACAACCTGCCGGCGATATGGATTCAAGACGCCCAGCGCAGCCGGGCGCGCGAATCCGGCTACACGGTGGTGGACGCCGCGACCGTGTTCATGACCCATTTCTCGGAAATCGTCAAACGCCAGTCGGCCGCGTTGCTGACCCGGGATGAAGTGGAGCGGCTGGTCCAGCATCTGCGGCAAAGCCAGGAAAGCCTGGTGGACGAGCTGGTGCCGAACGTGATGACGCTGAGCGACATCCAGAAGGTGTTGCAGGCGCTGTTGCAAGAGAAGGTTTCCATTCGCCGGCTGGACACCATTTTGGAAGTGCTGGTGGACGCGGGGCGTGCCGGCAAGGATGTGGACGAGCTCACCTCTCGGGTGCGCCAGCGGCTGGGCAATGTGATTTGCGCGCCGCTGGTGGACGGCGATGGCGCGCTGCATGTGATCACGCTGGACGGCGGCATCGAGCAGACCTTGTACGACGGCTTGCGCCGCAGCGAAAGCGGCGCGTCGTCGCTGGCGCTGGACCCGCGCTTCGCCGAGCAGCTGTTGAAGAAGATGCTGGCCGAATCGGAGAAGATGGCGGGCGCCAACCGCATGCCGGTGGTGCTGTGCGCGCCGGAGGTGCGCGCCAATCTGCGCAAGCTGACCGAGCGCATGATCCCCCATCTGCATGTGCTGGCGCTGAGCGAGGTGCCGCCGGGCGTCGGGTTGAAATCTTTTGCCGCGGTAACGTTTTGACGGGATGGCGAGATGAGCGAATTGATGAGCGTGATGGCGGCGTCGATGCAGGCCGATGTGAACCGGGTGAACACCGTGGCGCACAACATGGCCAACAGCAACACCGCAGGCTTCAAGCGCCAGTTCACGCTGGGCGGGGATTTGCAGTCTGGTCCGCTGGCCGATACGCGTCAGGGCGCGCTGAGCCGCACCGGTTCGGACATGGATCTGGCGATAGAAGGCGCCGGCTACTTCTCCGCCTCGGAAAACGGCAACAACTATGTCAGCCGGGGCGGCGCGCTGCGGCTGGACAGCCGTGGACGGCTGGTGCTGACGCAGTCCGGCTTGCCGCTTGAAGGCGAGCAAGGCGAGATATTTCTGAAACCTGGCGCGTTCCGGGTGGATGACCGCGGTCAGGTGTTCCAGGGCGAGCAGAACGTCGCCCGCATCAAGCTGGTTTACCCGGCCAAGGACGCGCTGCTGGAGGCGACGGGCAACGGCTTGTACCGGGTGCGCGGTGCGATGGCCGATCCCAAGGATCTGGGCGGCGCCGGACGGCTGCGGCAAGGTTTTTTGGAGATGTCCAACGTCAACTCTACTCGGGAAATGGTGGAGATGATGGAGGCGACGCGGCATTTCGAGTCGGTGCAAAAAGCGGTGCAGGGCATGGATGCCGTCTGGGACAAGGCATTGAAGACTCTGGGCGAATTTTGAAGGCATTGAAGCAAGGATGGAATCGTGATTGACGCACTGTACGTGGGCGCCACCGGCATGGCGGCCCAGCAAGGCAGCCTGGAAGCGGTGGCCAACAATCTGGCGAATATGAACACGCCGGCATACAAGCGTTCGCAGGCGGTGTTCGACGACCTGATGTACCGCGAGGCGGCGCAGCAGGCGGCGGCCCAGGGCGAAGCGCCCGGCGTTGTCAGGCAGGGTCTGGGCACCCGCTTGAGCGCGGTGGAGAAGGTTTTCAGCCAGGGCGACCTGCGCCCGTCCGAATCGGACTTCGACGTGGCGATCAACGGCGACGGTTTCGTCGCCGTCAGCAATCCGGACGGCTCGCTGGCCTATAGCCGGCTGGGTTCGCTGCGCGTCAGCGAGGATGGCCTGTTGCAGCTGCGCGGCGGCCAGACGCTGGACCCAGCCATCACGCTGCCGAAGGATACCCGTACGCTGAAGGTCGGCGAAGACGGCCTGGTTTCCGCGGTGACCGCAGATGGACAGACCTTGGAGCTCGGCAAGATCGAACTGGCCATGTTCAGCAATCCGGCTGGATTGAAGCCGGTGGGCGAGGGCCTTTATCTGCCGACCGAGCAATCCGGCGCGGCGCAGATGGGCCGGGCGGCTGAAGACGGCCGCGGCAAGCTGGCGCAGAAATATCTGGAAGGCTCCAACGTGAAGATGGCGGACGAGCTGGTCAACATGATGCTGGCCCAGCGGGCCTTTGAGGCGAGTTCCCGCATCATCCAGGCCGCGGACGAAATGCAGTCCATCACCAACAATTTGCGCCGCGGTTGATGCGCGCGCTGCCGCTGTTGCTGGCCGCATGGATGGGCGCCGCCGCGGCGGAGACACTGGTCGTTCCGGCCTCGGTCGAGGTGGAGGGGCGGTCTGTCAGCCTGGCGCAAATGGTAAGCGGGCCTGCAGACGAGGACTGGCGCGTTCCAGCCGCCGCCAAGGTGTTGATAGTCGATTTGCGGGCGGGCGAAACGCGGGACATCCCCGGCGCGCGCTTGCAGGCGGCCTGGAAGCTGGCGCTGGGCGCAGGCGCCGCGCGCTGGACCTTGCAGGCTCCCGAGCGGGTGAGCGTGACGCGAAAAGCCGGCGAACCCGCGGCTGAGCGGCTGGTGAAGGAAGGTGAAACGGCATTGCGGGCGCGGTTGGACAGCTTCTGCGCCAAAACCGCGCTGCGTCCGGAGGCGTTGCCGGCGGCGGCCATGCTGCCGCGGCAGGGCGCCAGCATCGTCGCCCGCTTGTCCCCGCAGCCTGGATTGGCGCGACGGATGGCGGTGTGGCTGGATGTGTTCGAGGGGCGGCAGTTGTATGGCAGCTGGCCGGTCTGGTTCGAGGTGTCGTGCGAGCGGGACGTGGTGCGGGCGCGGCGGGATATCGCCAAGGGCGAGGCGCTGGGCGCGGGCAATGTGGAGCGAACTATCGCCGACGTTGCCGATGGGCGGTTGTTGTCCGGCTTCGAGGACAAGATCGCCGCGCGGGCGTTGGCGGCCGGCGGCGTGCTGCGGGAGACGGATGCGGCTGCCGCGCCGATGGTGCGCAAGGGAGGAAGAGTCATGGCCCGTCTGAGCAGCGGCCCGGTCCGGCTGGAGCTGGAGGCCGTGGCGATGGAAGACGCTGCGCTGGGCGAGGTGGTGTACGCCAGGCGTCCCAAGGAGCAGGCGGTTTTCAAAACCCGGGTAGCCGGGGCCGGCATGGTGGATGTGTTGTGAAAACAGGCTGTGTGATAGGGCCGGAGTGGACATGAACAAGAACAAGTGGTGGGTCCGGATGCTGCAAGGCGGCGCCCTGATGGTCTTGGCCGTATCGCTGGCTCAGGCCGGCGAGCGCATCAAGGATCTGGGCCGTTTCGGCGGTTGGCGGGATAACCAGCTGATCGGCTATGGCCTGGTGACGGGTCTGGCCGGCAGCGGCGACAGCCCGCGCAGCCAGATGACCCAGCAGTCGCTGGCCAATATGTTGAAGCAGTTCGAGGTGAATCTCGGGCCGGATCAACTGAACAGCCGCAATGTGGCGGCGGTGATGGTGACGGCGAATATGCCGCCCTTGCTGGAGCCGGGCGCGCGGGTGGACGTGACGGTTACTTCAGTCGGCGACGCCCGCAGCCTGCTGGGCGGCAGCTTGCTGCAAACGCCGCTGAAAGGCAGCGACGGCCAAGTGTATGTGTTGGCGCAGGGCGCGCTGTCTGTGGGTGGCTACCGCTATGACAGCAACGGCAATATGGTGCAGAAAAACCACCCGACGGTGGGCCAGATCCCGGCTGGAGGCATCGTGGAACAGGCGGTCGCCACCAATTTCGTTCGCAACAACACGGCGGAGTTCCTGTTGTCCTCCCCGGACTTCACCACCGCCGAGCGCGTCGCGCAGGCGATCAACCGCAAGCTGGGCCGCAGTGTCGCCAGCCCGCTGGGCGCGGGCAAGGTGGGCATTCGGGTGGGCGGCGAATCCGCCGCCGGCGTGACGGCGCTCCTCAGCCGGATCGAGGCCATCGAAGTGACGCCGGACGAGCGCGCCCGCGTGGTGGTGAACGAGCGCACCGGCACGGTAGTGGCAGGCGGCAATGTGATGCTGTCGGCGGTGACGGTGGTGCATGGAGATTTGAAGATCTCCGTCGAAACCGACTATCTGGTGTCGCAGCCGCCGCTGGTGGTGGGGGGCGGACGCGAGGTGAGGACGGCAGTGGTGCCGCAGACGCGGATCACCGCCCAGGAAAAACCGCTGCCGGGCATCAGCCTGAAGGGCAGCTCTACCATCGCGGATTTGGTGGCGGCATTGAACCGCATCCGCGCCACGCCGCGCGACGTGATCGCGGTGCTGCAAGCAGTGCGCTCCGCCGGCGCGCTGCATGCGGAACTGGTCATTCAATAAGTTAGGACGGGATATGCAAATCGGTTCGGTAAGCAATGTGGTGACCCAGGCGCTGGATGGCCTGACGCTGCGCCAGCAGGTGATCGCCCAGAATATCGCCAATCTCAATACGCCGGGCTACACCCCGCTGCGCGTGGACTTCGAATCCGCATTGCAAGGCATGGAGGGCGCAGGCCCCCTCATCCTGCCCGATACGCGGATGACTCCGACGGGCAGCCCGTCCGGCGCGGCGGCGGAGCTTAGCCGCCAGGTTTCGCAGCTGGCGGACACCGCGCTGCGTTACCAGACCCTGATCAAGGGCATCAACAAGCAACTGGCCATCATGCAGCTGGTGGTGTCGGACGGGAGGCGTTAAATGGCCGGGATCTGGCAATCGCTGGCCATTAGCCAAAGCGGCATGGATGTGGAGCAGCTTCGGGCGGAAGTGGCCGCGCGCAATATCGCCAACGCCAATGTGGCCGCGGCGCCGGGCGCGGCTCTGGCCAAACCGCTGCGGGTGGTGGTGCAGCCGGTGGGCGCGGGTTTCGGCCAGGCGCTGTTGCGCGCCGAGTCCGACCAGCCGCCGCCGGGCGGCGTGCGCGCCGCGGTGGTGGAGTCCGACGCGCCGGCACGCAAGGTGCTCGATCCATCCAGCCCGCTGGCGGACGCGCAGGGCTATGTGCAGTACGCCGGCGTGAACACGCTGGAAGAGATGTTCGCGATGACAATGGCCGTGCGCTCGTACGAGGCTAACGTGACGGCTTTCAACGCCGCCCGCTCGATGATGCAGAAGGCCTTGGATATTGGAGGCAAGCAATGATAGAGGCTATCGCAGGCAGCGCGTTCGCTGATTCGCTGTCCTCGGCCGGAGTGGTCAAGCCGGGGCCGGCCAGCGGTTTCGAAAACGTGCTGACCCAGCTGGAGAAGTCGGAAAACTCGCTGGGAACCTTGCTTAACGATGTTGCGACCGGGCAGGCGGGCAGCCTGCATCAGGTGATGTTGAAGATGGAAGAAACCCGCATGCAGTTCGAACTGTTCATGCAGGCGCGGAACAAGGTTCTCGAAGCCTATCAGGAAGTCATGCGGATGCAGGTGTGACGCCCAGGCGGAAATTTTGATTGGATAGGCAGACGATGGTGGATTTTATCAAGGCGCTTTGGCAGCGCTCTTCAGGGGCAGGCCGGGCATTTCTGGTGGCGGGCGCGGTCGCGGCGGTGGCCGTGCCGGTCGGCGCGTATTGGTGGATGAGCAAGGCGGATTACCAGGTGTTGTTCTCCGACCTGGACGCTCGGGACGCGGCCAGCATCGCGGCCGCGCTGGAAAAGCAGAAGACGCCTTATGTTCTGTCCGATGAGGGCAAGACCATCCAGGTTGAAAAGGACGCGTTGTACAAGACGCGGATGAAGCTGTTGGGCAGCGGCCTGGACTTGAAGGGCTCGGTCGGTTTCGAATTGTTCAACAACGCCGAGTTCGGCGTGACCGAGTTCGCGCAGAAGATCAATTACCAGCGCGCGCTGCAGGGCGAGCTGGCGCGCACCATCATGGGCTTCGATGAGGTGCAGAACGCGCGTGTCCACCTGGTGTTGCCTGAGGGCGGCATGCTGCGCAAGCGCGGCGCCAAGGCCAAGGCTTCGGTCTGGGTCACTCTGAAGGGCGGCAAGAGCCTGCAGCAGGAGCAAGTGGCCGGGGTGCAGCGCCTGGTGGCCGCCTCCGTTCCGGAAATGGACGCCGCCGCGGTCACCGTGCTGGACCAGCGCGGCGTGGCGCTATCCGCGCGCGAAGCCGGCGAAGATGGCGTGACCGGCGGAGACGCCGGTTTGCAGCTGAAGAAGGAAACCGAGACCTATCTCGCGGACAAGGTGACGCGGATTCTGGACACCGCCTTGGGCCCGAACCAGGCGGCGGTCAGCGTGGACGTGGCGTTGGACCTGTCCTCGCAGAAGTTGACGCGCGAGTCGGTGGTGGGCGACAGCGGCGACAAGGGCGTGCTGGTGCGCCGGCGCGAGCAATGGCAGGGCGACGGCGCCGATGCGGGCCACGCATCCCAGACCATGCCGGCGATGGGCGGCGCGGGCGGCAACAAATCGCTCGATTCCGAATACCAGGTGGGCCGCGAGCTGAAACAGACCAATATGGCCGGGGGCTCGGTCAAACATATCAGCGTCGGCATCATCACCAACGCCAGCCTGTCTGACAGCGCGGTCGAGCGCTTGCGCGAGGTGATCGCGATGGCTATCGGCCTGGACAGCGGTCGCGGCGACGGCATCGCGTTTTCGGTGATGGACAATGTGCAGGCGGTGGCCGCGCCGCAAGGCGACGCCAAGAAGCCGGCTGAGATCGCGGGTGGCAAGGCTGAGCTGGACGCCGGCCCGGCCATCTGGTGGGCGGCGGTGGCCGCGCTGTTGATCCTGGGGGCTGCGGGAGGTTGGTCGCTGCGCCGCCGCATGGCCAGGAAGACGCTGGACGAAACGGAACGCGAGCGCTTGCTGCGTCAAGTGCGGCGCTGGCTGGTGGAGCAGCCGGAGGGCGGCAAATGATGGCTGCGGAACAGGATAGCCTGCGCGCGGCGCTGGCGGTGTCCGCATTGAGCGCCGACGACCGCCGTTGGCTGGAGTCCCGCTTGTCGGAAGATGAGCGCGGCCGGCTGGGGTTGGCTTTGTCGCAGTTGGACGAGCGGCCGTTGGCGGAGCAGGCCGAGGCCATGGGCAGCCTGTCAGGCATCGCCTTGCAGGCTGGACAGCAACAACTCGCCGGCCGCATCGGCGCGCTGGCGGCCGCGGTCGCGGCGGAACCGGCGTGGCTGCAGGCCGCGATCGGACATGCACTGGGCGCAGAGCTGCGCGGCCGTGTCTTGAGCTTCATGGACAACAGCGAGGCATGGGGTGCTAAAGCGGCGGAACTGCGCCGCAATTGGGCCGCAGGTTCGGCACGCCAGGCACCGGCGTTGAGCGCGGCGCTGCTGACCGGCTTGGCCGAGTCGAGCGCGTTCTCCTCGACAGCCGAAGCCTTCGCTCCGCCGCATGCGAGCGAGCCCCCTTCCGCGTGGACCGGCTTGCGCGCCTGGCTGAAGAAAGCAATGGCATGAGCGATATCATCCGCAACCCTCTGGTCCGCGCCCGGGAAGAGTCGCAATCCACCGGCGCCGCGCAGATGGCCGCGTCGCAGACGCGGCCGCCAGCCGAAGCGGCTCGTCAGGTGGATGCTGAGGCGGAAATCCGCGCGATGCGCGCCCGGGCGATGGCCGAAATAGAAACGATGCGCGCCAAGGCCAAGGCCGAGTGCAACGCGATGCGCGCCAGCGCCGGCGACGAGGGCTACCGGGCCGGCATGGCGAAAGCGGAGAAGGAAATTCGCGATCAGCTGGGGCAGGCCGCGCAGCAGGCCAAGGACATGCTCGCCTCGTTGGCGCAGGGCCGCGCGCAAATGCTGGGCGAAATGGAAGATATGCTCGCGCCGGTGGTGTTCGAAGCGCTGATCCGCGTGGTCGGTGACATCCCGCACTCCGCGGAACTGGTCCGGGCCGGCGTGCGGCGGGCGATGCTGGAGGTGGTCGGCAGGGAGCCGGTGCGCGTCCGTCTGCATCCAGCCGACGCCGCGTTGCTGGGCGGCGAGGCGCTGTGCGACACCGGTCGGCAGATCCATCTCGTAGCTGATGATTCGTTGGCGAGGGGCGGTTGCGTGGTGGAAACCGCTCATGGCGATATCGATGCCCGCTGGTCTACCCAGCTGGAGCGTTTGCACCGGGCGTTGCGGCAGGCGGCACGGGCATGAGGCCTAGGCTTGAGCAGCTGCGCGATGCGGTCAGAACTGCGGAGCTGGTGGAGAAAGTCGGCCACGTGAGCCGCAAGGTCGGCCTGCTGGTGGAGTCCAGAGGCCCCGCTGGCGTCGGGCTGGGCGACTTGTGCCATATCGAGATGTCGGACGGACGTCCCGATGTGTTGGCCGAGGTGGCGGGATTGGACAGCGACCGCCTGCTGCTGTTGCCGTACGGCCCGGTGGATGGGCTGCTGCTGGGCGGCCGGGTGGTGTCGGCCGGGAGGGCGTTTTCCATTCCGGTGGGCGACGCCTTGTTGGGACGGGTGGTGGACGCGTTCTGCCGGCCGCTGGACGAAATGGGATCGATTTCTGGGGCGGCGCAGCGGCCAGTGCGCAGCGCGCCGATTCCCGCGCTGCGGCGCAGCCGCATCGACCAAGTGATGGAGACCGGCGTCAGAGCCATCGACTCCATGCTGACGATAGGCTACGGCCAGCGCCTTTCCATCATGGCGGGCAGCGGCGTCGGCAAAAGCACTTTGCTGGGCATGCTGGTGCGCAACTGCGCCGCGGACATCGTGGTGGTGGGCCTGATCGGCGAGCGCGGCCGGGAAGTGCTGGAGTTCCTCGAGGAAAACCTGGGCGAGTCGGGCCTGGCCCGCTCCGTGGTGGTGGTGGCGACGGCGGATGAGCCGGCGTTGGTGCGTGAGGCCGCGGCGTTGAGCGCGGTCACCATCGCCGAGCATTTCCGCGACCAGGGCAAATCGGTGCTGCTGATCGTGGATTCGCTGACCCGCTACGCGATGGCGCGGCGGGAAGTCGGCCTGGCCACCGGCGAGCCGGCCACCTCGCGCGGTTATACCCCATCGGTGTTCTCCGAGCTGGCCGGCATGCTGGAGCGCTGCGGCACTCGCAAAGAGGGCGGCTCCATCACCGGGCTGTTCACCGTGCTGGTGGAGGGAGACGACATTCACGATCCGGTGGCTGACAGCGTGCGAGGCATTGTCGATGGCCACATCGTGCTGTCGCGCGATCTGGCCAATATCGGCCATTTCCCGGCGATAGACGTGCTGGGCAGCGTCAGCCGCCTGGCCTCCGCTTTGGCGACCGAGGATGAGCAGGCGCTGATGCGCGCGTGCCGGAAAACCATGGGCTTGCTGTCGGGCAGCAAGGATTTGCTGGAGCTCGGCGTATACAAGCCGGGCGGCAATCCGGAGCTGGATGAAGCGCTGGGGCGCAAGCCGGATTTGGAGCGTTTTCTGCGGCAAAGTACGCATGAGCGCAGCGAACGCAAGGCTGCGCTGGCTCAGCTTGCCGCAATGCTGGGGGGGCGCTGATGCGGAAATTCCGGTATCAGCTCGCGGCCTTGATGAGGTTTCAGGAGTCGTCGTTGCAGCCGCTGAGGCAGGCGTTGCAAGAGGCTGAGCACAGACTGGAGTCCGACCGCGCAGCCTTGCATGCTGCGGAAGCCGAGGTTGTCAGCTGTGAACGCGCCTTGCCGTCTCTGGTGGGCAACCAGGCGCTATACCTGTCCGCGCTGAATTTTATCCGGGAGCTGCGTCTGCGTTGCCGGCAGTTGGAGCATGTGGTTGAGGATTCGGAAGCGCTGCGGGACCGGGCGATGGCAGGTTTAACGGAGGCGCAAGCCCGTTTGCGCCAGCTCGAGAAGCACAAGGAAAGGCAGTATGGGTCTTGGAGGGCTGAGGCGCAGCGCGGCGAGTACCGGGAACAGGATGACGCGTGGCTGCAGCGCCGCGCGGCGGGAGGACTCGCATGAACATTGGATGGATAGACTCGGAACGGCGCGGCGCGGCGCAGAATCCGGGCCGGGAACTCCCTGACGAGCAATCGGGCAGGCAATGGCAAAAGCAGTTGGATGCCGAGCTGGCGAGCCACAGCGTTTGTCGGGCGATCCAGTTTGACGGCGAGGGGCTCCCCATCGTGGAGACGCCAGCTGAAGAACGCGGCGGAGCGGCTGTGGCCGAAACGGCAAGCGGCGGTGCGGCGCCGTTTCCCCCGGGCAGTGATGCACATGCGGCCGATATCGGCGCGGATGCGCCGGCCAAAGCGGTTTTGACGCCGAGTGGTCCTGTGGCCGCTGATGGCGGAGCGCCGGCCGCCGCTTATGGTTTATCCCTTGCTCCCATGGAACAGGCGGGGCGGGAGGGGGAGTCCGGCACAGCTGCGCGCGCGGCCTTGGCCTGCGATGACGAAGCCATGCTCCGCTCCTGGCTCAAACCCTGCAAGATCACGGTATTCGCCGACCAAGGGCAGCTTAGGGTGTGGGTGCGCGACGCGCGCATGGATGCGGGCGAAGCTGAGGCCCTCGGTCAGCGGCTGGAGCGGCATATCAGGGAAAAAGGTGGGCGGCTGGCGATGCTGGCCGTCAATGGCGCGGTGGTCTACAGCAACGCCGCCGCCGGCTTGAATGTTTTGAAACAGAGGTGAACATGGCGACAACAGGTTTGGGCATTTCCGGCAGCGACAGCATCGCGCAGACGCGGGGCATCACCCAGCAGGACTTCCTGCGCATCCTCTCGACGCAGCTGACCTTCCAAGACCCGCTGAAACCGATCGACAACCAGCAATTCATGGCGCAGATGGCCCAGTTCTCGTCCCTGGAGCAGACGCGGATGTCCAACGAGAAGCTGGATACCCTGTTGGCGCAGCAAGCTGCGAACCAGTCTATCGGCCTGATCGGCAAGACCGTGGAAGTGCAGACGGCCAATGGCAATGTCGCGGGGCAGGTGACCACCATATCCTTCTCCAGCGGTCAGCCGATGTTGACGGTGAAGGCGGCCAGCGGCGAGCTGATGACCGATGTCGCGTTGACCCAGGTGGCTTTGGTGAGGGGGAGCGCGACATGATAGACACCATGTTTGTCGGCCTGAGCGGCTTGCGCACCTTCCAGAAGGGGCTGTCCAACATCGGCAACAATGTGGCTAACCTGAACACCCCAGGCTTCAAGCGGACCTCTCTGCAGTTCACCGACATGATGTATCAGTACGATGCGCAAGGCGGGCAAGGCGGACAGCACGGCGAAGGCGTGAAAATCGGGGTTTCCTCGACGGACTTTTCCGCGGGCGAGCTGCAGTCGTCGACCAATCCGCTGGATGTGGCGGTGGATGGCGGCGGCTTCTTCGTTTCCAAGAACGGCCAACAGATCAATTACAGCCGCGTCGGACAGTTTGAGCTCGATGCCGATGGCGTGCTGATCAGCCGGCAGGACAAGTCGCGCATCCAGATGTTCGATTCGGCTAGTGGCTTGTCCGATTTCGCCGTCGGGACGCTGCGCAGCCAGATGGCCAAACCGACGAGCACCGTCAAATTCGCCGACAACCTATCTACCGGCGCGACCAACAGCAGCGCGGAAACCACCGTTTACGACAAGGACGGCGCTCCGCGGCAACTGAAGATCAGCTTCACCAGCAATGCCTCCACGACGCCGCGCAGCTGGAAAGTGGAGGTGCAGGACAAAGTGGCGCAGAGTACGGTGGGCAGCGGCGAGATCCGCTTCGATCCCGATGGCTCGCCATCGTTTGCGTACAACCAGTTGACGATGAAGCTGAAAAGCGCCACCGGCGGCGAGTCCGACTTGAAGCTGTTTTTCGGCCAGCCGGGCTCCATTTCCGATACCACCAGCCTGTCCGGCGGCACTTCCTCGACTATTCGGGTGGCCAGCCAGGATGGTTATGGCGCCGGAGCGCTGACCAAGCTGACCTTCGACGGCGAGGGCAAGGGCCAGATCAGTTATTCCAACGGACAGACCGCAGTTGCCGGGCGTCTGGCACTAGCCTGGTTCTCCCAGCCTGACCATCAACTGGAGCGCGCGGGCTCTGGATATTACCGCGCTCTGGCCGGCCAGAATCCGGAGTATGGCGTGGCCGGGGGCGGCGTATTCGGCAAGGTGGCCGGCGGCAAGCTGGAGTTGTCCAATGTCGAGCTGTCGGCGGAATTCAGCGACATGATGATCACTCAGCGCGGTTATCAGGCGGCCTCGCAGCTCATTTCAGCTGCGAACGAAATGATGCAGCAAGCGCTGCAGATGAAAGGGTCGCGATGAGCGGCGCGTTGCCGTTCCGGCTTTATACGCGGAAGGAGCTGGATATTGTCGAAGCGGCCGTCGGCGAGCGCTGCGCGGCCTGGCTGCGCGATTGGGGCTTGGCGGATGGAGAGGCGCAGGCGTCTGCTTGCCCGGTGTCGCTGGCGGATATCTCCGCTGCGAAATGGCTGACGGCGGGTGTCGGCTGGCCCGCCATGTCGGATCAGCCGGGCTTCTTCGCCCGCGTTTGCCTGGGGGCGGACAAGAGCCGCGCCGCTATCGAGTCATCGGAGCTTGCTGCGTCGACAACGCGCGCGGCGCGGGATGCGCTGGCCGCGGCAATCTCCGGCGAGGACGCCGCGCCTGCCTATGCGGGCTTGAAGGAGGGCGGCCTACTGGATCCGGTGTTCTCCGCAACGGGCGCGTTGCGGGCGGAGCTGCGGCATGGCGATCAGGTTTTGACCGTGTTGTTGTCCGCGGAGCAGGCAGCCCGCTGGCTGCCTAAGCCGGGCTTGCCGGCAGCGCCTGGGCCGATATCGCTGCGCTCGTTGTCGCTGGATGGTCAAGTCGAATTGGAAGTGCGGGCATCTCCCGCGCAGTTCTCCATCGAGGACCTGGGCTCCCTGCGCCCAGGCGATGTGATCCGTTTGGATCAGAAGGCGGGGACGCCGTTCGATCTGCGTCTGGCCAGCGGCGAGCTGCTTGGGCGGGCGCAATACGGGTTGAGTCAAGGTCAACCGTCGGTCAAGGTCCGCCGGGCCGACAAAGCAATCAACAAGAGTGGAAAAGCATGAGCAAGGAAGTGGAAATCTTCAGCCCCCCGCAACTGGACGGGAAAACCGAGGCTGGCGCGGCAGGCTTGCTGCAAGGCCGGATGGAGTTGTTGAAAGAAGTGCAGGTGCAGCTGGAAACCCGAATCGGGCGCTGCCGCCTGAGCATCGCGGAGCTGGACGCCTTGAAGGAGGGCGAGGTGTTGGCTCTGGATAAAGCGCCCGGCGACGCAGTGGAGATTTTGCTGGGCGGCCAAGTGGTGGCGCGCGGCAGCCTGGTGGTGGCTGGCGACCATTTCGGCGTCCGCATCGAGCAGGTCGCGCAGCTTTCCGCGTGAATGGCAGATTGAAATGAGATATCCGATGCAGTTGCTGCTGGCCTTGTCGTTCAGCGTGGCCGTATTGAGCGCGAGCGCCGCCGGAATGCCCTGCGCGCAGGGGGCCTCTACGCCAGCGTGCGCGGTTTCCTCATCGGAGCCCGCGCACGCGCCGCTGCGTTTTCGCAAGGAGCCGGCCGCCGGCCCCGCGGCCTTGCTCGGCCCTTATGAGATTCTCGGCGGGCTCGCCCTGATCGGCGCGGCTGCATGCTGGTGGCGGCAGCGTTACATGAAAGGGCCGCGGGCAGCAGGCGCGGAGGAGATCCGTTTGCTTGCCAAGCGCAGGCTGTCGGCGAAATCGTCGCTTTACGTGATTGAGCATGGGGGAAGGGAAATCATGCTGGCTGAAAGCGAGCGCGGCATCACGGTCATCCGGGACGATTCGAATTCATGAATAGATTGCAGAAACTGATGTGGCTGCTTGCCTGCCTGCCGGCGGTCGCTGATGCCAAGGGGCAGATGGTGGACGTGGCCTTGAATGGCGCTGGCGTGAGCCAGGCGGTCAACATCGTCCTCGCGCTGACCTTGGTTGCGTTATTGCCGGGCATGCTGGTGGTGATGACTTCCTTCACGCGCATCATCATCGTGTTGTCCATGCTGCGGCACGCCATCGGCATGCAGGAGACGCCTCCCAATGTGGTGCTGATCATGTTGGCGGCGTTCCTGACGCTGCTGTCGATGGGCTCCACTTTCGAAAAGCTGGATCAGCAAGTGGTGACGCCGCTGTACGCGCAGCATATGCCTGCATCGGCGGCGCTCAAGCAGGGCGGCGCCATCATGAAGGAATACATGGTCAGCCGGACGCGAGAGCAGGATATGAGCTTTGTGCTCGGCATTGGCGGCAAGGACATGCCCGACGATGCCGAATCCATCAGCCTGGTACATGTGGTGCCGGCTTTTCTGTTGAGCGAGCTGAGGCTGGCGTTCCAGATAGG
The DNA here is from genome assembly GCF_039708975.1 of Chromobacterium indicum. NCBI lineage: Bacteria > Pseudomonadati > Pseudomonadota > Betaproteobacteria > Neisseriales > Chromobacteriaceae > Chromobacterium > Chromobacterium indicum. The sequence goes on from NZ_JAYFSJ010000001.1 coordinate 25,943, forward strand.
TTTCGTGATTTTTCTGCCGTTCCTGTTGGTGGACATCATCGTTTCCAGCGTGCTGATGGCGATGGGCATGATGATGGTGCCGCCGGTGTCCATCGCCCTGCCGATCAAGATCTTGATGTTTGTGTTGATAGACGGTTGGACTCTGGTGGCCCGCGCGGTCTTGTCGGACAGCATGTGATCGGCGATGCCTATCCTAGATCCTCCATGGGCTGAAGACGCTGCTTGGGAGCCTGGCTCGGTGGAGGTTGGCGGCCGGTCGTGGCGCGAGGCCCTGATCGAGAGCCATTTGCCCCTGGTGCGCATTTTGGCGGCTCAGATCTTCGCGAAACGGATAGGAGACAGCTTCGAATTCCACGATCTGTTTCAGTGGGGCGTGATAGGTCTGCTGGAGGCGATAAACCGATACCGTCCCGATAGCGGAGTGGGATTCAAGACCTATGCCGAGTATCGGATTCGGGGGGAGATATTGGACCATCTCGCCAGCACGTCGGAAGTAGCCAGCCAGATGTCGGCCCGCAAGAAAGCCTTGCGGGAGCGGGCGCAGAATCTTGATGTGGAAACAGACGCGTCTGATCCGTTCGAGATGTTGAAATCCTTGTCCATTGGCTTCGCAATCGGCTTCATGCTGGAGGACAGCGGCATGTTTCAGACGGAGGTTGAGCCGGAAGGACAGGATCTGGCATACCAGTCTTTGGAGCTCAAACAGATGAGGCGCAGCTTGCTGACTCATTTGCAAGCCACACCCCCAGCACAGCAGAAAGTGCTGCGCCTGCATTATTTGCAGGGTGTGCCGTTTGCCGAGATCGCAGGCATTCTGGAGGTGAGCAAGGGCAGGATCTCTCAGTTGCACAAGGAAGGGCTGGCGGCTTTGCGTGGTCATTTGGCGGCCGGCAAGGACAGGGAAGGATAATTTTGACGGCGTGCGGCTAAACTTTTCCGCTGAAAGCAGGATAAGACTGTTGTCAGGATGGCGGATGATTTTGAAACGAGTGGGGAGCCGGCGGTATCGCCGCGGCGTCCTCATGCAATAGAAAGACCGATTATGTCTTGTTATGCCAGAATGGCGCCATTGCTGGCGTTGGTATTGGCCGCGTGCGGCAGCGTGCCGCCCAAGCCGCTGGTGTCTGGGCCGACCACCGCGTCTCCCCAGACTGCGCCGCAGTTGCCGCCGACTCCGGGCAGTTTGTACCAGCCAGCAAGGTATCGCTCTTATTTTCGCGACGATGTGCCGTCCCGGATCGGCGACAATCTGACTGTGGTGATTCAGGAGAGGGCCAGTTCCAGCCTGTCGGAAGAGTCCAAGGGCAGCCGCAATACCGATATCGAGAATGGACTGGATGTAGGCCTGGACGCGCCGGTCATCAACCGCATGTTTGGTTGGGCGCCGGGCAAGAAAACCGTGTCCGGCAAGTTGGGTGCTTCCGGCGGCGAAAAGGTGGATGGTCGCGGCAGCCGCAGTAACAATAGCAGCTTTACCAGCTCCATCTCGGTCACCGTGGTGGATGTGCTGGCAAATGGTTATCTCAGGGTCAGCGGCGAAAAACAGGTGCAGATCAATGACGACAACGAGCAGATCCGCTTGTCCGGGACGGTCAACCCCCGCGATATCCAACCGGGCAGCCTTGTATCGTCTACCAAGCTGACCGACGTGCGCCTGGAGCAGCAGACCGCCGGCAATCAGCGCCTGTTCACCAACCCAGGCTGGCTGACTCGTTTCTTCATGAGCGTGCTGCCGTTTTGACGTGATAATTTGTTGAATTGGAGTCGTAATGGATTACGCAATGCTGGATCAGGAAGAGTTGTTTCGATTGGCTGTCAACGCCATGGAAAGTCAGCGGCATGCCGAAGCGGTCGTTCTGCTGAAGCAAGGCGTCGCGAACGACGGGCAGGACTCCCGCCTGCATTACCTGCTCGGAGCCGAATACGCGCAGATAGGCATGCCGGACCGCGCGGCGGCTTCCATGGAGCAGGCGGTGGCCTTGCAGCCCAATCTGGTCATGGCGGTGTTTCAGCTGGGCCTGCTCTACCTGACCCAGGGCCGGCCGGACGACGCCAGGCGAGCATGGCTGGGGCTGGACATCCTGCCGAAGGATGCCGCGCTGCAGTTGTTCCGTCTGGGGCTGGAGCACCTGATCCGGGATGAATTCGCCGAATGCCGCGCGCTGCTGACGGAGGGCATCGCGGCGAATCAGGAAGTCCCGGCGCTTAATGCCGATATGGAGCGCATTCTCCAACAGATTGCTTCCCATGATGCGGAAGCCGCCCAGACGGCCAGCCAAGACGAGGCGTCTTCAGGCTCTGCAAACAGCCTGTTCCTGCGTGGATACGCGGCATCCGGGGACGAGCAGCTGCATTGATCCCGTCCGTAGGACCGAAGGGGAATAGATGGAGCCGATAGACAAGGCTGGCATTTTACAGAGGCTGCTGGGTGGAAAGCCGGCAGCCGGCAGCCGTAAATCGGCGTCGGGGCGCAAGGCACCTGATGGCGGCAAAGCGCCCGACGCCGCGGTTGTCCTGCGTAAGCAAATCGCCGGCCAATTGCGATCCATCGATCCCGCATGGCCCGACGCGGAGCAGCGCGCGCTAGAGGTGCATGTGCGCGCATTGCTTGCGCAGGAACTGGGCGCCGGCGCCGCATCGGATCCCGCCTTCGGCGGCTTGGTGGCGGATGTGGCGGAAACCATACGGCAGCATCCCAGGTTTGAAACGCTGGCCGCCTATCTGCGGCAGCAATTGCAACAAGCTCATAAATAATCATCATGACCGAATCTACTCAGCGGCAGCGCCTGCTGCATGCCTATCTGGAGGCCGATCCGGCCAACACCCATTTATTGTTCGAACTCGCGGACCTCTATTTGCAGTCTGGGCAGACGCAGGCATGTGAAGAGATTTTGAGCCGCTTGCTCGCGGCGGACCCCGTGCATTTCGGGGGACGCTCTCTCGTCGGGGTCTGCCTGATGAGGCAGAACCGTTTGGATGATGCCATCGCGGCCTTTGATGATTTGCGCGGCGAGGGATGGGAAGAACCTGCGCTGTTTTACAACTTGGCATATGCATTGATGTTGCAGGGCCGTTATGCCGAAGCGGAGGTTAACGCGGCCAGAGCAGCGTCGCGGCTGGATGTTCTGCCGCAGGCCGGACCGCTGTACGCGCGCGCGCTGCATTTCTTGGGCAAGGTGGATGAAGCTGTCGCGGCTTGCGAGCAAGCCTTGCGCGAGCATCCGGAGCTGTTGCCGATGTACGGCCTGCTGGCAACCCTGTATCTGGATCAGGAAAACCTGGCGGCGGCGGAGATCGTCGCGCGGCAGGTGCTGGATGCGTCGCCGAAGGATCCGGACGCGGCAACCGTGATGGGCATGCTGGCGATCAGCAAGCAGGACCTCGACGTGGCCATTCCCATGTTGGATCAGGCGTGCGCCGGAAGGCCGAACTCCGGCCGCGCCTGGATGGGGCAGGGGCTGGTGTCCATGTTGCAGGGCGATTTGGAGCAGGCCGCGGACCGGGTAGGCGAAGCCCTGCGGCATATGCCTGGGCATGTGGGAAGCTGGCATGTGCTTGCTTGGTGCCGGATTTTGCAGCAAAAACCGGGCGTCGCCAAAGAAGCATTGCTGGAGGCATTAAGGCTCGATCGGAATTTTGCCGACACGCACGGCGGCCTGGCTATTGTCGCGATTATGGAAGGCAAGACAATAGAGGCGCAGCAGTCTGTGAAGCGCGCTCTGGGTTTGAACCCCAACAGCTTCCCGGGGCTGTATGCGCAGAGTCTTTTGCTTCAGGCTGCGGGCCAACCGGCACAGGCACAAGCCATCCATGGAAAATTGATGGAAAGCGCCGTTTTGCCGGATGGAACCAGTCTGCAGCAGGCCGTTGCCCGAGCTGTGGCGCTGTCGCCATTTGGAAAAGATACGCCTGCCGGTTAAGGTCGCTTTGCAAAAACAGTAGCCGCCCTATGCATGCATGGGGCGGTTTTTTATTGATGTAATTTTTCTCTAATGCGCAGCAGGCATTGGGCGGGCTTTTAGGGCGCGTCACGGCTTGTAGGGCAGCTTATGGTAGAATCACCAGTTTCGCTTTGCGCCGGGATTGCAAAATGCCGGCTTCGGTCCCATCTTGAAGGACTGTTTTCAAGAATATGACAAGGTAGCCGCATGACAACCATCGTGGCCGTGCGCAAGGGCGACCAGATCGCCATCGCCGCCGACAGCCAGACCACTTTCGGCGACGATCAGAAGCTTCTCGCGCCGTACGACTGTTTCCACAACAAGATTTTCCGCCATGGCGACAACTATCTGGCCGTGTCCGGCTCCGCCGCTCACGACCTGGTGCTGCAGGGCGCGTTGAAAGAGCTGAAGAAAAAGGATCTGAGCAGCCGCCAGGGCATCTTCGACACCTTCCGCAAGCTTCACCCCAAGCTGAAAGACGCGTTCTATCTGCGTCCGGAGGAAGATGAGGAAGATCCGTACGAATCCAGCCAGATGATGGTGGTGATCGCCAACGCCCACGGCATTTTCGGCGTCTATCCGATGCGCGAGATCTACGAATTCTCCCGCATCTGGGCGATAGGCTCGGGCCGCAAGTTCGCGATGGGTGCGATGCACGCGGTCTACGACCAGGATCTGTCGGCCCGGGAGATCGCCGAGATCGGCGTGCGCGCCGGCTGCGAATTCGACGTCAGCTCCTCGCTGCCGATGTCTGTCTATACCGTTGAAGCGGCCGCCGGGGCGGCCAAGGAAGCATGAATATGAACCACCACGATAAACTGCAACGATTCCTGTTCGACGGCGCGCCGGCGCGCGGCGCGCTGGTTCGCCTGGATGGCGCCTGGCAGCAGGTGCTGGCGCGGCGCGCCTACCCGCAGGTGCTCAAGACCGTGCTGGGCGAGATGATGGCGGCCTCGGTGCTGATGGCGGCCAATCTGAAGTTCGACGGTTCGCTGATCCTGCAGATCCACGGCACCGGCGCGTTGAAGCTGGCGGTGGTCGAGTGCAACAACGACCGCACCGTGCGCGCCACCGCCAAGTGGGACGGCGAGCTGGATGACAAGCCGCTGGCCGAGCTGCTGGGCGAGGGCGGCAAATTCGTGCTGACGTTGGAGCCGCGCCTGGACAAGAACCAGACCTGGCAAGGCATCGTGGCGCTGGAGGGAGATTCAGTCGCCCGGATGCTGGAAAACTACATGCTGCGCTCCGAGCAGCTGGATACCGCGCTGATCCTGGCCAGCGGCGACAATACCGCCGCCGGCATGCTGCTGCAGCGTCTGCCGGAAGGCCATGGCGAGGCCGAGGGCTGGGATCGCGTCCAGATGCTGGGCCGCACGCTGAAGGCGGAAGAGCTGCTGGAGCTGGGCGCCGAGGACATTCTGCATCGTCTGTTCCATGAGGAGCAGGTGCGGGTGTTCGAGCAGGAAACCGTCAGCTTCAACTGCAACTGCTCGCGTGAGCGCGTCAGCAATATGCTGACCATGCTGGGCGGCCAGGAAGTGGGCGATGTGCTGCTAGAGCAGGGCAGCGTGGAGATCGTCTGCGATTACTGCAACCAGCGCTATGTGTTCGATGAGGAAGACGCCAACCAGCTGTTCGACTACGACGTGGTGGCGGCGGCGCGTGAAGCGCGCCATTAATATCCGCAACTTCCGTTTAAAAAAGCCGCGTATGCGGCTTTTTTTGTATTTTCTTAAGCGGAAATTGGGCGTGAAAATTAACTGGCCTGTTTTGTTGTTTAAGATCACGATCTGGCCTTAAACACAATATTCAATATCAGTGATATCCATTATGCTTCGCGACGCTTGGCTAATTAGCCTAGCGTCATTTGAACAAGCCATTGGATGACTGAATGAATACAACAACACTACCGCGTCGGTATCGGGCGTGGGGACTTTCCGTGATGGTGCCGCTGGCCTTGTCCGCTTGCCTGACGACGACAGGCGGCGAGCAAGCCGGCTCGCAGCAACCCGCGCCTCAGGTCAATCAGCCCAGCGCGCGCTATTCCTCCCACTCCCCGGCCTTGTCGGAAAAACCGGATTACCCGCACGGCCTGCCGCCGGCGGCGCCGGATAATGGCGGCGCGCAGCCGCCGGCCAAGCCTCAGGGCCAGCAAGGCCAGATCGCGCGCAAGGCGGCCCGGGCGGATGCCGCTGCGCCGGCCTATGCCGACTGCGATGAGGCCAAGCTCGGCCAGCTGTCCGGCCAGGCGCTGGTGCGTTACGTGGCTAGCGTGGACGGCACTTGCATGAACCGCCTGTTCCAGGCGGACAACTTCAGCTACCGGGTGGTGTCGCCGGCCAATATGCAGCTGGTGGCGGCCGAAGCGCGCCAGCGCGCGACCGCCTGGGATGGGCAGAACGCCAACGGCCTGTGGCCGCTGGCGGTGTTCCTGAAGGCGGGTTACTTCCTGCAGTACAGCCACGCCAAGGAAGTGGGCGACTACGGCCCGGCGGTGGATCAGCCGGTGATGCAGGTGGTGGAGGCGTTGGCGGCCAATCCGGCGCTGTGGAATGTCAAAGCCATCGATAGCCGCGGCGACCACGACGCCTGGTTCCGCGAGCGCGACGCCCGGCAGAGTGTGGCGGAAACGTTGATCCTGGCCGATTCGGTGCGCAAGGCCGACTACGCGCTGCCGCTGCTGAACCGCTTCTTCAGCCGCTACAACGCCGCGGCCAAGGATAATTGGGCGCGCTTCGCGCTGCATCCGATGCAGACGCTGCTGTTCAATATGCATTACCAGCCCGAGTTCGCCCAGAAAGTGGAGAAGGGTCAGCTGGACAGCCTGGTGGCTAGCCTGGCAGGGCTGACCCGCGCCGGCCAGCCGGCCTTCGCCGACGAGCAGATGTTCCTCAACACCCTGCGCGAAACCGGCCGCTTCATGCAATACCCGCGCACCGCGCCGCAAGCTGAATCCGCCGTCGCCCTGCACCTGAAGGGCGAGAAGTTCGGCGCCGCCTGGGCCGAGGCCGTGTACGCGCTGAAGAAAATGGGCAAGGTGCCGTGCGAACGCTACGGCATCTGCCAGGCCGAGCAGGAGCTGCGCGCCAGCCTGTTCCCCAATCGCTGGAGCTTCGACAACGGCAAGCTGGTGTTCGAAACCCCGCTGAGCCTGGCCGAGGTGGAGCCGCTGTACTATGCGATGAAGCAGGTGCAGACCCAGCTGTTCCGCGTGGCCGGCACCAAGGAGGCGGTGGCGAACGATCCCAATGAAAAGCTGAAGATGGTGATCTATGGCACCAAAACCGCCTATCAGCGTTTCCAGGGCCTGCTCAATGAGCTGTCCACCGACAACGGCGGCATCTACATCGAGAAGGACGGCACCTTCTACACCTTCCAGCGCGAAGTGCCGCGCGAAAGCTATCTGACTCTGGAAGAGCTGGTGCGCCACGAGTATGTGCATTATCTGTCCGGCCGGTACATCCAGCCGGGCATGTGGGGCACGTCCGAGTTCTACCGCGACGACCGCCGCATGCCATGGTACGACGAGGGCTTCGCCGAATTCATGGCCTGGAGCACTTCGCGCGACGGCATCAAGGTGCGCGGCCACGTGGTGGACGTGGTGGCGAACGGCTGGCCGAACAGCTTCCTGGAGCCGTCCCGCATCATGCGCTCCAGCTATAGCGACGGCTGGGACTTCTACAGCCACTCCGCGCTGTGGTTCTATTATCTGAACCAGCAGCAGCCGGGCAAGATCGCCGATATCCTGGCCTCGCTGCGCGCCGACGACGTCAAGCGTTTCGACGCGCTGGTGAGCAGCATGGGCGGCGACGCCGCGTTGGTGTCGGGCTTCCGCCAGTACGTGGATCAGCAGGTGCAGTTGGCCAAGTCCGGCCAGCTGGGCAACACCTCCACCGCCGAAGGCGTGGACTGGGTGGCCAAGGACAAGTGGCAGGCCGGCGACGCTTCGGTGGTGGAGGCCGCGCTGCGCCGCTCGCTGCCGGTGGGCTGCCAGGTGTGGGCCGATGGCGAAACCAGCGCGCTGCGCCGCTTCGAGTGCGGCGGCACCCTGCCGTTGTCCGCCAGCGACAACACCCGCGCGCGCCAGGAGCTGGACAAGCTGCTGGACGGCGCGCTGCAGAGCCTGGTCAAGACCGGGGGCGTCAACAACCTGATGGCGACCAACTGCTCGGCCACCGACTACGACTTCAAGCGCAAGACCGCGGTGCTGCGCTGCGAAGGCCCGTTGGGCCCGGCTGGCAACGCCAAGCCGCAGCCGCCGCAAACCGGCGAGCTGAACTTGGCCAAGCTGAGCTATGGCGGCCCGGCACGCTGCCTGCGCGGCCAGCTTGAGGGCGTGGGCGGCGTGGAACGCTACCAGCTGGTGCAAGCGCCGCAGCTGGGCCGCGCGGCGATGTCCGACTGGGGTTCGTTCACGTATCGCCGCGACCTCGACCAGCCGGGCGTGGCCGATAAGATGACCGTTCGCCTCAGCAAGGGCGCGCAATCCCGCGACGTGGTGGTGGAGCTGAACGCCACGCCGCGCGACATGCCTGAAGAGCAGTGCTGGGCGCAGGCGGGTTGATGATTCTCGCTAGTTAGAAGGTTGGAAAAGCCGGGCATGCCCGGCTTTTTCTTTTGCTAGCCTGCGCGGCTTACAGCGGCTGCACGATGATGGAGCTCGGCTTCTCCAGCCACTCCAGAAAGGCATCGCCCAGACGCTGGCTTTCCGCGGTGGCGGCCCGCCAGTGCTGGCGGCGCAGCTCGTCGCGGCCAAGGTAGCGGCGAAAGTCCTTGCGGTCCGGCAGATGGCGGCCGGGGAGGGAGGCCAGGTAATCGCGCGACGGCGCCAGCAGCATGGTATTGGCGTGGTTGGCGGCGCCGGGCTTGCGCCAGGGCAGCGGCTTGTCGAACCAGCCGGGCACGATGCGGTCGGTGAAGTGCGGATACAGCGCGATGTCGTCGCCGTGGGCGAAGGGGAAATCGATGTGGTAGTCGGTAAGCCCGCCGTCGCGGTAGATCGCCGCCGGCGCGTCCGGCAACTGCACGCCGTGCAGCACGCCGGGTATCGCCACCGTTCCCATCAGCGCCTGTTCCAGATTGCCGGCGGCCAGCGGATAGAGCCGGGTGGGAATGGCGTCGGCCGGCTGGAAGCGCAGCGCGCTGCGCGGATCGTGGCAGATCACTCGGCTGAAGCTATGGCGGATCAGCGGGCGGGAGACGGCGTTCAGCGCCGCCGCCAGCGCCAGGCCTGGCAGCAGCGAGGACTTGGCCTCGCGGTTTGCCAGTCCGCGCGATTGCACCAGCAGCAGGCTCAGCCGGTGATGAGGATGCGCCAGGATGTGCTCGAAGCCATTCGGGCCCAGGATGTCATGCAGCATCCGCCGCGTCTGCGCGGTGATCTGGGCGACGGTGACGCCGGGATGGTAATGCTCGGCGGTGTAGCGCTCGGCCAGCCGCGCCAGCGCCTGGGCCGGGTCGGCCTGCATCGCGCAGGCGAAGCGCCAACCGCCTATCGACGCGCCCACCAGCTCGCGCTCCCGCGGCGCGCCGGCCAGCCAGCCGAACACAGCCTGGTCCAGCCCGGTGAGGCCCACGGCTTTGGGGCCGCCGGCGGCGCCGGGAAGAATGCCCACCTGGGCCGGGTGGAGTCCCTGTTGCAGCAATCGGCGCGCGCGGGCGCCGGCCTTGATCACGAGCGGGGCTTGGCGGATATGAATGGCGGTCATTACGATATAAAGTGGCGAAATGGCGAAGCGTGGCCGGGTTTGATATCCTGTTGCGTTTCGAATTCAAGCGCGCCGCGACGCGCGGCAGCTCAGGAGCTCCCCCATGATACCCGCAAGCCATCTGACCGACTATCTGCGAGAGCAGGCGCTGAACCTGGACCTGACCGATGTGCAGATCGCCGTGATGACGCTGCAGGCCGTCATCGCTGTGGACAAACCGATTCCGCAGCGCGATGTGTACCGTTACAAGGTGCCCAAGCTCGGCGAGGGCGGCAGCTGCTCGCTGTTCGACGAGCTGGACGAAACTCCGTACGACCTGCGCGTGGTGCTGGGTGTGGAGACGCCGGAAACCACTGCCGGGCTGGTCAACCTGAACGCCTTGCTGGACTCGGTCAACGCCAAGATCGGCGCCGACTGGCTTGGCATCTATCGCAAGATCGGCGTCGGCAAGAGCGCGGTGCTGGTCAAGCTGGCGTACAAGGGCGTGGAGAGCCGCGCCGAGTTCCCGCTGACCGAGGAATTCGCCGAGTTCAGCAATAACAGCCGCGTCGGCCTCACCGGCTGGGCGGTGGTGGTGGATGACGTGGAAAAGTGGCGCGCCGACGGCGGCGGCTACTACGAGTGCGACCCCAAGGTGAAAAGCGAGATCTGCCTGCCGGTTTTGCGCAGCGACGACAACGTGCTGGGCATCATCGACGCCGAATCGTTCACCGCAGGCCATTTCACGCCGGAGCGCCAGGCATGGCTGGCGGCGCTGGCCATCGTGCTGCCGCAGATCCTTGTCAATCTGCCGCCGCTTGAAAACGGGGAAAGCCTCCCCAACTAAGCATCATCACAGGCCGCCGCGCGGCCTTTTCGCATTGCATTCCTCAGCGTTGGAGAAGTCATGTCGCCGCACCCGCAACCCGCTCCCGAACCCATCATCCAGTATATCGCCAGCTGCAAGCTGCCCACGCCGTGGGGAGAGTTCGCCATGCATGGCTTCGAGGAGGAAAGCGGGCAGGAGCACGTGGCGCTGACGCTGGGCGACGTGGGCGACGGCCAGCCGGTGCTGGCGCGGCTGCACTCGGAATGCCTGACCGGCGATGCGCTGTTCTCCTTGCGTTGCGATTGCGGTTTCCAGCTGGAGGCCGCTATGGAGGCGATCAGCAAGGCTGGCCGCGGCGCGCTGCTGTATCTGCGCCAGGAAGGCCGGGGAATAGGACTGATCAACAAGATCCGCGCCTACAAGCTGCAGGATGGCGGCGCCGATACGGTGGAAGCCAACGAGCGGCTGGGCTTTCCGGCCGATATGCGCGATTTTCGCATCGCCCGCCACATGCTGGAGCATCTGGGCATAGGCAGCGTCAAGGTGATGACCAACAATCCCCGCAAGCTGGCCACGCTGGAGACTGCCGGCATCAAGGTGGTGGAGCGGGTGCCGCTGCAAGTGGGCCGCAATCCGTACAACGACCGCTACCTTGACACCAAGGCCGCCAAGCTGGGGCATATGCTGTTCAAGTAAGCGGCGTTTGGCGGCGATGCCTGGGCTCGCCAAGCGATGATAGTTGTAATATAATGAACATTCTTATCTGGGGGCGACCTGGTTTCGACGGGGGTTGCGAAGCAGATGGGGGCATACCGGGATTTCAGTCACCCCGTAAAACACTGAATTTTTTTAGTCGCAAACGACGAAACTTACGCTCTAGCAGCCTAACGGCCGGCTAGACACTACAACGGTTCGCAGATGGGCCGGGGGCGTCAAAACCCTGTAGTGTCACTCTACATCTGCTAGTGCTGTTCCGGGTTACTTGGTTCAGTGCGAAATAATAGGTAACTCGCCAAAGTCCAGCCTGTCCGTCGGCGTGGCGGAGGTTAAATCCAAATGACACGACTAAGTATGTAGAACTCACTGTAGAGGACTTTCGGACGCGGGTTCGATTCCCGCCGCCTCCACCACCAATTCTTAGCAAAATCAATTGCTTACAAAAAATAGCCCTGCTTCTGCGGGGCTTTTTTTTGGGCTGATTGAGGTGGCTTGGTCAGCTTTTTGGTCTGCTTTTTTTCTCCCTATCCAATCAATCCGTCATTTCTCTACCGCTCGTCGAATGCTTGTTGCCGGCGGCGCGTCTATCGCGTAATTTGAAATCGTACAAATTCAAATTGCTATCCTTATGACATCTTTTCCTTGCCTGATCCCTCGAGAGGGGGGTGGACTTTCACCGCTCGTGCTGGCACCGGTTCGCGCGGGCTTCCCATCGCCGGCGGATGATTATTTGGACGACAACATCAACCTGCATGAGTACCTGGTGGATGATCCGCCCGCGACGTTCATCGTCCGCGTGCGCGGCGATTCGATGATCGGCGCCGGCATTGCCGACGGCGACCTGCTGGTGGTGGACAAGGGGCTGACGCCCATCAATGGCGACATCGTAGTCGCGGTGATCGATGGCGAGTTCACCGTCAAGCGGCTCTACCGCCGCGCCGGCGCCTGTGTCCTAGCTCCGGAGAATTCGGCCTACGCACCAATCTCACTACAGCCTGGCCAGGAACTGCTGGTATGGGGCGTCGTGACCGGTGCAGTGAAGAAGTTCCGGAGATGAGCGCCAAGACCTTGTTCGCCCTGGTTGACGGCAACAGCATGTACGCCAGCTGCGAGCGCGTGTTCCGGCCAGACTTGATCGGCCGACCCATCGTTGTTCTCAGTAACAACGACGGCTGCGTGGTAGCGGCCAGCGCCGAGGCAAAGGCGCTGCCAGGCTTACGTATGTTCGGCCCCTTCTTCGAGATCGCCGACGTGTGCCGCCAGCATGACGTGGCCGTGTTCTCCAGCAACTACGCCCTCTACGGCGACATGAGCCGACGCATGATGCGGGTTCTGTCGGAGTTCGCCGCCGAACAGGAGGTCTACTCAATTGACGAATGTTTCCTCGACATGACCGGGATGCCGGATCTGGACAGTCATGGCCATCGGATGCGCGAGGCTGTGCTGCGCCGGGTCGGCATCCCGACCTGCGTCGGCATGGGGACGTCGAAGACGTTGGCCAAGTTGGCGAACAGGATCGCCAAGAAGCAACCGAAATGGGCTGGCGTGTTCGAGTGGGACTTCGTGACGCCGGCCGAGGCCGACCAGATGATGGCTCAGATCGAGGTCGGCGATGTGTGGGGTATCGGGCGCCGGCTGTCCGAGCAGCTGCAGGCGATGAACATCCACAGCGCGCTGGACCTGAAGCGGGCTGATTCTCGGCGCATCAAGCGGCAGTTCTCTGTCGTAGTGGAGCGGACAGTGCAGGAGCTGAACGGTGTGTCATGCATGGCTCTGGAGGATGTGACACCCAGCAAGCAGCAGATCATCTCGTCGCGCTCATTCAGCCAGAAGGTGAAAGACCTGAACACGCTCACGGCCTCGATCTCTCATCACGCGGCGCGGGCGGCCGAGAAGCTGCGCGCACAGGGCAGCACGGCGCGCCTGGTCGGAGTCGGAATCCGCACCAGCCCGTTTTCAGACGTGGCGCAGTACCGGCCTTATATCGTGGTGCCGCTTGTCCAGGCCTCAGACGACACAATCGAGATCACGCGCGCGGCACTTGCCGGCCTACGCGCCATCTACCGGCGCGGCTACCTGTACCACAAGGCCGGCATCGTTCTGATGGAAATCGGCCCGCGCGGAATCGTGCAGTCCGATCTATTCGCGGCACCACCGGATCCGCGGCGCCAACGGTTGATGCAAACCATGGACACGATCACACGACAATTCGGCCGCGGGATGGTGCGGTTAGCATCGGAGGATATGAGCCAGCGCTGGCAGATGCGCCAAGACGTGCGGTCGCCGCGCTATACAACGCGGCTAGATGAGTTGCTGGTGGTCCGGTGATGATGGCTTGCGCGGCAGCAGCGCGTCAGCGGCGGTCATCAGCTCGGCCGGGTAGTGATTGAGGAAAGAACGGGCCACATCAGCGTCGTGACATGCCAGCCAGGCTTGGTATTGATCCGCCTCCACGATGACCAGGGAGCGCTTTTCGTCACCCGGCTTGTGCATGCGCTTCATCAGCGGATGCTCGTCTGCGTTGATCGTGATCTGCGTGAAGGCATGCGAGACGCCGCCGCCGTCCTCCTGCCACTCTCGCCACATACCGGCCACCGCGAACGGCTCGCCGCTGGCCAGGCTGATGCGCGTGCGCACCGCTTTGCCGGACTCATAACAGGGTTCGAAAAAAGCCTGCATCGGCACCAAGCACAGCTGCGCTTTGCGCCACGCGCCTTTGTAGGTGGGCTTCTCCCCTATCGTCTCGGCGCGCGCGTTCATGGTGGTGAGGCGGACGCCGGGCGGTAGGTGGCGTTTAGGCACGAACCCATAGGACGCCAGCCTCAATCCGTCGGGAGTGATGATCGGCGCAGCGTAGTCCTGCCAGCAATCAGGCTTCCAGAGGCCTTCTTGTGCCTCGAAGCCAAAGTACTGACGGATCTGCTGCGCCGTGGGAGGGGCGAAATTTACGCACATGTACTAAGCATAGCATCGCGCTATCGTTGGATACTAATTTCCGCCATACAATGGGATTGCTATTGGCTTCTCATAATACTAAATTAAAACTCAACTTTGACTTTGGAGTACAACATGGATTTTATAAAAATTGGTGATAATGCCAAAATTAAAGGCCTCACCGTTTCTGGAAATACTGCAGTATCCGACTCGCCAATAACCCTTATTTCTATAGGATCATCCGCCGAAATAGAGAATGCCATCATCACGGAAAATCAGTCCCTAACGCCAGAAGCATTTAAGGCAAAAATTGAGACTGAAAAAGAAAAGGTTATCGCAGGTCTTCGCGCAATATGTCAGGGCAAAGACATTGATGCAGCCACAATGAAAATATTAAAAGATGTTGAAGCAAGCTCTGAACTGGACTTCGTCAGAATACTATCGAACCTTTATCATCTAGCTAAAAATATATCCCTCGGCGTGATGTCGAATGAGATATCAAACTTCCTTCACCCTATAATAACTGGCCTAATGAAAAAATAAAAACATGAGGCCAAAGTGAAATCTTGATTTCTCTACTTTCGGCAGCCAATCGGTCCATATTCTTAGACACTCGCAAGTGTCACAATAGCGCGGCCCACGGCCGCGCCGTTTTCTTACTGCGCGGCAGACCCGAGCTTCATGGCGTTGATCGTGCGCGCCTTCTCGGCGCTGCCGGCCGAACTACCGAAGTAATACTGGATGATGGAGCCGAACGCCGCGCCCAGCGCGCCAACCAGCACCAGCAGCGAGTCCCGGCCGGTCGGCGGTAGCTCTTGGAAAATCATCAGCGCCATGATCCCGAAAAAACCAGCGACGACCACACCGGCCAGCAGCCGCGGCGTGATGTCGCCGGTTTTGATCTCGCGTTCGCGCGCGCTCGCGCGGTCGCCGGCGGCAATCGCCTCCAGGGCCTGCTGATTCCGGAATCCGAGCTCTTGCATTTTCGCCGAGAACTGCTGGTCGGCCTGTTTGATGGCCAGCATCTGTTCCGGCGTCGCGCCGGATAGGGCTTGCGCGACCGCCTCCTCGGTTTTCTCAGGCAGGCCGATCGCGTCGGCCACCGCGCTGACCGCCATGCCACCCAGCGGACCGCCCAATGCAGTCCCGATCCACGGCGCCACAGCGCCCACGATTTGTTTCCAGTTCATCGTTGAGTCCTCCAGTTCGCGCGTTCGTAGTGCGGGTAGTCCGGGCTGCTCTTCCAGCGGCCGCCCCAGACCAGTCCGAGTTTTTCGCCGATCGGCCCGAGCCGCTGATACAACGCCAACTCGCGCGCATTGGCGCCAGGCAGGTAGCGGCCTTGCTCGAAAACGCCAACATCGAACGCTTCCGCATCGCCGCGTGGGGTTTCCAGCAGATCGGTGTTGTGGGCGGAGTTCGTCACCCAGGTCACTTTCGGCCCGGGCTTGGTACGCCCCTGAGCGTAGAGCGCGTCCTGCTCGGACTGCGGGCGCCAGGTGCAGGTGAAGCGCACCTCCAAATCGGAGGACGACGCCTTCAGCGCGGCGTTGGCTTGCGCCAGAAACTGCAACGCCGTCGCGCGGATGCTCTCATGCAGATCTGCGGGGTCTCGACTCGACATTTGTCTACTCCTAAAAAAATGGCCCGCACGTGGCGGGCCGAATGGTCAGTTGCCGGCATGGCCGCCGGCTGGCAAAAACGAGGCATTTCTACTGCTGGGATTTCCTATGCGAGCGCTGCCATTCGTGCTGTACGGCCTGGCCATAGCAGTGGGGCTATACTTACTCGCAGGCTGGGTCGAGGAGAAAAACGACCCGACTGCATGCGCGCCCCGGGCAGATCAGAAAATTGATCTATTCTCTCCGGCCTGCGTTGAGCAGCAGATCCAATCCCGAATGCAGGATTAGCGCGCGAGCGTGTCCGCCCTGCGTTTGAGCCATGCCTCAAGGTACTGAGCTCCGAGTATGCCCAGGCCGGCGCCGATGCCGACGAGCGCCGGCAGGGGCAGGTTCGGAAACTGCATCAGCGCCACCCCAGCCACCGTCGACGTCGCGCCGCCGAGGATCGCGCGGCCGACGGCCAGTCGGGTGGTGATCTGCTCATTGCTCACCAACAGTTTGCCCAACCCGATCCCCGCGCCCACCACCAACAGGGCCAGCATCCCCTTTTCGTGTTCCTGCATATCGCCTCCCTGAAATGAATCAGGGCCGGTTTTGCCGGCCCTGATGGATTGCTCTCGCGTTGTTGATCAGCGCCGCGAGTACTGCATGCGCATCAGGCCGAGGCATTGACGAGCTGAGCGCGGAGGCCTGCGATCTCCGCATCGCGGGCCTGCAGCTGCTGCATCAGTGTCTCGATCTCGGCCAGGGCGTTGATGTTGAGCGCGGCGGCGATGTCGCCCAGCGGCTCGCCGGCGGCACCGGCCACCAGCGCCACCGGCTGGGCCATGCCGGTTTCCGTTCGGGTCTCGCCGGTCAATGCGTTTCGGGCCTCGGCGGCATAGATCACATGCGCGCCGGCGATACCGGCCGCCGTGCCGCGCACAAGAAATTCATACAGATAGGGATCGCTCATATAGCCCTCAGAGGTCTGTCATGGTTGGAATGCGCCATTTCTGGCCGTTGCTGAAAACATGCGACGGCCCGGCTGGCCCGTCGGTAATATATGCGACCGCTGCAGGCCACAGATCTGCGGCCGGCAGCGTAGCCCTGGTATATGCGCCAGGGACAATGAGCCCGCGGGCGAGAACGTGCCCACCTCCACTCAGCTTCACATTTTGACCACCGGCAGGGCTTACAACCGTGAAAGAGCCGTCACCCATCATTTCAAAAACAGCATCTCCCTGCGTTCCGTCCGCGCCATTCGCAACCCGATACTGCACGGTCGCAGACGAGCCATCGTAGTTGCGCGCATGAACCATGCAGTTCGCCAGGTAGCGTGCTGCCGAGTCCGCCCGCCAGAGGGTGTAAGCTGAATCGTTCCTAGGGCAGTACAGCGACAGAAACGCCCCCGATGATCTCCACTGCGCGAATCCCGCCCCCACATCCGCCGTCTGTCGCAAACTCCCATTGCCGCTGCCCGTAAACGTCATCTGCCCGGAAATCACGCGATTGATGATGGCATTGGTCATCGCGCGCCACGATGGCACCTGCCGAGTGCTGCCGTCCTCCGCAACAATCGTCGCAGTGTCGGAGTTCTGATCGAACACGCTCCAGTAGCTCCGCGCGGCGACATACCATGCCTGCTGCATTTTCCCGAGCTGGGCCGAGAGACCCGCCCAATCATCAGCCATTTTCCGTACCCTCCAATGAATCAGCCCCGCCGGTTTGATCCTGGCGGGGCTTCGGGAAATTTGTTTTGACGGCCCTGATGCGGTCCAGCATCTGCCGCATCTCATCGTTGAGCAACTCCGGCGGCAACGTTGCCACCCAGCGCCACAGCACGTCCCACTGATCGCCCAATGACGGGTAATGCGATTTGCGCGCGGCGCGGTGATCGCCGCGATGATGGATCTGCATCATGTTGCCACCTCGAACACCGCGGACTGCATCGGCCAGGCCTCGACCTGGATGTGATGCAGTCCGGGCAGAGAAAACGACAGTTCGCATTCGGTGTCGTCACAGTCGTACGACGTGCCGTCCAGCATCAGCACGCAGGGCGCCGGCAGGTCGCGCAACACCATGCCGTCCAGCCTGGCCGGATTGTGCGGCCGCGCCTCGATCACCCCGTCGCTGCGGACATACTGCGTCAGCGGATCAGCCTCGCCCTGCAACAGCAGTTTTCCCAGCGCGAACTCGACCTCGACGTTCTCGAGCGAGGCGAGACCGGTTTGCAGAATGCGGCCGGCGTCGTCGTACTCAATGATGCTGATTTTCTCCATGCCATTTACCTCCTATACAGAACTGCACCGTAGCGAACCTGCCCGGACGCGTTGTAACCGCCAACACTGTCAACTCCGACAGTCACGGTTTCGCCAGCTGAAACGTCCAGCACCAGCACACCGCTGCCATTACTGATACCCACTGCTCGCCCTCGCGCTCGCAGCGTGATGCTGGGGAACGGCGCGTCCCCGAACACGAGCAGCGTGCCCCTATCTGAGCAGTAAAACGGGAATGAGTAACTCCACCCGGCCGCCTGCCAGCCGGACAGCGTTACCGTGCGGGTATCGTTTTTGCTGACCGCCTCGCCGCGGATCTGCAGAGTATCGACCATCAGGTTGCGGACATACGAGCCATCGATACCGTTCGCACTAACGATGACGCTCCCCTGAGAGTCCCTTATCGTCAGTCCCCGGGTGTCGATCTGACCGACAGCAAGCAGGCCCTTGATGTAACCGGCACCCATGCCCGACATGTCGACCACGACATTGCCATCCATGTCCCTGATCGTCAGGCCTCGACTGTTGATCTGCCCTGCATCCACCGAGCCGTCGACCAGCACGCGGCGGCCAATCAGCGAGCCGTCGGCGATCAGATCGCCAGCCAGGCCCAGCGCCGGGCGACCATTGATTGACGACACGATGAACACCTGGCGAGAGCCATTGCCGTCCGGCTGCGACACAACAAACCGGTCAGCCAGGAAATCCACCGCGCTGCCGTTTTGATCGGTCCTCAAGCCTATGCCGGCAATTTTTCCGGAGGCGTTCAGCTTGATGATCTTCTCAGCCATCACGCCGTCCACCGTCCGGCCGACCTCCTGCAGGGAGGCCGTGTGGTTGCCGACCGTGGTCTGCATCGTCCCGATCCGCTCCGACAAAGCGCCATCCTCGCGCACCCGAGATTTCGACTCCTCTATGATCCCGGCGGCGTTGTCTTTTACTTTGGCGGCCAATAGCACCCGTTCGTTGGCTTCCTGCGAAATAGCGTCACCCAACGTCGACAGCTGGCGCTTGGCGAACGCGTAGTGGTTGCCCTGCGTGCTGCGGATCTCGTCCGCCGTCAGCATCTGCTGCATCTGCGCCTGGATCAGCGAGTTGACGCTACCTTGGACGCCCACGGCCTGCTCGATGGGCGTCCGCAGAGACTCCTGCAACTGCGCGCTGGTGAGGCTGTTTTTCAGCTGCTCCAGCAGCAGATCTACATTGCGCACGGCCTCCGCCCGCGTTGTGACAGCCTCGCCGACGTTGCCCCAGCTGTCGACGATGCGCAGCTGGTACTGCACCACGGCGCCAGCCATCAGGCCGAGGTGCGTGTACACCGCGGCAGGGTAGGCAATGTCGGCCAGTTTGACCCACGTATTGCCATCAGTGCTGGCGAACAACTGCGCGCCGCGCAGGTCGGCCCGGTCCGGGTAGCTCCAGCGCAGCGTGATCTGCATCATCTCGCCGGTCGCCGTGAACGCGGTCGCCACCGGCGGCGGCGTGGCGTGCCCTTTGATGGTCAGCGAGGCCACCGCCGGCGCCGAGATCGTGCCATCGGCAAACACCGCCGACACCGACACCTCTAAGTCCTGCGGATCGGCATCCCAGCTGTACGACGTGTCCGGCACCACCGCCGCCTGCCACGCGCCGCCGGCACGCCGGTATTTCAGTTGGTAGTTGATCGCGCCGCGCAGCGGCGGCCAGACGGCCGTCACCACCGCCACGCGACGGCCGTCGCCGGTCACCCGGCTGGACTCCGACAGCCGCAGAAAACCAAGCGCCGGCGGCAGGCTGGGAGCCTGGCCGCCGCTGCTGAAATCGCCCGACTCGGCGGCGTAGTACGACGGGTTGTCGTCGATCGCCGTGAATTTCACACCGTCGCCGCTCGGTTTGACGTCGACGATTTTGACGCGCCGGCCGGGCTGCGTGCCGTTGTCGTAGAACCACATCCAGTCATACGGCACGCTGTCGGCCGATTCGTCCGGCACCGGCAGCGGGCCGCCGGCATCCGACGCCGGGATCAGATCGCGCAGTTGCAGCGTGTCGCTGTCGCCGCTGCCGGTTTTGACCCGGTAGGTCGCATAGCGGCCGTCCGGAAACCGGATGCCGACCCAGCCACTGGCGCCCAGCGGCACGGCGCGATCCAGCTGCAGCTGGCCGCGGCTGCCGGCGAGCAGCCGGCCGGAGTAGGCCCAGCTGGCCAGATCGTGACTCAGCAGCACCACGTCGCCGCGCGTGGCCACCAGACCCTCGAAATCGGTTTCCCAGCTGACGCGCCGGCGGTGATACAGCTGCGAGGCGGCGATAAGATTCGCCTCGCGGCCGGCCATGCTGACGTCGCAACAGCCGACGAAATCCAGCGTCACCGGATTTGTCGGCGCGATGACGCCCGGCACCGCCACCCGCACTTGGTCGAGCTCGAATCCTTTTGCTGGATTACTGAAATTGACAACAACCTCGTCAGCGGTCTGTTCCGTGGTGTACTCGATCCGGAACGAGCCAGCGCGGATGTTCGCCGGGCCGAACACCGCCACCACCGGCAGGTCCGCCGCGTCCCAAATCACCCCGAGTTTGCCTGTCTGCCATGTGTAGCGGGCGCGGCCGCAGCGGGCAATCATCGTCAACACGTCTGCGATGCTGTAGGCGCGGTCCAACACCAAGCCGACGCTCAGCTTTTTTGCGTCACACCAAGCGGCCCACACTTTTATCGCGTCGATGTCGATACGCGAGATTGGCAGGCCCGCACCATATGTCCTGCGGCCCTGAGCATCGAAGCCACCGAGGGCGAACCACAAATACCACCACGCTGGGTTTGTCGTGGCCGACGTCGCCCATCCGCTGCCGGTCCAGACCTGGCAGCTGGCCACCGCCATCGCCGACAGTTCGTCGACAGCGCCGTTCAGCTGGCTGGAGGCGCGGATCTTGAGCCCGATTCGACGCTGGCCGACGTAGTTCGTCGAATCCTGCCGGTAGGCGCGCAGCCCAGCCAGCGCGAAATCATTGCGCTCGCGCGAGCTGCTGATGTCGCCGCTGGTTTTACGGACGCGGATCTCGTACTGCGCCGCCGGCAAATCCTGCCGTAGCGTCTGGCGGACTGGTGTGATGCTGTTGCCGGCCAGCCGGTATTTCCCGTATTGGTCGCCGCCATACGGCTGCCAGGGGCCGTCCGGCACACGCCGGAACTGGATTTCGCTATCGACGTTGCGCCAGTCCATGCCGCCTTTGTCGTTGGCGTAGTAAGCCACGCCTTGCAGGTCCATTCCGATACCGACGGTATCGCGCGCCAGCTGGCGCACCACCCAGCCGTCCGAATTTTTGACCTCGCGGCCGGTGTCGGTATCGACGTTCGCGAACACGCCCGGCAGCCGGCCGTCACCGCCCGCGGCGATCAATTCGACGCCCTGGTAAGCGCCGATTGGCGTGTTGCCGATGCGGTAGTCCGTCAGCTGCAGGTCAGGCTGCAGGCCAAAATGATAGACTTGATACAGATATTGATCCTGTCCGGCGAACTCGGTGAACGGGTTGCCGCCGGCATCCGGCACAAACCGGCGCTGGCCGATCACCAGCGGCATCGGCGCGTAGGTGCGGGCGCGATTGCGGGCGCCGGACAGGGCGTAGTTCTGGCTGATGTTGGCGTCGCCGCGCCCCCCCACGCCGGCAATGTCCGGCATCGGCGGCGGCAGCAGCGCGTTGACCAGCATCGAACCGCCGATCATTATCGCCGAGCCGGCGACCGTTGCCATGCCAGACGAACCGAAAAACGCCGCGCCGGCCGGGCCGGCCACGTAGGCCGCTGCGACCATCACCGCGATCATGGCCACGGAACGCAACACCTTGCCGGCACCACCGCCGCCGGCGACCACGGCACGCACTTCGACAAAATCGCCGCGGCGCAGACGGTAGCATTGCCAGTTCGGCAGCGGCCTGCCGTTGACGCACACCGCCAGTGGCCCGCGGTCGACCTCGATCCTCAGCCGGCGCAGGTAGCCGCCGAGCGTTTCATTGCGGCGATGCGCCTCGTAAATCACCTGGCGGCCGACGGCGGTCAGCGGGTGCGGCGAATGCACCAGGGTCGGTCGTTTCACAGCCATTCGTAAAATCCCTCCACGGTGTAACCCTGGCGCGCCATGTCGCGCAGACGCTGGCGCAGCACGAACCCGGCGCCCTCGTCGGCGTGCAACACCCACCACTCGCTGGCCAGCTGGCACATCACGCCGATGTGCTGGACGCGCCCGCGCGCGATCAGCAGCACCGGCTGGGCGTCCGCCGGCGCATTGATGCGTCGGGCAAACTCGCCCTGGTGCTGCTGGATCTGCGCATTGCGGCCAAACGGCCCGGCGCGGCGAGCGCCCGGCAGCTGCATATCCAGGCCAAGCACCTCGCGCGCAACGTCGCAGGCCAGCACGGCGCAGTCGGCCGTGCCGGGCTCGTAGTCGCGGCCGACATAGCAATCAGACCAATGCATGGGATTCCTCGATGATCAGAACAGCGCCGGCGTGGTGTCCGGTGTGTAGTAGCGGGTGACAGCGGGTTGATTCAACAGGTCGGCGTAACCGAGGGTGGCACTGACCTTTTGCCGGTCCATCGCCAGCCCGCTCATGTCGAGCGTGATGTCGAATTCGATCACGCCAGGCGTCGAGCGCATCACATGCTGGATGCGGCAGGTAGCGCCAACGCCGCCGCCTGACTGCTCCAGCCACTGCGTCAGCTCGCGACCGATGTTGTCGATTTCCAGCCGCGCCTGCGGCAGCTGGTTGTCGGTATCGTCCGGCAGCGTGAGGTCGAACGCGCAGGCGGTGTATTCATTGCCTGCGACTACAATGTTCTGCGTGTCGCCCACGATCCGGACCGGCACCGCCAACAGCGGGTGGCGGATTTCCAGCAACGTCAGCAGGATGTCGTCCGCGCTTGTGGCGTTGAGCTGCTCGCGTGCGTGTTGGGAATAGCCTCTGGCCATTCAGTCCTCCAGGAAGCAAAAAACCCGCCGAGGCGGGGTTTGGTTTATGGCCTTAGCAGCCAGGCAAACACACAACAGAGGATGAGCAAAGTGATGGCCGTCACTCGAGCCCAAGAACTCACGCTATTAATAATCAGTAGAAAAACACATAGAGAAATGATCAAATTACTCACAACATGTACTCCTAAGAAAATAGGAGTCATCAAATTGTCGAATGCACCGCTGATCTTCCTCTTGTGGGTTTTCCGTTAACCAATGGTTTCGATGGTGGCAGACGCCGCCCACGCATCCGGACCGGTCGGCCGAAACGTCAGAGTCTCGGTGAATCGGGCGCGCAGCGGCTTGCCGAACAGCTTCACCGTGAACCAGTCGGCACCGCCGTGAAGGTCTTCGCCATACCAGCTGTCGAAGATCTCTCGGTTGCCGGCTCCTCCAATCAGCAGCGTGACGCTGCGGCCGACGATTGGAAGCGACCACCGGGCCCGCTGTTTCGGCATTCCGCCGTCCATCGCAGACCGTTGCAGGCCGTAGTCCGGTTTCTCGCTGTAGCCGTCCAGATCGATCAGCACAAACGAGGGCAGGGCAGAGATGGCCATACGTTCTCCTTACCCTCCACGGCGCAGGCCGTAGGCGTATTCCATGGTTGATGAGATCGGCCCGCCGCGGCGCATGTCGGTCACGATCAAATCGACGATCGCATTGCCGAACTGATCGAATCGCGGCTGCCCCTGCTGCTGGGCCTGCAGCGGCTGACTGCTCTGGTTGATTACGTTGACCTGTACATCCACCGATGGCGCGCTGCCTCCAGCCGAGCGCACGCCCAACCTGCCAGATCCGTCGCGCGTCAGCGGCATGATCGCCTCTGGCCCAGCCTCACCCATTACACCTAATCCGGCCCCATGCGCAAATGCGGTTGGCCGGGAGACGATGGAGTTGGTAAACGCTGCGCCGGTGGCGAACAACTGCGCACCGGACAGCCATGCGCCTCCATTGGCTTGCAAAGGGCCGACGCCGGTAGACGTTCCATCCACGATTGGCGCGGCAGGGCCGGATCGGCCAAACAGGCCAGACAAAGTACCTGAAAGCATTGAGGACATGCTCTGCCTGATCTGGATACGGATCATGTCTTCGATGATGCTGTTCGCCAAGTCGGTGAAATTCAATTTGCCAGTCATGACGAACTGTGTGAGCGAGTTTTCCATGCCATTGAAAGCATTGCTGAATGCCGCTTGGGTCTGGGACGCAACATTTCTTGCGCGGTCTGCATAGCTATCCAATGCCAATTTTGCGCCGGCCGTCCAGTTGCCGGCCATAGACATCTTGTCGTCAACTGCCTTGACGGCATCTGACGCTTTTTGAGCGCCGGTGGTCTTCACGCTTTCTATTTCTTGCTCGATCCGGGTGACGATCTCCCCGCGTGCGCCTTTGGCTGCAGGCGTGGATGCAGCCGACTCATCCGCCTTGGCTTGGTTCAGTTTGATCTGCAGATCCAGCAACTGCCGCTTGGTTTCCAGCTCCGCCGCCCATTGCGCCTGGGCGCGGTCGCGCTGGCCGGCTGATAGGGTCAAAAATTCCAGTTGTTTGGCCATGTCCTCGTGCTGCAGCTGCATTTCGCCGGTGCGGCGCTGGTCGGCTTCGTCCAGGCTTTTCTGCACGCTGATCTTATCTTTCAGCGCGGCGGTCAATTCCTGCCGCTGGCCCAGCTCGTCTGCCAGGCTGGCGCGTAATCGCAGGTTGGCCTTCGCCGCCTCGGTAGTAGCTACGCCTTCCTGGTAGCGGAACTTCAGCGCCAACTTGGCACCTTCGGTCATTTTGTCGTAAGCAGCACCGCTCAGCCGCATGGCCCCGGCGATCTGGTTTTCGGCAGCGATACGTGACTGCAGGTCGGCGACCTCGCGGTCCTCCTGCTTGCCATAAGGCGATTCCTTTCGGGGCTTGTCGCTATATTTTTTGATGATGTCTTGGCGCATTTTGGAGACAGTGGTGTCATCGTATTTGCTGCCTAGACCGGCAGCACGGGCAGAAATGACCAATCTGTCCAGTTCTTCCAGCTCGTGCTTGATTTTTTCCTTGCCAGTGCGAAGCGTATCGAGCTTTTTCTCCAGCTCCATGTTTGCCTGGGTGCCAGCCTTTTGGACGGACTGTTGCTCCGACTCCTTTGCCGCATTGACCTGCAATCTACGGATGTCGGACTCCAAACCGGCCCGTTGGTTGTACAGCTCCTGTAGTCTCTCTTTGTTAAATGATGCCCAGTACTTGTTCCCTTTGCTCTCACCCTCCAGGTGGGCGATTTCGTCGTTGACGAGCTTCAGGTTATCGCCCAGCTCCGGCGTGCGACCAAGGCTCTTTACGGCGTCCCAATAGCTGCCTACTTTATTGATCAGGGATACCCAAGCTTTTTCAATTACACCAAGGCTTTGCAGGGACACTTCAGCGAAGTGCTGGGAAATTATGACCGATGCGTCGTACTTGGCTTGCTCTTCACGGCCGGCTTCTTTCAGAGCGGCTATGTGTTCGAACTGCGAAGCAGTCAGGAAACCAAATCGTTCATTCATTTCGGCCAGCTTCTTTACATCGCCGCTAATGGCATCCTCAAAGTCTTTGGCTGCTTTGGCGCCTTTTTCTCCCGTAACTTCTGCGAAGACCTGGGCGGAGGTGGCAATGTTTTTCAGCGTCTCGCCGGCCAATTTGCCGCTGCCAATCAGCGCCATCATGGTGTCGCGGCTGGATCCCAAGCTACTATTGGATGACATGGCAACCGACTCTGCCATTGAGCGAAAAGACTCGGCAGTTAGGCCTGCGGCATTGCTCGTCATGGCAAGGGTCATGGCAAGCTGGCGAGACTCTTTATGACCGGCGTAGGCTGCATAGCTGAACGCGGCAACTGTTGCAGTGGCAATGGTGAAGGGATTTATCAGACTGAGAACGTATGACCCCATGGCCTTTACTGCTTCGCCGGCACTTCCAAACATATCCTTGATCTGCCCGCCCTGCTGCATAAAAACCATCATCGGACTCTGGCCACCGGCCAGTGAAACCGCGATGTCGGTGAACTGCGCCGGCAGCATCCGCATGGCGTTGGAAAGCTGTCCGGCGCTGATGCCTGCATTTTTTTGACGGGCGGCGACCAAGTCCAACTGCTGGAGATAAGGCTCAAGCTGAGCCACATCCAGGCCGCGCTGGCCAGCCAGTATCCGGAAGTAGTCGGAACTGGCCTTGCTGCCCACTTCCATGCTGACGGTGGTGCGCTGGATCGCATTGATCATGTTGCGGGTGGCCGCTTCCATCTTGCGCGCCGCGGCGTCGCCACCTTGGCCAATCTGCTGTACCTTGGTGCCGGCTACTTCAGCCGGCTGAGCTCCCTCCTTGAGACTGGCCAGGCTTTTGCCGGTAGACTCGACCGCCTTTGTCGCTTTCTCGGACGCCTTCTCTATGCCCCCAAGAGCCTGATCCACCTTGGCAATAGAAGCGGTGACGCCTTCTTCGCGTACTTCTAGCTCGATAATGCCTTTGCCGATTTGATCATTTGACATGTCGACTCCATACTAAAAGGCCTCACTATTTGCGAGGCCTGAATGACTATTTACTTTTTTGAAACCCACTCATCTAATTGTTTGAAAATCTCATCTCTCCCTATCTGTTTTCCCGAGGCTGAGATTCCTGGCTTTACATTAAAGCTGTGGATGGAGTCAGAAAGCTCGATGTTGTAAAACCTTGCCAATCCGAACTGTTCTGCGCGGGTCTGCTTTATGTCTAACTTGTTAAATTTGAATGTTGAATAGTATCGATTGTTGTTTTTGTCGTAAATGGCGAAATATCCGATACTTTTATTTAAGAACAAATAGCCATCATGGTATGGTGAGTAAAGAGAGGCATTTGTTCCAATTGCTGTATTTGGATACCACTGCGCAGGAAATACAAATTCGGCATCGATTGCCGGAGAGAAGTTTTGCGAGGCGAACTTATACTCTGGGCTCCCAAGTTCTGGACCAGGCATGCCTATACAACCGGCTACAGAAAGAGCAATAACTACTGATGAAAATTTTCTTATCACGAAACATCCTTTATGCAGATGAAATCGTGCCATTATGATGCTGATTCTTGTCGAATTTCCAGCACAGTCATTTCCATCACCTGGATATCAGCCTCAAGCTGATCGAACTCCTCAGGTACCAGTCCAAGCCGGTCCATCATCCGGTACAGCACGTTGTAATCCAGGCCCATCGCGCCGCCAAAACCTACCCGCCACTGCGTGCTCATGCGATTGAGCAGTTGGACGGCCTGCCAGTTGTCTGGCCAGACATCCATATCCTGCTGCTGACCCAGATCAGCAGCGGTCAGCCCGAACGCGTCCAATTGGGCGGCGTCGGGCCGACGCTCATACATGGCGCGCGCGGCGGCTATCAGTTTTTTTCGCGCAAACCCGTCAACTCTTGAACGTAGGTGTTCCAGATGGCCAGCGCGGCGCCGTGGTGGTTCTCCAACAGCTGGCGCACATTGTCTGGTGTCCACGCATCCACCAGATCCCAGCCGGTGGCGATTTGCTGGACCAGCTCGATATCCGGCATGGAGCCCAGCTTCTCGGCCAATCCGCGCAGCTCGGTTCTGGTGTGATGTTTGAAGGTGAGCACCACCTCGGCGCCAGCGCCGCCGGGCTGCGGGATAGAAACGGAGGCGGAGAAAGTGGGCGCGGCGCCCAGGGTGAGTTTTGCCATGACTTTTTCCTATATGAGGTGGCGGATTAGTAGCGTGTGGCCTTGCCGAGCAACGAGAGGGTGACTTTTACCGCCATAACATTGTTCTGCGACAGCTCTGGGGTCTCGTTGAACGAGACGTAGCTGTTGTAGAGCACGCTGCCGCCATTGGGCAGACTGAGCATGATGGCAGTGGGTTTACGGCTGGCATCGGCGGCGCGCAGCGCGGGGTAGCAGGGCAGGGCCGGGTCGTCGGCGATCTTCAGGGCAATGGACATGGCCGATCTACCATTCGGAATCTGCTGCTCTTCGTCGGATTCCAAAAACTGGAATGTGGCGAACTTGGCGTCGCCACCGCTGGTGCTGAAGTCCAGCACCTGGGGAATCTGCAACCAGCTGGTGACCGCCCGGGCGCTGCCCACGCCCAAGCCGGCGGCGAACAGTTTCGAGTCGCTGGTATCGATGCCATCGAGTTTGAAAGTGTCCGTCACCGGAGCGGCGCCGACGCGGACGATGCGGTTGTTGAGACGAGCCCAGCCGCTGGTCAGTTCGATGATGTCGCTAGCGGCGAAGCCGTGCGCCGCGGAGCTGGCTACAGCCGGATTGGCGTTGCTGAGTGCGGAGATGGCTTTCGCCGGGCCGTAGGCACTGGCGATCTGCAGCGTGCTGCCGCTGGGGAGGGAGACGGACATGTCGTTTCCTTTCAATTAAAACAGCCCGCGCGCGGCGGGCGAGTGGGTCAGTTTGCGGTGATGGGCAGGGCGGTTAGCGTCAGCGTGAATCGGCGCGCCAGCAACGCGTCCGGCGACCGGCCGCCGGCGGCGCGGGTGGTGACCAGCGCGGTGAACCAGTACGTGCCGTTGGTCTGCGCCATCCGGAATGCCGCTGGGCCGGGCTGGTTATAGGCCTGCATCAGCAGGGCCTGGCCAGCATCGGTCAGCTGAAGCAGGTCGATGTCCTGCTGAATGGCGCTTCGCCAGGTTTTGGTGACCAGCGGGTAGTCCCGGTTGGCCAGGTTGTTGGTGGTGGTCTGCCACTGCTCGGCCATATCGCCCACCGTTCGCACGCCGCGCACTGCTGTGAATGCAAGTGCGCTGAAGCTGGCGGCGTCCAGCGTGGCCGGCAATGCAAGCGAGATGGCCAGCGTGCTGCCGACGGCGAGTGCTGGCTCCGGCATCATGGGTCTCCACTGAAGTAGAAGTCCTGCTGGGTTCCGCGCAGTCCCAACGCGTCTTCGTGGAGGGCGACAGCGCCGCCGGCGATGGTGCCAAACAGCGGCGCGCCCACCAGAATCTGCTGCGCGGCGCGCTGCAGCTGGGCGGCCTGCAGGCGAGAGTCGGACCAGATGGTGATCTGCATCCGCGGCGACACCGTGCTGCCGGCCCCCTCAAGAAACTGCATCGGAATGCCGCCGACCTGCTGATACAGGATGTAGGGGAGAGGCGAATCAGCCGGCGCGGTATCCGGAAACACATTGCCTTCCACCAGCGGCGACAGGAGGCTGAAAAGTTGCTCTTCCAGCATGCTCAGTCCTCCTGCAGGCGTTGGCGCATTCGGTCGCGTGCGGCGTCCAGCGCGGCGCCGATTTTGGCGTCGTAGGCCGGTCTCAAGTAGGGCTTGGCCGGCACCCACACCGGCTTGGCCAGCCGCTGCTTGGTCGGCACCCATTCTCCGGATTCCAGCTGCACGAATTTGTTGATGCGCCAGTGGCCGAACTCGACCAGGTGCCAGTGCTTGGCGATGCGCTTGCGGACGCTGATGACGTAGACCTGCCGGCCATCAACTGAGCGCTCCTGGATGTATGCTCGGTAGACGCTGCCCTTGAGCTTGCCGGTCTTCTCCGGCACGCGCTGCAGCACCTCGTCGTAGAGCACATTGGCTCCGGCTGCCGCGCCGGAAAGCATCACGTCGTCCCGCAATTTGGTCTGGAATTCTTGCAGGCCGGCCGTGATGCTGCTGCGATCAAAACCGATTTTGAGCATGGGATCTCCTACTTGATGGCCTTCACCGCGACGTCCAGATACTCACCGCTCTGCTCGGGTAGTACGGCGGAAATTTCGTACACCACGCCGCCGAAGCGGACGCGCATGCTGGCGGTGACAGGTCGTTTCCGGATGCGGATGCTGGCGACGCTTTCCTGCTGCTGGCGGTCTGCGCTGATGTACTCGCGGCCGCTCACGAACAGGACATTGGCCCAGACTGCGGGTAGATTCTGCCAGGTGTATGTCGGCTGACCGGCCGAATCCCGGCCCTTGACCTGCTTCTGGAACACGACGCGCTTGTCGAGTCTGCCCGCCCTCATAGCACGACCTCATCCACCATGTAAGGCGACAGCAGCCCATCCACGAAACTGCGCGGCAGCTCGGTCAGCGTGGCGCCGGCCAGCAGTGCCTCGCGATGCTCGTAGTAGGTGCCGACCATGAACAGCAGCCACTGGCGGACATCCTCCGGCACGCCGCTGCCACTCTCGGCCAGGCCGGCCCGGTAGTCGATCTGGATCGCATCGGGCAGAGCATCCGCCACGGGCCACGCACCATTACGTGGCCTGACCTGCAGCAGAGGCCCATCCGCCAGTGCGACAAAATCGCCCCATGGCTGATGCTGGCCACCCTGCGCCACGCTGATAGCGGATACCTCCATGGCACCGGCGGTTGGCAGTGACAACCAAGGCATGCGCGGCCACTCATCCAGCGTCAGTCGGTAGTCGGCATTCAGCAGAGGGCCTCGGATTTTGCCTTCGCATGCGCGAACTGCGGCGCGCTCCAGCCGCTGCAGCAGCTTGTCTTCTGCAGCGGTATCTTCGGGTGTCCATCCAGCATCGATCCGGCACTGCTGCCGCATCTCCTCGACAGTCAGCACCGGCCCGTCATTCCGTCGAATGAGCGTGGCCGGCATGATCAGGCCTTCTTGCTGGCGCGCGGCGCCGGGTTCGACTGATCGCTGCTGGCTGCGGCTGCATCAGTGCTGGCGCTGTTTTCGTCACTGGCCGTCTGATCTGCTTCGACCTTCTCTTGCTCACCGTTGCTTTTAGCGATGGCGTCACAAACCGCCTCGAGGGTTTCTTCGGCAGGACCGATAACTCCCGCGATAGCGAGCCGTTCCAACAAGTCGCGGTCCTTCTCTTCGAAGCCGGCGACCTCGCCCGGGTTGTATTTGCCCCAATGCTTGAGGAATTTCACGCTGTGCATAGTGTTCTCCATGGGAAGGGAAGGCCCGCGCGTGGCGGGCCTGATTGGCTTATTTGCCCCACTTGACGCCGGTGCCGATAGCGATGCTCTCGACGTGGCGCGGGCCGAAGTCGTGCTTCGCGATCACGCGCACCAGGGTCTGGTCGCGGGCGAAGGCGCTGACCGTCTTGCCGTCCTGGCCGATGTAGGTGGCTTCCTTGGAAAAGTCGATGGTCAGGCCTTTGTCCTCGCCGATGAAGCAGTCTGCGAAGTCGGCGAAGTAGATCTCCGACTCATCGCCACCGGCACCGAGATTGTTCGGGATCTGGGTGGTTTTGCCGATGGGATAGCCCTTGAGCTGGCCTTGGGCCATTTCCGGATAGACCTTGTTGCCTTTGCCATCACGCAAACCTTCCAGGAAACGGAAGGTGCGAGGAGACATCCCCCAGCCCGGTTTCACCAGGTTGGCGTCGACGCTTTCCAGCAGCAAGATCAGGGCATTCAGGAAGTTCTCGACGGCTTGAAGGAAGGCGGCATCCACAGTGGCCGGGGCCGGAGCAGCGATGCAGTTGCCGGGCAGCGCCCAGCCACGCATACCCTTCGGCGTATTACCGCTGCCATCACCGCGAAGAAATGCTAGATCCTCGCGCGCCGCGACGGCGGAGGTCAGATCATCGACCACCACCTGCTCGACATCCGGACTGATGCCGGCGTTGCTGAGCAGGTCGTTGCTGATCGGCACCAGCGCGGCCATTTTCTTGGCCGACAACTTCAGGTCGCCGAAGCTCTGTTCCGTTGCCGGGATATCGCTGTCGGCACCGATATAGCCGACCGAAGCGCCTCCCTTCAGGCGCGGAATGGTCAGGTTGCCATTGTTCAATGGCAGCGAACGGGCACCCAGCCGGCGAACAATGGCTTTGGGGCGCAACAACTCGATCAGCTCCGTGGCCATGTTGGTCGGGATCAGCACGCCGCCGGCGGATGGCGAGCCGCTGTTGAGGGCGGCGGCAACATCAGCACCAAATCCGTTCTTGTCTGCGTAGTCGGCGGCCGCGCGGTAGTTGCCCTGGGCTTGGATCAGCGCCACGGCCATACGGGCGACGTTGCCGCCACGAACTGCCTCGCCCGCAGGGGTGGCCGGGACACCAGCAGGCGGCGCACCTTGGCCTCTCAGCGTATCGACCTGCACCGCCGCGGCGGCGACCATGCGTTCGGCGTCTTCCAGCCGCGCCAGCTGCGCGCCCAACTGGCCAAATTCGGCTTTCAGCGTATCCAGCTGTTGCAGCTGCTCGGCGCTCAGCGCGGTGCCGCCGGACTCCAGCGTGGCGAGGTTTTGCACTTCAGCCGCGATTTCGGCACGGCGCTTCTTCAGCTCCAGGATATTGGGCATTTAGTTCTCCAGACGTAAAAAAACCGCCATCAGGCGGGTGGGGTGCCCTTTCGGGCGTTGACGCCGTGCGGCGGTCAGGTATTGATGGACATCTGCATGGCGGTGGCCAACGCGTTGGCGCGTCGCGCCGTGGGTGCGGTCGGCTTTCGGCGTGCGGCC
Organism: Chromobacterium indicum; assembly: GCF_039708975.1. Lineage (NCBI taxonomy): Bacteria > Pseudomonadati > Pseudomonadota > Betaproteobacteria > Neisseriales > Chromobacteriaceae > Chromobacterium > Chromobacterium indicum. The sequence continues at coordinate 58,280 of NZ_JAYFSJ010000001.1, forward strand.
ACCTCGGTGACGATGCGGTTCACGGCCTGCTGCTGGCTCTCCACCCGGTCGGCCAGGCCTGCGGCCACAGCCTGGGGGCCGTAGAACAAACCGGCCTCGGTGTTACGAACGGCTTGGACACCCAAGCCCCGGTATTCAGCCACTGTCTCGCAGAATTGCTCGTAGTACAGGTCCAGCAGCTTGTCCGCGTTCGCACGCGCGTCGTCCGACAGCGGCGTGTTGCTGGCCATGTCGTTTTTGCGCGCGCCGCGGTACAACGTGGTGACGGTGATGCCGTCAGCCTCCAGCTGCTTGCTGATGTCGACGTGCTTCATGATCACGCCGATGGAGCCGACGCCGGAGGTCTGGGACAGCACGATGTCGGAGCAGGCGCAGGCAAGGGCGTAGCCAGCGCTGTAGGCGCTGTAATGCACCAGGGCAGTGATCGGTTTCACTGCGCGCGCTGCATGAGTGTCAGCTGCCAGCTCGAAACATCCCGTTACAGCACCGCCTGGCGTCGCCATGTCGTAGACGATGTGTTCGATCTGCGGATCGGCCAGGCCGGCATTCAGCTGCGCGCGGACGCTTTCGTAGCTGGTCTGGTTTGCGCACAAGCCGACATCGTTGGCGCGCGGCACCAAAATGCCGGAGACCGGAATCACCAGTACGCCGGTTTGTTGTGCGGCCTGCAGGCGGCGGTCGGCCGGGCTGGCGGCCTCAATTTCGCCGGCTCCATCACCTTTCCAGGCCATGGATGGCAGATTGACGTTGACCTGCTGCAGGTTCAGCCCCATGCGCGTGCCCGCCCAGGCTACGGCCTCATGCAGCATGTCCGGCAGCACCATATGCGGCTGATTGAACAGCTGATGCAGATACAGGTGTTGTTTCATTACGTCTCCAGAATCTGGTTGATCTCTGCCACGGCGTCGGGCGCTGGATTAGTTGGCTTGGTCGCGCCGGCCGGGATCATGTTGAGGGGCTGCAGGTAGACCTCTCCGCCCGGGATGGGTGGCAGGTTTTCCAGCCGCCGGATGTCGTTGACCGACAGCCAGCCCCATTGCCGCCCGACTGCATAGGCGGCGTAGCGGCTGGTGGTATCGCCACGCATCAGGCCGCCGACGTTGAACTCGATGTAGTAGTCGGCGCGCTCGCTGGGCAGCAGCAGGTCGCGCATCATGGCCTGCTCGTGGCGGCGCAACCACGGCAACAGGCAGTAGATGACGAACTCAATCGCCTGGTGCTCGATATTGTTGTTGGTGGCACGTTCCAGCAGGCCAACCTTGTGCGGCGGAACCTTGTATATCTGCGCCAGTTCCAGCGCTGACATCTTGCGGCTGTCGATCAGCTGCGCATCCTCGTTGGTCATCGACAACGGGCGGAAGGTCATGCCGTCCTGAAGCACTGCGACCTTCATGGCGTTGTCCGAGCCGGAGTACTCCGATTTCCATGACTCCTTGATCTTCTTTACACGCTCCGAGTCCAGCGGCTTGAGTTCCTGTTGACCAACAACAGCCGGCCGTTCCAGCACGCCGGCCAGGTGGGTGCCGTTGGCGAACACCTTGGAGGCGTGGTTTTGGGTCGCCAGCGCCAGGCCTATGGTGTCGCAGTGCAGCCGGACCGGGCTGACTCCGGTGTAGCCGTCCAACGTCCACCAGCGAACATGGTGGATCAGCCGCATCGGCACTGGCTCGGCGCCGCCGATCCGGTAGTACGGTAGGTTGTCGCTGCCGCGCAGCACCTGCACCTTGTTGAAGTCCAGCGGCAGCAGGGCAGTGGGCCGCCCCGCGCCGTCGCGTTCGATGAACGAAAACGTGGAGCCGCGCAGGCCGGCACTGATTTGGCATTGCTCGCGATACTCGATGGGCGTTTGCCACTCGTTCGGCGTGTCGTGGATCAGCCGATAGACTGGATGATCGGTGGCGCGCTCCCGAGTGTCGCCTTTGCGGCGGTACAGCTCGCATGGCAGCTGCGCCACGGACTCGGCGATCAACGAGACGCAGGCCTGCAGCGTGGTCAGCGCCAGTGCCCGCTCCGGCGACACCATTACGCCAGCCGCGCTCTGCGCGCTGGCACCGAGGAGGCTGGAAATCCAACCTGAATCAGGGCTGCCGATCCGCTGATCTCCAAATTGGCGGGACATGAACATCAGGCAGCTCCTCTCGCGGCGGCGCGCGCCGTCAGGTAGGACCATGCCAGGCCAAACACGCCGCCTACGATCCAGCCGGCGGACGGGTGGAGCAGGGCGGCGCCGGTGGTGACCGCGCCCGCGCCCAGCAGGCCGACCGCCATAGTTGCCTTATCGGTGGTGGTCATAGATATACCTCGTCTTCGTAAGCGGACTTGTAGCCCTCGTCTGGCGTGTCCGGTGCCATAGCCCGCGTCATGCCGATGATCAGCGCCACCGCGCCGTCGATTTTGTTTTGCGGGGCTTGCTTGTCCGGGAACAGGTTGTCGTTCTTGTCGGCCCGGGCTGTGACGTTGGACATCATCCAGGCCAGAACCGGATCGCCGTTGTGGTGCAATCGGCCCGCTTTCAGCGCGGCCTCAATTTCGCGCATGGCCGGGGTCAGGTACATCGCCTTCATCGGCACGTCCACGACGGTCGCGCCACCATGCACCAGTTGCTGCGCCACCCAGGCCGCACCGAACTTGTCCTGGCAGAACTCGGTTACCTGGTGCTTGGTGGGCATCTCCTCCAGATCCTGAAGGATCATGGCAAAATCGTTCTCCGGCCCGTCGTGCTGCTCAATCCAGCCCGTGTCGCGCCAACGCACGCATGCTGCGCGATTCGGATTGTCGTCCGACTCCAGCGTCTCCTCTGGTAGGTAGTGCTTGGCGAAGATGTAGTAGTGGGTCTTCTCGAATATGCTTCGTTTGAAAATCTTCACCGTGGATGCGAAGTCCAGCTTGCTGGCCAGGTCGTAGGACACCACGCACTCTTCGCTGGCGAAGTCCTCCTCGCGCAGCGTGGCATCGGCCGCGGCGTTCCAGTGGGCCATATTGGCCCAGGCTGATTTGGCCGAGCACCAGATGTTGAGATGTTTGGTCTTGAATGCGGTTTGTTTGGACGGGGTCTGAGCCGCTTGGCGCTGTACCGCCAGAAGGTTATCTTCCAGCACCGAAACGCCGAAATTGGGATTCGCCTTGCGCAGCGTGGCCGGCGCATAGGGATCATCGTCTTCATCGGCGCCAAACATGATGCAGAAAAGCTGGTCGTTTTCCACCAGGCCTTGCAGCACCTTCTCGGCCTCAGTCCGTTTTTCGTAGCATGGCCCGGCCAGGTTGTAGCCGGCCGTGGTGATGATGAAGGCCAGCGGTTGTTCGCGCGCGCCCATGCCGGTGATCATCGTGTCGTACAGCTCCGGCGAGTCGTGCTCGTGAAACTCGTCGATCACCGCGCATGAGGGCGAGGAGCCATCGCCAGGCTTGCCGATGATGGGCTCGAACCGGCTGCCATCCTCCGGAATCGCCATCGACTTCGCATAGACTTCAGCGCCAGTGGCATCGAGGAGATCTTGTGATCGCTCCAGCATCATTTTGGCCGGGCGGAACACCTCCCAGGCCTGTTTCTCGCTGGATGCGCCCGAATACACCTCTGCGCCGTATTCGCCGTCGGCGGTGAAGCAGTACAAGCCCACGCCAGCAGCCAGCACCGACTTGCCGTTTTTCCGCGGGATCTCGTTGTATGCCTCGCGAAAACGCCGCAGGCCAGTCTTCTTGTGAACCCAGCCGAATATATTGACGAAGATGAACGACTGCCACGGCCCCAGCTCGATGAGCTGCTGCTCGCGCGCCCACTTGCCCTTCGTATGCGGCAGCTGCTCGACAAAGGCGCAAGCGCGCTCCGCTTCGCCTTCGTCGAGCTTGTATGGAAATGCCTTGGTTTTGCTGCGCTTTAGGTCATCAAGGAAGCGCTGGGCGGCAAGTCGCGTCCACTTGCCAGCCGGGAAGCGGCCTGCCACCACGTCGCGCGCCCATTTCTTGGCAGCGGTGACGTGCTGGTGAGCCATGGAGTCATGAGGCCTTCTTTGGTTTCAGCAGATTGGTAAATCGGTTCTGGGCTTGCTTGCCGCCTGGGATATTGATCCGGGACCGGCTGGACGGGTCCAGCCCCAACATCGCACCGAAAGTCGAGAGTTGGCGGCTGGTCTCGTTGATGATGGTGCAGGCCGGGTTTTTCTTGGGCCCGAACGGCGTTTCAACGACTACCCCCATCCGGCTGACCAGATCCTCGGCATCGCGCCACCGGCTATAGGCCTGGCAGAACATCTCCAGGTTGTGCAGATCGACGTCGGTCAGAACTTTCGTGCCGGAAAGTTGCGGGGCCAGTTCATGCCATTTATCTGTCGCGATGGGCGACAGCCACGCCGGCGGCGCCGGCACTTCGATCGCCTCGTATTCTGGCTCGTCCTGGTTCAGTTTTCTTTTGCCGGGATTGCCGCTGATCATTTTCAGCGTGGTCGGTTTGGGTTTTCGCCCCCCGCCTGGAGCCCGCGGCGCACCTCTTGTCATCGCTACCCCTAAATTTCTTATTACGCGGCGGAAAAAATAGAGGGGTACGCGCGGTCACAGTGGTCGGTTCCCCTCAAAGGATTGACTACCCCCACCCATATAGTCATGACTAGGACGGTCAACTTTCTAGTTTGGCGTTTTCGTTTGATGTCTGAACATCCTTATTAGCCTTATCGTGCATTGCCGAACCCGCCGTCCTCAGCCGCCGTCTTGCGTGAGTGGCAGCGCCTGCACAGCGGCTGCCAGTTGCTCGAGTCCCAGAACAGACGCTTGGCATCTGCGATCCTTGCCGGATCGCCGCTCTCCATCGCCTCCCGGTATCGCGGCGGGGTGATGTGGTCGACATGATCAGCCGCAACCAGACGGCCGTCTTGGCGCTGGCACTCGGCGCAGAATGGATGTTTGGCTCGATACGCCCGAGCCGCACGCGACCAGGCGTTGGTGTATCCGCGCTCAACGCGCGTTCCGCGACGCCGGTCTGCCTCGCGCTCCGCCACCTGGCGACGCTGCTCATGGAATGGGCAGTGCCTAGCGGGCGGCCTCACCAGCGCACCGCAGCCCGGCGTTGTGCAGAGCTTAGCGGTCAGTCCAGCCATTGCCAGTCCTCTACCAACACCAGCCAAGCCTCTCCAACGGAGTCTGCGTCGCAGCAGTCCAGCAACTGGCAGTCGCTGCGGACATGGTCATCTACCAGCAGCCGGCGCCCATCAGTCTGCAGATACCAAGTGCACATCAAGTGGGCTCCAGAAACAACGAAGCCCTGCGGCACAATGCGGCAGGGCTGATGTCGATGACTGTTCATGAGCGCTACTGATGGCTCATGTGGCGGCAATAAAAAAATCCCCGCAAACTACATTGCGAGGATGGTGGTTCATTGTTTATTTCGTGGGCGCATTTGTCCCTACACGACGTCAATATACCCGATCCTTGATTTTATTGGGGTATACAAAAGTCGTCGGCATATATGCCGAAATCAGCTATTCAGCGGTTTCCATGTTTCGTCTAAGGTTCCAATGGCTTGGCGTGTTCCTCGGTCATCGATATGGACGCACCCGCAGTAACAGCACCTCATTGGCTGACTTAGGCTCAACGCATTGAGAGACGGCTGGTCTGTGATTTTGGAAATTTGCATTTCAGTAAGGGGGCGCTGTCTGTATGAATCTCTTCCTGAGCAGCGGCGAGGGCATTCAATTCGCATCAGTTTCTTTCTACAAGCCTAACGAAGTAGCCGTCAAAGTATACCCTCTTGCGAGTCGTCTTCCTGGCCCATTGCGCTCAATAGTCGTCGCGTCCACCTTGCCGGCGCGCTGCATCTTGACGAGCGCCGACATTATCTCCGCCGCGGCGTACTGGAAATCGAGAGACGACTCCAGTTCGCCCAGCAGCATCGGACGCGGCGCGTCGGCCAGCACATCGGCCAGCTGGCGCGCCAGTCCGTTGCCACGTGGCCGTTTCATGCAGCCTGCCGCTGGGCGCGCTGTTCACGCCACAACCGGCCAAACCGCACCGTGGCCGACAGCAGCACGGTATCGAATGACCGGGCCGACATAGCCAGCCGGCGGGCCACCATGTCGTCTGCCAGTCGCGGCCAGTTCACGTGCCGCGCGCGCAACACCAGCCGTTCCTGCTCGGGCAGCCGGTTGATCAGCTGCTCAACCTGTTCGCCGATCCGCGGGTCGTACTGCGGCCGGAGGCGTTTCTCGGCGTCGTCCGCGAAAACGTAGCGTTCCTCAGCCTGGGAATATCGGCCCTCGGCTGAGTAGCAGGTCTCCGTCCTGCTGCCGCCATCGACAGCCCACCGCGCCCAATTCACCAATGCTGCTGCTGGTTCGATCATCGTGTTCCTCACGCTGCCTGGGCGTTGGCGATCGGCTTGACCGTCACCCTCACGCCTGGTTGTTCTGAGTACCGCTTGCTCTTCACTACGTCACATACCTGCGCATCGTCCTTCCAGACGACTTTGTTCAGGGCGTCGCAGATTGCTTTCTCGATGTTGTCGACATCCGGCTTTACCGTGGGAAACACCAGCCCGGCCAGCGCCAGCTCGCGGCGTCGCTTGGGCCAGCTGGCCGGCACCGGCAGGAATATCCGCAGCTCGATGTCCACCGGGCCGGCTATCAGGGGCAGGGGGCCAAACGCTTTCTTGGCAGTCCAGGACACCAGCGCCTCGTAGTTCACGGTCTCCGCGGGCGTGTAGTGCCTGGTGATGGCTTTGGCTTGCCCGCTTGGACTTTTGCCGATTCTGGTTGAGCTGCGCGCGCGCTGTTTCCCCACGGGAACGCCTGGGATGAAGAAGGTGACAGAGGTCAATGGCTGCCCTCCACGTCCTCGGCCTCGCAGCTGCCGTCCGTCTTGATCACAACCGGAATTGAGGCTGTGATCTCGCGGGGCTCACGCAAAGCAATAGCCATTCTGTCGCACCATTCGGCCATTTTTTCCAGAGCAGCATCGAAGCTCGGTGCACTCAGATCTGTCAACGTCAGCTTGGCTCCAACCTCTCCAATGCGTGGATCAAAGACGATCATTAATTCCTGAGACAGCCTTGTCCCACTTAGCCCAGGCGTTTCATGAATGATTTCGTAACGAGCGAGGAGCGACTTTCCAAAAGGGCCGACTTCCTTCTCTTCGATTTTCTTAAACCTGATGCTCATCCCAGCTCCTTCAGCCGTTGCTTGTCGATCTGCACCAGGCCGGCCAGTGCCAGCCGCTCCAGGGTATGCACGATGGCGCGGTCCATCTCCCGGCGCCGGAACTCCAGATTGAATCGGTTCCCGTTGTCCAGGGCGATATGGCACTCCATGCACAGCGCCGCGGAAAGGGCGTCGGGGTTCTTCAGGGCCATGCCCTTGCCCTCGTTGCGGTGCGCCACCTGGACCGCGACGTTACTTCCGCAGCGCATGCAGTTGCGGATGGTTCCCACGGCCGCCAGCCAGTGCGGATCCGTACGGTAGTCGTCGCGCCGGCCGGTGCCGGGCTGATCGCCGGGGCGCGGTACGATCTTGGAAGGGCGTTGTGTCGAGCTCAATCCTCGAATCCTCCTCTGTGTGGTTTGTTGCTGAGGCTAGGGCGGGGCATCCAGTCGTTCTGCAGGTTAGTCATACGGGCGAACTGGCCCTGCCAGCCCAGGCGGACTGTTTTCGCCTCACCTTGGCGGAGCTTTCCAACGATGATTTCTGCCGTGCCTGCGTCGGTGCTGTCGGGGTTGTAGTACTCGTCGCGGTAGGTGAACAGCACCACGTCGGCATCCTGTTCGATGGATCCAGAGTCGCGGAGGTCGGACATCATCGGTCGCTTGTTGGCGCGGGACTCAACAGCTCGGGACAATTGGCTCAGCGCCGCCACAGGGCATTCCAGCTCTTTTCCAAGGCTCTTCAGTGCGCCGGTGATGAATCCGATTTCGTGGTTTCGGTTATCACTGGTGCCATGGCCTGGGCCGCGCATTAATTGCAGGTAGTCAACGACAATCAGGGCCGGGCGGCCGTGGAGGCGTGCCAGGTATCTGGACTGGCTGCGGATCTGATCCGGGCTGAGTCCGGCGCGAAAATCGACGTACATCCGCATGTCTTGCACCTGGCTGGCGTAGTAGGTCAGCTTTTGCCAGTCGGCGTCTTCCAGGCGGCCTGTACGAATCCGCTTCAAATCAACCCCACCCAGGCTTGCCATTTGCCTGTCGCTCAATTGGGTTGGGCTCATTTCCAGGCTGAACACGAACACCGGGCCGGTGGCGCGCGCGACGTGCTCTGCCACATTCATTGCGAAAGCGGTTTTCCCCATGCCTGGGCGACCAGCGATGATCATTAAATCCCCTGACTGTAGACCGCAGAGCGTCTCGTCCAGATCAGTGAAGCCGGTGGCGAGCCCATCAAGCTGACCTTCCTCCATAGACCAGCGCCGGTCTACATTATCAAAACCGCGCTTTGCCAGTGCCACTGCATCGAGCGTCTGATCCGCAGCGCCTTGATCGGCGGTCAGCATCTCAAGTGCGCCAGCGGCCCGATCCACCAGCTCGGCCGACTTCGCGCCGCGAGGCGTTTGCAGCTCCCCGATCAGCTCGCCGGTGATGTGGATCGCCTGTCGGGCGATGGCTTTGTCCTGCAGGATGGCGGCGTACCGGCGGATGTTGGCGGCGCTGGGCGTGTTCTGCACCATGGTCGTCAGCGCGGCAATGCCGCCGGCGACTTCCAGTTTGCCCTGGGCCTCGAGGGCCTCGGAAACCGTTATCACGTCCGCAGGGGCGCCGGCTTTCAGCATGCCGAACATTACCTGGGCTATGGCGCGGTGCGCCGGGTCGAAGAACTGCTCCGGCGTCAGGGTCTCGCTCACCTTGTCCCATGCCAGGTTGTCCAGCAGCAGGCCGCCCAGCACCGACTGTTCCGCGCCAGAGTGATGCAGCTGGAAAATCTCGCTTTCGGCGTGCATCAGTTCGCTCCCTTCTTTTCGGCGGCTTGGGCGGCGTTGCGCGCCTGCAGGCCGGCGGTGCTCAGTTCGCAGGTGCCGTCGTCCTTCATCCACCACAACTTGTACCAATTGCGGCGGACGGCATCGCGGAAATGGGCGCGCCAGTCCACGTACCGCTTGCTCGCCAGCTTGTCGGTGTAGGTGGTGCGGAATTCAATCCAGGCCAGCCGCAGGAACTCGCGGTCAATGCCGGCTTGGGCGGCGTACTCGAACACCGAATCGTCTTCAGGGATCAGCGCGGCGCCGGCGGCTTTCGTTTCATCGCGCCATTGGGCGAAAGTTCGCTTGGTCCCCTTGGCGCGCGGCGGCCGTTTCGGCTTGGGCGGCGTTGCGTCTTCAGCAGGCCCAGCAGCCGGGACCGATTCGTCCTGGGGGGATATAGGGGGGATAGAATTACTTGGGTATTGGGATTGTTTATTGTGCGTAGCGTTTTGCGACGGGTCAGCGTAGCGTTTTGCTACGTTCGTAGCGGTAGGCGTAGCGTTTTGCTCCGCGTCGCCAGAGTGCCAACTCGACGGAGAATTGAGCGACACCAGCTGTCCGTGGCGCCCCTTGCGCGCGCTAATGATGCCCAGGTCCAGCAGCTGCTGCAGGGACTTGCTGGCGTCTGGGCGGTGCAGGCCGGCAACCTCGGCCAGCTGGGTGATGGTGCAGTCGTCCTCGGCCTTGCCGTAGCCGATTGTCTTGCGCACCACGGCCAGCGCCAGCTTTAGCTGCCGCCCGGTGAGATCGGCTGCCAGCAGGGCGTCCATCAACTCGTTGGGAATGGCCAGAAAACCCTCCTTGCGCGGCGGCTCTTCCGCAGCCGGGCGCCGGTCGGCCAGTTGGATCACCTTCTCGGCCGCGCTCATGACGGGCTCCTGCTCAACGGCGTGCCAGGGTTGCTCCGGCGCCACGCCTCAGCCGGCGTTTGCCGCGCGGGCACCTCGGCGGGATTGAAAAATGTTGTGCTCATGGGCATACTCATATTGCAAACCCTCTACGAAGCCCCTGCGAGCCGCGCCAACGGCGATGACCAGGGGTTTTGTTTTTGATGACTTCCATTCTGCTTGTCTCTCAGCTGCTGCCGTCGAGAGCGGCAAGGGCGGCGCGGATTTGGCCTTCGATGTGGATCGCGTCGATGGAGACCAGTACCTGGTCAGGTTGGACGACGGCAATGCTACCGCCGCGGGTAATCCGCAGTCCCTCGATGTCGATCTGGTCGACTGACAACTGCTCCCTGATGTAGGCCGCGCCGATCCCCGTCATGTCGACCATAACATTCCCGTCCGCGTCCCTGATTGTTAGTCCCGGGGTGTTGATCTTCGCGGCGAAGTCGCTTGTTTTTATGGCGTACTGGGCAAGCGCGCAGAACAGTCCTTCGCTCAGGTGTGGGAAAGTTTCTCGAACCTCCTCGAATACACCCTTTAGTTGGTCGATGAAATCACCGACCTCTACGCTTACCTGCAACTCATCCGGCTTTCCCATTCCTCAACCCCTCACACGTTGCAGCAGGCCGGCGCCGGCGGACAACAAATCCCACAGCGCGCGCTCAATTCGCCTTCCCTCACTCGGGCTGATGCGTTCCCCCCACTCGGATTCCGGATGCTCCGCCGCGTTGATTTCCTGCCCGACCTCTCCGCACTCGGCAGCCAGCTGGCAAAACGCCCGCGACAGCTCCTTCAGCGTCAGCTCGCCAGAGGGCAGGGCAACGGTGATCCGGTTGCACAGCGCGGCCAGGGCGTCTGCGACCGCCGGATCCTGCGTCCGATCGGTAATCTCGGCAGCCTCCTCCAGCGTCAGGTGGTTGGTATCGCAGTTCGGGTTCAGCTTGTTGGCCAGTACCGACGGCCCTTTCTGCATCGCCACGGCCAGGCCGGCAATGCCGTTGTGGTGGCTCTTCGCTACGGTCTGGGCGGTAGCGGTGACGTGGGTGTAGCGGGTGTTCATGAGCGGGCCTCTTTGTTCATGCCAAATGGGTTTATCGATGGGCTACCCTTACATCACCTTGACGCCTGGTAGCGACTCCAGAACTTCAGCAGCTTTGTCCCGATCTCAAATGAAAGGCGCTTGCCTCTCTTTCCTTGAGCAAGGGCATTGATCAAGGAAAGGGAGCAGCCCGCTTCTTTGGCGATCGTCTCGCGGGTCACGCCCGCCTTAACGAGGGATGAGATAATGTTGTGCCAGTCCATGGAGGGATTGCAACACAAATGTGTTCATTGGGTCAACACAACTGCTAACGAAGTAAACACCATCGTGTTTGATGAAGTGTCTACGATGTTGCATATGAGCACATATGGTGAACGTGTACGGACTCGCAGGGTCGAGCTTGGTATGAGTCAGAAAGAGCTGGCTGACCTCATCGGAGCCCCGTATCAATCTACTATCAGCAACATTGAGAATCGCAATAGTGCATCCAGGAACACCCTGGAACTGGCGCGAGCTCTCCGTGTGTCGTATGAATGGCTTGAAACAGGGCGAGGTGAAAAAGAACTACCAATTGAAAATTCCGAGCGGCCTGTACTACTTACTGAGGCAAGTCTTGATGACATCTTGTTGGAGGTTGAACGCCGCGGAGCGGGGGATTCAGCCAGGTTGCTTGCTGAGCTAATCTTGAAAAACAGCAAAGGCGGCTAAGCCGCCTTTTTTCATTTCATAGCAGTTAAGGCTTGTTCAAGTAGTCCTTTATCTCCCCACTGAACGTACGTCACCCTGCCGCTCTTGAGTACTTTGTACATCGCCATTGCGACCACCTCTTCATCCAGAATGTTCTCTTTCCTTATCAAGTAGTTCCGGCAACTTTCAGCATTGATGCAAGGTGGTTTTCTACTGCAGGTGCAATTCATTCTATCGCTCCAATCGACGAGTTTTTTTCTATGCGCGCGGCCTTGTGGGCTGTTGCTGCATGCACGAATAGGCTACGACAGATTGGGGATGAGTGTGTATTGATACAGAATTGTCTTCTGTTAACTTTTGCTACACTTTTGTAGCAAGAATCGACTCAGCCAGGTGGATCATGGCCTCGACGTCCCTGGTAGATAGGCCAGTGGCAAGGGCGAACAGCCTATGACAAGCGGCCATGTGCTCGGGGGATATCTCGGTTCCGCTGAGCAGGGCGTGAGGGCTGATGCCGAGGTATGCTGCCAGTCTATTTATTTGATCATCATCTGGCATTTGGGATTTACACCAGCGAGTTACTGTGTGCCGGCTGACTCCAAGGTGTGCGGCGACGGCTGTTATGGTGGTTCCGCGGTCCTCGATGGCGGACCGCAATCTACTGTGGAATGTCTCTGATGGCACGGCGTGCTACGCATTATTACGTAACCTTAACGATAGCAGCCGGACCGCTCACTTTTGTAGCAAATTCCGCGTGGTTTGCGCACAACATTGCCCTGAAGGCTAGTTGACCGCCTTATTTTCGTTCAGCTTGCTTCTTCACGATCAGGGCCATCAACTGGCCGATCTCCTCCGCGCCGCGGGCGAGCATGCGCTCGGCTAGGTCATCCAGGGAATCTGCGGTGATGTAGGCTTTGCTTTCTGGCACAGCCTGCTCCCGCGGGCCGGAACCGGAATACAACCAGATCGGGTTCAGCTTGAGGGCTTTAGCCAGGGAGAAAAACACCTCTGTGGTCGTGTCCTGGCCTCCGTTCTCGATGTTGGACAGGGTGGAGCGGCCGATGCCGGCCTTCCTAGCCAATTGCTCTTGATTCCATCCACGGTCCTCGCGCGCAACACGGATGCGCTCGCCAATCTGTTCCATATGCATGCCCGTGATGATGGGCTATGGTTTTGCTCATATGCTGACAGTGGATGTTAATATGTTGACAAAATGTGTACCCTGTTGCCTGCCCTGGGCGCAAAAAAACCCGCGGTGTGGCGGGCTGTTCTGCGGGCTCCAGGTGTTTTTATCTGAACCCTGAAGGTACAGGCTGGTGCTTGAGGTGAGTCTGCCGGTGCGAGCCAGCGTGGTCAAGGCGAAGAAAACCCCCGAAGCGGGTTGCTTGTCATCGTTCTGTATGTGGGCCTGCATTAGTCTGCTTCAAGGAGCTATCAGCTTGCTAGTAGTCTGATTAGCTTTATTGAATCTTCTAAACCTCTACTTTTCACATGTGCTGCAATTTCTTCGATTGAGTAGCTGTGCAGCGCCAGGTCCAGACTGCAGCCAAGGGCGGAAGACTTGGAGTCGTCAAAATTACCCGATCCTGTCATTAGCCAGGTGTAGCTTACCCTTGCATCGGTTGCCATCTTGATAGAAATCGCGGTTTCTGGAAACCCTGCGCCTACCAGCCATTTGCGGGCTGCTTTTTGGCTTACTCCATAGCGTTTTCCAAGCAATTCTTGCCTATTTCTACCAGCTGGGGGAATTCCGAGTCTGTCACAGACTAAATTTACTCGCCTAGAAAACGCATCAAGTAAGTCTTGCTTATTACCAACTACCTCATCACCTTCATTGTCTTCTGGATGATGTTGATCCATCCATCCTTCAGGTTTGTTGCATCCTTTTTCTAGCTTTCTAGCCAAGACAGATCCAAGGCCGCGAGGATTACCCGTGCAGGACTTGGTTCTGTTTAGTATCTGACTTAGGTACGTCGCGGAGGTGTTTGCCGCAAGTGCGACCGCTCTAATGGTTTTCTTCTCAGAGATGAGCTTCTGCAGGTTGGCTAGGCGAATGGTTTCAACTTTCATGCTGAAACTTATAGCATTTTGGCACTCATACGTCATGCGCGCGGCCTTCAAACTGCCGTTCCATTCTCTGCGCATCCGTCCCTCAAACACACATGTGTATGTTGAAAGCAACACAAGGGGGAAATTCTTTGGCGCGCAAAAACACATTCGTGTTGACTTCAAAAAACACAATTGTGATACTTGCCTCAACAGCACAGCAGTCGTGCACCGATCCTTAACAACCCAAAGTACCAACGGCATACCGCCCACCGGGACATCCTGGCAGCAACCAGGACGAAGAGGGCGGCCAGAGCCGGCACATGAACGGATGCAACCAGCGGCGCCAGGCGGGGATAGAAACCTGCAGGGCGAGCGGGAAGCGGCAAGGCCGCAAGATGCAGATGAAGGGAGTGGAGCCGGAGACAGTAGCAAATAGCCGCTTCTCACGAGGCGGCACACTGAAGCGGCGGCGCGGAAGGGCACGCAGCCTAGCAGCACGGGACACGTTAAAAACGCGGGCGGGTGGTGCCGCCCTGAAAACTGCGCCTTGGACACCTCGATAGGCGACGTGAGAGAGCCCGCAGCCGGTATCAAGCCCGGTCCGCTTCAGTGTGAGAGCAACGCACGTCGGCGCGGCGACGATAAACAGCCCGTAGTTGTGAGGTCTTCGCATCGCGAGGAGATGTTGGGAACCCGCTGGCCCGGCGGCTTGCTCAGGGTGTTGGACGGTGAGGGCGACCGTGACGGCCTTTTGCGACTGGCCGCCGTAAGCGGCCACCAACACGCATGGCGGCTGCCCCGACTGCACGCGGCAGCTTAGACGTTGGCATAGTGTTCGACCCTCAAAAACTCCTGTGTCCGGTCATCGGACGTGTACGTTCAAAGACGTGAGGGAACGGCAGGATGATCCTGCCGGCAGCTGCCAACCGTGTTGGTCTACATGAATAGGATCGCGCACTGGACATGCGCAAGCGGCGGCAACCGCGAGGCCCAAGCTGGACTGCAGTTGTCCACCAGCCCTATCCAGCGTGAGCAGCAAACAGGCAATGCGGCGGGCCTGACCCAATCGCTGATGCAACCGGGCCGCCTCTGGCGGCCCACCCAAAACTAGAGGGAAAGCACATGGATATCGGTACCAAAGTGAAGTTCACCACCAGCGGCGGTCGCGGCAAGCCGCGCAGCGGCGAAGGCGTTCTGTCGGAGATCAAGCCGGCCCACAAGGGCTCGTTCTACGGCGTGAAGGAGGAGGGCAAGGACAAGCTAACCTACGTCCGCGAAAGCCAGCTGCAGGCCGCCTGATCGTCGCCATCCCCGAGCAGCTTGGATTCAGGCTGCTGCAGGATGCGCGTGCATCAAATGTAGACATCACCCCCTTGCGCCCGGCCATGTGCCGGGCCTTTTTTTGCCCGGAGGTTCTATGCGTCTCCCGGAACACATCATCGGCTGGATCAGCGAAGAGCTGGCCGCCCTGTATCGGCAACAAGGGAAGCATCTGCAGTTTGTCCGCTTCGGCAAGGGCGGCTTGCCGGTCCACATCGTCAGGCGCGCGGCGTGAAGCGCGTCCTCACCAACAGTCTCGTCTGCCTGGCCGTGGTGGTTCTCTACTCCATCGCCGGGATCTGGAGGTAACTATGTTTCGCAAATCCCTGTTCTCCTCGGCGCTGCGCCACACCAGCCAGGAAATGATCAACAACCTGAAGTCGCTGGAGGCGCGGCGCGACGATTTCGAACTGGTGGAGGGACTGGTCGCCGACACCCGTGGCGCCGGTCTGGATGCCCAGGCGATGTTCCGGCCGCCGGCGACGCCATATGTATCGGTTCGAGTGCATACCGGTGCGGAGGGCGTTCTGCAGCAGGTCGCCACTGCGCGTGGCCTGAGTCTGGCAGAAAACTATCCGGCTGGCTGGCTGCTGGTCAACCCGAACAAATCCACATTCGCGATCGAGGTCGTCGCGGCTGAATGAAAGGTAAGAAATGGTCTGGTTCAACAATGCATCTATCTACCGTCTGGGCGAGTTGCCGACCGAAGCCAAGCTGGCCGAGGTTCTTGCCAAGCGTCCGTTCAAGCCGTGCGCAGGCCTGGATTGGTTCAGCGAAGGCTGGGTGGCGCCGGCAGCCCATCAAGATTCCGTGGTTTATGCCTCGCGAGGCCGTCTGCTTGTGCGTCTGAAGCGCGATGACAAGGTGTTGCCGGGCGCGGTGATCCGCGATTCCGTCGATGCGAAGGTGAAGGAGATCGAGGACAAGGAAATGCGCAAGGTCGGGCGCAAGGAAAAGCTGGCGCTGAAGGAGCAGATCACCGACGACCTGCTGCCGCGCGCCTTCACCAAGTCCGGCTGCGTTTCAGCTTTCATGTCCGGCAGATGGCTGATCGCCGACACCAGCAGCGCGCCGCGTGCTGAGGCCCTGGTCTCGAAGCTGCGCGAGGCGCTGCCGCCGTTCCCGGCCGCTCTGCCGCGCACCAAGATCGCACCGCACACTGCGATGACCGACTGGCTGGCCGCTGGCGAAGCGCCGGGCGGCTTTGAGCTGGACGAGGACGCGGTGCTGAAAGACGGCAGCGAAAACGGCGCCGAGGTGCGCGTCCGGAGGATCGACCTGACCAGCGACGAGATCCGCCAACACATCGCCACCGGCAAGCAGGTCGCCAAGCTGGGCCTGATCTGGAACGAGAAAGTCCGCTTCCAGCTGACCGACAGTCTGCAGCTGAAGCGCATCCAGTACCTGGACGTGCTGCAGGAAGAGGCCAGCCAGGCCGGCGACGACCGCGAAAGCCTGTTCGAAGCCACCTTCATCCTGATGAGCGAAGAGCTGGGCGAGTTGGTGGAGGATCTGGTGGAGGTACTGGGCGGCTTGGAAGAGAGCCAAGCTTCTGCACCCATCCCCGGGCCTGCCGAGGCGGAGGAGGTGCCGTGGCCGATCTGATGAAAACGACGGTGCAACTCACTGAGCAGGCGCTGGAAAGATTCGACAAGGGGATGATACTCAGCCGCGCCGCAAAGGCGGACGGGCTGGTGCAGAGGATGGTTGCTGCAGGGTTCCATCTGCGCGCTCCAGAGCATGCTCCTTTCAGGATGACCCTTGGTGGCACGTACCACCCCGTCACTATCCAGTTCAGCTACGCCCTAGTGGATGAAAGCAAAACAAGGGAGGTGCTGGCCTGGCTCTGCCAGCAACGTGACGGTTATCTCGGAACCATCCACCAGGGAAACGAAATGGTCCTTTTCGTCCTGGAATCGAACATCTCGTTCTTCCTCTACAACATTGACCAGGCTGCCGCGCTCGACTTCGAGAATGAGCGCGGTGCAGCCACTGCTGATGAGGCATAACCATGATCAAGATAGTAGTCGACACCACCATTCATCAAGGCCCGACCAAAGCGGATCTCCCCGAGCTGGCCGCGCGGCTGGAGCGCATGAAAACGTCCCAAACGGCTCTGCGGGCCGCATATTCCAGCCTGGAGCGCCAGGCGGCGGAATCGCTGAGCGAATTCGCGGTGCACTTGGCCGAGGCCCGTCGAGATGCGGCGCACGAACGTGACCGGGCCGACCGCCTGGAGAAACAGCTGGAGGCATCCGACAAGCTGGTCGACGAGCTGCGCGGCGCGATAGTCCTGTTCAAGTTGCCGCTGGATTCCCGTGAGAACGCGATCGGCATTGTGCGGGGGGCTGCGGCGTGAACGGGCTCAACCAGATGCGCCGCGGGGGCAGGCCTCCGGCCATTCCTTCATTGCTCCAGCTGCTGAGGAGCATCCCGCCCGAGCAGCTGCTGCCGGCGCCGGGCGAGGTGATCGATGTGGACGCCGTCCGCATGCGGCGTATTGTGCGCGAGGTCAAGCCACCATTCACCTGCCCAGACGTGGCGCGGAGGCTCGGAATCAATGAGAGCGCCGCGGCAGGCCTCATCCGGCGTCTGGTGGTGCTCGGGAATCTGGTTCCACAGGAACGGCTCATCAACAAGCGGCGCGCCTACAACGTTGCCTCGAGGCGGATCGCGGCATGAGCTATCAGGACTACGCCGATCACCATCTGGTTGCTCGGGATGCGCCGCCTGCTGATGAATGCCCGACGATGCGCCGCCCGCGCGCCGAATGCGGCTGCCCGGGCTGCTGCAGCTCGCGGCATGTGGAAGAAGGGCACGAAAGCGAAAGGGGTGATGTATGAGGAAGCAATGCAAGCGGCGGCCGATCTCCATTCCGTCGGGCATCCCAGGTCTGCCGGTGGGTGCCGCTTTCAGCCCGACTGCCGATCGGTGCCAGTCACGCTCTATCAAGCGCCTGCTCACCGCTGCGCGGCCGGCGGCGGAGTGGACGCCTCACGATGTCAACGAGCTGATTTTCCTGGCCAACACCTGCAGCACGCTGCTGCGCCGCTGGCCGCAGTACGACACACCAGCACGTCACCAGGATGGAAACGACATGGTAGCGGTGCTGGCCGCAGTGAAACGCCGGCGTCAGCAGCATGGCCACTACGGTGTGACAGGTGACGAATGGGCAGTACTGCGCCGAACGGTTGCTACGCTGCAGAGCTGGTTGGAGACGGTGCCGACACAGCGGCTGTTCGCTGCTGAGGCAGAGGTGGAAAGACATGGTCGACTGATTACCGAAGAGAAGACACGTTAGTGATGGCCGCCCGCTTGGGCGGTTTTTTATTGCAGAGGCCCCTCATGGGCCTCTTTTTTATTGAGGATGCAGCATGGCCCACTCCACTGATTTGGCCGATATCCCGGCCCATATCGCGCTGGCCTACCCAGACCTCCCCCGTGAGCGTTCCCCGCTGTCCAGCGCCAACCACCTCATGCTGTCGTCGATGGAAATCGCCGAGTTGGCTGGTTTTCATCTGAACGAGCTCCACGCTGCACACACAGCGCGCCAGTCCCGTTGGCCAGCCTCTGCGATCGGGCCCGACCTGAAGCCGCGGGAGCATCCTGATGCTCCGTGAAGACATCCCGTTCGAGCCGGCGCCGATGGCGCGCCAGCTGCACCTGCTCACCACCGAGGAAATCATCGTTGACTTGTTCGCCGGCGGCGGGGGCATGGGCGTCGCCATCGAGCAGGCCCTGGGCCGCGGCGCGGACATCGCCATCAACCACGATGAAGACGCGATCAGCATGCACCGGGCGAACCACCCGCAAACCCGGCATTTCTGCGCCGACGTGTTCGAGGTGGATCCGCGCGCCGCGACGCAAGGGCGGCCGGTCGGCCACCTGCACGCCAGCCCAGACTGCACCCACTTCAGCCAGGCCGTCGGCGGCCAGCCGCGCAGCAAGGCCATCCGCTCGCTCGGCTGGGTCGTAGTGCGCTGGACCGGCCAGGTCAGCCCGCGCTCGCTCTCGCTCGAAAACGTCCACCAGATGAAAAAATGGGGGCCGCTGATCGCCAAGCGCGACAAGGAAACCGGCCGCGTCGTCAAGCTGGACGGCACCGTCGCCGCCAAGGGCGAGCGCGTGCCGGTGCAGGAGCAGTTCCTCGTGCCGGATCCGCGCCACGAAGGCCGCACCTGGAAGCGCTTCCTGCAGATCCTGGCCAGCCATGGCTACGCCTACGTGGTGGACGGCCTGGTCGCCGCCGATCACGGCGCGGCCACCACCCGCGATCGCCTGTTCATGTTCGCCCGTCGTGATGGCCAGCCCATCTACTGGCCGCAGGCCACTCATCACGCCAAGCCGGCCAAGGGGCAGCAGCCATGGGTTGCCGCCGCTGAGCACATCGATTTCTCCGACCTCGGTAAGTCCATTTTCAACCGGGAGAAACGGCCGCTGGCCGCGGCGACGATGCGTCGGATCGCCAAGGGCATGCGTAAGTACGTGCTGGACAACCCGAAACCGTACATCGTCGAGCTCGCCAACTGGAGCAACAAAAACGGCAGCCGCAGCACCGACGAGCCGCTGGCCACCGTCACAGCTTGGCCGAAGGGTGGCAGCATGGCGCTGGCCAGCCCGGCGATGGTGCCGCTGACGCACCAGGGCGGCGATCGCGTCTACGATCCGCAGCAGCCGGCTCCGACGATCACGGCTGCGCACCGAGGCGAAATCGCCATGGCGGCGGCTACCCTGGTCCAGGCCGCCCACGGCGACGGCAAACCGGGCCGCGCCCAGCGCTGGGGCGATGGCACGCGCGACATCGAGCGCCCGATCGGCACCATAACCGCCAGCGGCAGCGGCGGCCAGGCGCTGGCGGCCGCCACCATGGTGCAGCTGGGCTATGGCGAGAGGGAAGGGCAGGCACCGCGCGCGCTGGACATCGACAAACCGCTGGGCACCGTGGTCGCCGGCGGCGGCAAGCACGGCCTGGCCTCGGCGATTATCGTCGGCGCCGGCGGCCCCAGCTACAGCGGCAAACCGGTCGCTGTGGACCAGCCGCTCGGCACCATCCTGAAAGAGAACCATCGCCACCTGGCCACCGCCTACATGATGCAGGCCAACGGCGGGTTCAACGAAACCGTCGGCCGAGGCCTGGATGAGCCGGCCACCACCATCACCACCACCGGCAGCCAGCAGCAGCTGGTGACGGCGCACCTCGCCCACCTGCGCGGCAACTGCGACGGCCGCGACGCCGACGAACCGTTGCGCACGCTGAGCGCCGGCGGCGAACACCACGGCCTGGTGGCCTCGCACCTGGTGCGGCAATTCACCAAGACCGCGCAGGTGCGCATGGTTGGCAACAGCGTCAGCCCGTATCCGGCAGCCGCGCTGATCGCCGCCAACTGCATGGACCTCGCCGTCCACAACCGGAAGCGCACCCCGCTGCCAAAGATTGAACGGAGGATCGCAGCATGAAATCCAAACTGCTCCACATCCTGCAGCACTCGCGCGGCCTGGACGAGTACGGCCAGGGGCGGCGCTATCGCAATCACTACGTCGCCGGCGGCAAGGACATCAATCACTGCCGAGAACTGGTGACCATGGGCTATATGGAGGAGCGGCCGGCCAGCGAGCTGACCGGCGGTTCGCCGTGGTTCTTCGTGACCTGCGCAGGCGATCAGGCTATCGACCAGTTCAGCCCGGCCCCGCCACCGCCGCCAGTGCTGACCAAGGCACAGCGCAACTATCAGGACTATCTCGACGCCGATGGATGCACTGGCGACTCGTTTGCCGATCACCTTGGGATTGCCAAGCCAGAGGTCGAAAGAGAACTGCAATGGATTGATGGCCATCTCAACGACGGCAAATGGATCAGCGGCCGGCACGAGTGGCGCTATCGCTATCGACGTGTCGCCCGCAACAGATATTGGGGACAAGATGTCGTTGCTGGCCAGTGGAAACCAACCAAGCAAGAAGCCAAGGCCAGCTACAAGGCCGCGCTGCAGGTCCGGCGCCAAAGGGTCGCCGCATGACCTGCCCATACGACCTATGGCTGCCCGACCAGCCGATCAACCAACCGCCGCCGCCCGCGCCTCACCAGCCGGGCGGCGCTGTTTTGTGAGCCCGACATGGATTACATCGACTTTTTGCGCGCCAAGATCCGGATGGCCAGCTTCAGCGGCTTCGAGATCCAGCCGGCGGCAGTGCATGAGCGTCTGTACCAACACCAGCGCGACATCGTGCGCTGGGCGGTGCTGGGCGGCCGGCGCGCCATCTTCGCATCGTTCGGCCTGGGCAAATCCTCAATGCAGAACGAGTGGATGCGTCTGATTGTGCTGCAGGTCCAACGGCCGGGCCTGATTGTCTGCCCCCTGGGCGTCCGGCATGAGCTGATCGCCGAGGCAGCGCTGCTGGGTATCGAACTGCGCTTTATTCAGAGCGGCGCCGAAGTGGCGGAGGACCACCTGTTCTACATCACCAACTACGAGACGATCCGCGAGGGCAAGCTGGATCCGCGACGATTCGCCGCGGTCAGCCTGGACGAGGCCAGCGTGTTGCGCTCGTTCGGCAGCAAAACCTATCAAGAATTCCTGCCGCTGTTCGAGGGCGTCGAGTTCAAGCTTGTCAACACCGCGACGCCGAGCCCGAACCGTTTCAAGGAACTGATCCATTACGCGGGTTTCCTGGGTGTGATGGACACCGGCCAGGCATTGACCCGGTTTTTCCAGCGCGACAGCGAGAAGGCCGGCAACCTGACTCTGTACCCTCACAAAGAAGAGGAGTTCTGGTTGTGGGTGTCCAGTTGGGCCGTGTTCATCCAGAAGCCCAGCGACCTGGGCTACAGCGATGCCGGCTACGATCTGCCGCCGCTGGATGTCCGCTACCACGAGGTGCCCAGCGACTACAGCGCCGCCGGCGCCGACAAGATCGGCCAGAACCTGCTGTTTCCGGATCTGGCGCTGGGCCTACAGGCGGCATCCGCTGAAAAGCGCGACAGCCTGTCGGCGCGCGTGGCCAAGGCCTGCGAAATCGTCAGCGCGGATCCGGCCGACCACTTTGTGCTTTGGCATGACCTGGAGGCCGAGCGCCACGCGATCCAGGTCGCGCTGCCCGAGGCGGTCAGCGTGTGGGGCACCCAGGGCCTGGACGAGCGCGAGCGTCGCATCGTCGATTTCGGCGCCGGCCGATACCGGCTGCTTTCCACCAAACCGATTATCGCCGGCAGCGGCTGCAATTTTCAGCGCCACTGCCACCGCGAAGTGTTCGTCGGCATCGGGTTCAAGTTCAACGACTTCATCCAGGCGATCCACCGTGTGCAGCGCTTCCAGCAGCCACATCCGGTCCGGATCGACATCATCTATAGCGAGGCCGAGCGCGAGGTGTTGCGCACCCTGCAGCTGAAGTGGGCCCAGCACGAGGAAATGGTGCAGAAAATGACTGAAATCATCCGCCGCTATGGCCTGAACCAGCTGGCCATGCAGGAGACGCTGGCGCGCGCCATCGGCGTGCAGCGCGTCGAGGCCAGCGGCGACCGTTATCTGGTGGCCAACAACGATTGCGTCGACGAGGCGCGCCGGCAGCCCGAAGACAACGTCGACCTGATCGTCACCTCGATCCCTTTCGCCAACCACTACGAGTACAGCCCCAGCTACAACGATTTCGGCCATACCGAGGACAATGACCATTTCTGGCGGCAAATGGACTACCTGACGCCGGAGCTGCTGCGGATCCTGAAGCCGGGCCGACTGTACTGCTGCCACGTCAAGGACCGAATCTTGTTCGGCAATGTCACCGGCGCCGGCGCGCCTACTGTCAGCCCATTCCACGCCGAGGCGATTTTCCACGCTCGCCGGCATGGCTTCGACTACATGGGGATGATCACCATCGTCACCGACGTGGTGCGCGAGAACAATCAGACCTACCGCCTGAGCTGGACCGAGCAGTGCAAGGACGGCACCAAGATGGGCGTAGGCAGCCCGGAATACGTGCTGCTGTTCCGCAAACCACAGACCGATCGCAGCCGCGGCTACGCCGACGAGCCGGTGGCCAAGTCCAAGGCCGACTACACCCGGGCGCGCTGGCAGGTCGATGCGCATGCGTTCTGGCGCACCAGTGGCAACCGCCTGCTCTCGGCCGAGGAGATGGCCAGCTACGGCCCGGCGAAGCTGGCACAGATGTTCACCGACTTCAGCCTGGCCAACGTTTACGACTACGAGCACCACGTCCGGATTGGCGAGGAGCTGGAAGCACGTGGTGCGCTGCCGGCCAGCTTCATGTCGCTGGCGCCGGGTAGTCACCACCCGGACGTGTGGCACGACGTCAGCCGCATGCGAACGCTGAACGGTGACCAAGCCCGGCGCAATGTCGAGCAGCATGTTTGCCCGTTGCAGTTCGACATCGTCGACCGGCTGATCGAGCGCTACAGCAGTCCTGACGAGCTGGTCTACGACCCGTTCGGTGGCCTGATGACCGTTCCATACCGCGCAATCCTGAAGGGCCGCCGCGGTCAGGCCAGCGAGCTGAACCACGGCTATTTCCTCGACGGCGTCCACTACTGCAAATCGGCTGAGGCCGAGTTCGCTATGCCGTCCCTTTTTGATTTCGATAAGGAGGTGGCAGCATGAACATTGACCTGCAGCAGTTCTGCGCCAGCAAGCACGATAGTCGCGCCTGGCTGCATACGCCGTTTACCGTCGGCGGGAAAACCGGTGCGTCCAACGGGCACATCATGATCGAGCTGGACGCCGCTGGAGATCACCCCGCGCCGCCCGCCAACTTCAACATGGCCCAGGTATTGGACCGCATCCCGACTGCCGGATACCGGCCCCTGCCAGCTTTGCCATCGCCGGTATTCATCACATGCCGTACTTGCAGAGGCCAAGGCCACGGCCGGGAGTGCGCGTCATGCGATGGCGAGGGCGAGTTTGAGCACCACGGCCATGACTACGAGTGCAAGGCCTGCGATGGGGAAGGGGAGCTCGCAGGGGAGTGCCCTGATTGCAATGGGACCGGGCAAAGAGAGGCCTCCATCCCGGTCAAGATCGGCGAGGCCTTTTTCCAGCTCCGATACCTGTCGCTCATCGCTGCTCTGCCTGACGCAGAAATCGCAACGGCAGGCCCGAGTGGCATCGCCGGCTTCAGATTCAACGGCGGCCGCGGCGCGCTAATGCCGACCCGCACCTGACCACCACCAACGTGGAGGAATGACCATGCAACCAAACATCAACCCCGCCGCGCTGGCGGAGGAAATCAAGGCCGCCATCCGCGAGTTGGTCGGCGACTCGTCTTATCCCGACCTGCTGGCCGCAGTAGACAAGTTGGCTGCTGAGGCCAATGCCAGTCAACAAGCCGGCGAGTTCGCTCAATTAATACTTCACGACAACATCACCGCGATGCAGGCCGCGTGGCTCGAATGGAAACACGGAGCAGGCGCGGACAGCGCCATGGAGTGGATCGAAAACACGCTGGATGGCCCCGGACTGATCCCCGAGGAGGACGAGCCAAACAGCCAAAACGCCCAGGCCTGGCACGACGCCAACTGCTCGCGGGCACTGAAACAGAAACTGGAGGCGAGCAATGGCTAACACCAAAACCACCACTCCGCCGGAGTTCGTGGCCACATCCTACGCCAGCGCGCTGAACGCGTGCCGGGCGATGGTATCGGCTCAGCATGCTGGACCAATCACACCCGACATGATGGCTGCCTGGGATAGCGGGCACCGCGTCGTGAGAGAGGCGGAAGGCCACGCCATGCCGGTGATCAAGACCGTTTCGATGATGCAGGAGGCGCTGAAATAGGCTGAGGACGAGCTGTGCCGCCTCGGAGCCGAGCTCACGAATGAGGGGTGGGACACCTGGACCATCAAGCTCGCACTGGATGTGATCCGCATCGCCCTGTATGGCGGTGATGGCGACGGCCAGGGCACGGAGCATTTCGAAGCCGCCAGAGCCGCGCTCCAAGCGCAGCGTGACAAAGAAGACAAGGAGGTAGCGTGATGCAACCCAACACCCAACCCCGCCAAGTGTGGAGCCACAACGGCGAAACGTTCCAAGCCGACTCCCTGCGCGAGCTGATCAACGATTACGAATTGGCGACCGGTTCAGTCGTCCACGTCGGCGAGGTGCAGGAACACGGCACGAACTGGATCGACGCGGACGACGTGATCGAGCAGATTGCCGAACGCGGCGGCGATGAAGGCGGCGAATTTGCCGACGACTTCCCCGACGTTTCCACCGAGGCCAAGGCCGAACTGCAAGCGTTTCTCGACCAATGGCAGGCGGAGCACTGCGTGGCCAGATTCTATCAAGTCGTCAACATCCGGCAGCACACCGTCACCGAGACCGACATGGAGGAGGCACCATGCAAACCATGACCCAACTGGCAGCGCTGATCGATACCGCCGCCCGCGCATTCCGATCCGGCGACCTGACTGCCGATCATATCGAACGTGTAGAAACTGCGCTGCAGCTGCACCAGGCGGCCACAGAGCAGAGCGGCGAGCCGGTGCCGGTGGCTGAGATGTGGGCCGTGTACTTCGATGGCGAGGGCACTCGCTACTCATCGGGGTTCGTCACGCCGTGGAAACTGTACGAACATCGGGAAGCCGCCCAGGCAGAGGTAGACAGCCTATCTGACCTTCCGGGCAGGTACATGGCATGCAAGGTTTTCATCTACACCCGCCCGCAGCCCGCGCCGGCCGTGCCGGATGGGTGGCGCACGATGTTGCAGCGGCTGATCTATGAGTGCGAGAGGGCGGATAAGCAAGCGCTCGATGAGGTCCGCAGGGGATTCATCCATGGGCATGTTGTTGCTGAGGCCCGCGCCATACTCGCCGCCGAACCAACCGCCGAGGAATCCTCGGTAGATCAGCCCGCGCCGGCCGGGCCGGAGGGGTGGCGCGAGGCGATTGAGTCGGTGTTGTATGCCATGACCTTCAATCCATCGTGCCAAGAGGGCATGGTGCCGATGTGCGCCTGCCGCCCCTGCGCCGATCATCGCATGCGCACCCTGCTCGCCGCCGCACCGCAGCCAGCCCAGCAGCTTCCATCCGCGCTAGACGACATCGCCGCCGAGCGCTGCCGGCAGATCGAGGTCGAGGGCTGGACACCAGAGCATGACGACCAGTACGGGGAGTATGTACTGCCCTGCGCCGCCGGCTGCTACGCAATGTACACGCTGGCATACCCGGCAGGCGATCCGCCCAGGCCGTGGCCGTGGGCTGGAGACTGGTGGAAACCCAGCGCGGACCCTCGCCGCAACCTAGTGAAGTCCGGCGCCCTGATCGCTGCCGCGATTGAGCGCATCGATCGCGCCGCCGAGCGGCAGCCGAATGAAGGGAGAGCGTAATGGGCGGGCTAGACAACATCATTGCACAACGGATTCGAAACAACACCAGCGCGGCAGCGCCAACGAGCCGGCCAGTGGCAGAGATCCGATTCAATGGGGCCGGTAACAAGATCGCCTACCTGACGCTGGAAGGGGAGAAGTTGCCGCCGGGGTCTCCGTTGTTCGCTGAACCTCGCCTTCCTGGCCAGCACCTGCCGGATGTGATCGAGGAGATTGCCCAGCAGTGGGATGGATGCATCTACGATTCGCCCAGTGGCGAAATTGACATCGGCCAGGCTATTCGCGCGGCTGGCAAGCGGCTGGTGAGCGAGCAGCCGAAGGAAGGGGACGAGTGATGCGCAAATACGAACTGCCGCCGATAAATATCCAGCGACCACGGATCATTGAGCACCATGCGACACCCATCAGGCCGTCGCAACATGGCAAGTACTTCAACTCATGGGAGGAGGCTCACGCGGCGCTGTTGGAGCGGGCGCGCAAGCAAGTAGTGATTTGCGAGCGCAAGCTGGCTGAGTCTCGGCGATTCCTCGAAAGGGTCGAGGCAATGCGGAAAGGGGGCAAGTAATGGACGGGTTCTACCTGCAAGACTCCCGCAGCCTTACCGGCGACCACCTGCAGTTCTGGGGCGTCGGCGGCCGCGGCTACTACACCGATCTGGCCAGGCTGGAGATCTACACCCGCGACCAGGCGCTGGCGCAGCACCGCAGCCGCGAGACCGACATCCCCTGGCCGCGGGCCTATATCGACGCCCGGGCGCACTGCGGTGTCGATCACCAGCATGTCGACGTGGACGAGGCGGCGCGCGCCGCCACGGGCGAAACGCGCTTCTACGCGGCGCACCTGGGCGAGTTCAACGGCAACGATCTGATTTTCGTCAGCACCGCCGGCGACCGTACCGCCGATCTCCGGCGCGCCGCGGTTTATGGCGCGGACGATGTCCCGGCGCTGTCCGCGCGCGGCCTGCGGCTGCTGCCGGCCGGCTACATCGACGAGCGATCGCGCCTTTTGGTCAGCCAGAAAGACGTCTCGATCGCCACCGCGTTGCGCGACACCGGCATCAAGCTGAGCAAGCGGCGCCGGCCGGCGCGCGATCGCTTCAACTGCG
Source organism: Chromobacterium indicum (assembly GCF_039708975.1). Lineage (NCBI taxonomy): Bacteria > Pseudomonadati > Pseudomonadota > Betaproteobacteria > Neisseriales > Chromobacteriaceae > Chromobacterium > Chromobacterium indicum. Next base: position 85,627 of record NZ_JAYFSJ010000001.1, read on the forward strand.
CCAGCTGCGGCCGCTTCGTCACCGCCGCCGGCTGGTATGGCAGCTGCCCGAACTGCGGCAACTGCAGCGCCTGAGAAAGGAGAGGTGAGTGATGGTCAATCACATGAATCCGCGCCAGTTCAAGAAGCTGTGCGCCAAGTGCCATTGCCTTGTTTTGAAAATTGATCCCAGCTATGCCGGATCAACGCATACTGCACTACCGGGTGAACGATATGACTGGTTTCACTTGGACGTGCTCAAAGGCACTAAAGGTTTTGGCGAGAGGGTTGGTTATGAAGAGCCAGAGTGGGAAGACCAGTCCGCCTGGAACATGCTGACCGACATGGTGTTCTGGCATTTTGCAGAGATTAGAGACGGGGAGGAACAAAACGGGATGCCATGGGCGAGCTGGCCGGTAGGCGTGAAGCCGACGACCTGGCGCGATTACTTGGCTCTTGGGCAGCGCGTAGCGCTTGAAGTGAGGCGGCCATGCTAACCCCTAACCAACTCGCCGGGCTGCGTGCCTACGTCGATGCCACCGCTGCCAACAATGGCGTTTCACCTGGCACGGAGCTGGCAATGCAACTGCTCGCCCACATCGACGCCCAGGCCGCCGAACTGGCCGAGTGGCACAAGCTGCGCGACTCGAACGCACTGCACATCAACCTGCTGCGCGGCATGCCTGCCAGGCTGACGACAGAGCAGCTACTACACATCGCTGGCGATGAGTATCAGCGTATGGCCGCGCGCATCACCGAGCTGGAGCGCGAGCGCGACCACTGGAAGGCCAACCACGACAACCAAGTGCAGCGCGCCCGCATCCTGGTGGAGCGGCCTGACATGCCTCTGGAGCGTGTCAGGGCATTTGAACGGTATGCGGAGTTGGAAAGGGACGCGGCGCGGTATCGGTGGCTGACTCAGGATGCCCACATCGGAGAATGCTTTACAGATCGTGGCGTCGTTCTCGAAATCTGCGGAACGGACCGAGAAATTCCCGTTCTCCACGAGCGTGCAACCGACAGGGATGAAGTAGATGCCGCCATCGACGCCGCGATGGAGCAGTCTCAGCCGACCAGCAGTGGATGCAGGGACTGAATTCGATAGAGGGTGCCACCGGTGGAACGAGCCAGCTGAACCGGCTTTATTGTAAGCCCGTGCAGCTCAAACTCCTTAATGGGCCAAGGATGGGAAATTAGTCTGCAAAAATCACTCACATCCTTGCCATTTCCTAGCGTACCCGGAAGCTCTTCTTCACCAATATCCGTTCGACGCGCCAGCAGAAAATAGAGCTGCTCAAATCGGAAATCGAACACAAGCCTACCCTGCTCATCCCGAACGGGACTTCGCAATTCCTTCAGTTCTTCCAGCAATTCAGCATCTCTCGCAGCCAATAGCCGGGCAAACTCTCCCTTGAAATATGCAACAACACGGGCGAGGTATTTTGTCTTAGTCACGGCGCGCTCCGCAGAAGAAACACCCATCATATCGCAGGCTCCATTCAGCGTGCTTGCGCAGGAGAACCACATGCATCTAATCGGCCTCGCCGGACCACTGAAGTCCGGTAAAGACACCATCGCTGACCATCTGGTCGAAGAGCACGGCTTCGTGAAGATCGGCTTCGCGGACAAGATCAGGGAGGAGCTGTCCGCCGCATTCCCTGATCATGATCATGACTTCGAAAATCAGGACATGAAAGACGAGCCTAGTTTCCATCTCGCGCTTTTCCTGTGCTGCGATGCAGGCTTCCTTCACTGGCTGAAATGGCGGGATATCGGGACAGAATCAGGCGACCGCCGCGTCCCGCACTCGCCTCGCTGGCTGCAGCAGCATTGGGGCGACTACCGGCGCGCGACGGCCGGGTGGGACTATTTCATCTGCGCAGTGCGCGAGCAGATCGAGGCTGCTGCGGCGCCGGTTGTCGTGTCTGGCCTGCGCTACGCCGCAACTGCTCCGATCCCTACAGCTGAGGCAGACCTGATCCGGCAGCTAGGAGGCTGGGTCTGGCACGTCGACCGGCCGGGGTATGAGGCATCACTCGCGCATACAACTGAGATCGCTCTGCCGCGCGATCCGCGCGACCTCACGATCGACAACGGCGGCAACGTCGAGGCTCTACTGGAAACCGTAGACTTGGCCTGCATGGCTCTTGCATGAGCAGTAATGAACGCTTACATCAAGCCCGCCAAAAGGTGAATTTGAAGTTTCCATAAGCAGTAACAGCGCACTAGTTTTCTTCATAGGGCTGCCTTTGGGCGGCCTATTTTATTTGAGGGCGGCCATGTATAGGTTTGTCACGATCGAGAGGTTTGCCGAGCAGACCGGATATACGCCGGTGGCCGTCAGAACGAAAATCCGGGACGGCATATGGAAGGAGGGGATTGTCTGGGTAAAAGCCCCAGATGATCGAGTGCTTATTGATACGGAGGGTTATCAAGAATGGGTGCAGAACGGGAGTACGAAGGCGTTAGGCCCGCTTCGAAGTCGACGATTGAAATCGACTTCTACTATGCGGGAGAACGATGCAAGGAGCGGATCAAGCTACAGCCCACCCCCGCTAATATGAAACGTGCGGCCCAACATCGGGCCGCTATTCTTTTGGCGATTGACCAAGGGACGTTTGATTATGCAACTACATTCCCAAATTCCAAGCGCGCGAATGCACTGGCTCGTGCTGTATCGAGCAAGATGCTTGCCTGCGATTACATCGTCGCATGGCTGGAGAAAAAGGCACTGACGATTAAGTCGAGCACTATGAGTGGGTATCGGAAGATTGTCTACGGCCACTTGATTGGTATTCTTGGGAACGATGTTTTGGCAGATTTAAATCGCGGTGGAATTCGTGAAAAACTGGAGAAAACTAATTGTTCAAATAAAACTCTGGCGAATATACAGTCTGTCCTCAGAACAGCGCTTAATGATGCTCTGGACGATGGCCTAATACAGTCTAATCCTGTTGCCGATTGGACTTATAGAAAAGTTGAGCCACCGAAAACGGATGATGATATCGATCCATTTACCTCTGAAGAGCAGACACGGATTCTGAATGCATGCGAAGGTCAGGCCAGGAACTTCATTCAGTTCGCTTTTTGGACTGGGCTCCGCACATCTGAGTTGGTGGCGCTGGATTGGTCTGATGTGGACTGGAAGCGTCGGGTGATTCGCGTCAACAAGGCCAGGACGCAAAAGGCCGTCAGTGCTGAGGATACGAAAACACGGGCGGGGCGACGCGAGGTAAAGTTGCTGGCGCCGGCGCTCTCCGCTCTGATGGATCAGAAGCAGTACACCTACACCCAATGGGCGGAAATTTTCCAGAATCCGAATACCGGGGATAGGTGGGCAGGGGATCAGCCGATTCGGAAGACCATGTGGCAACACGCCCTCAAGCGGGCAAAAGTGCGGTATCGTTACCCGTATCAGACCCGTCATACCTATGCGTCAATGATGCTCTCAGCTGGCGAGCACCCGATGTGGGTGGCGAAACAGATGGGGCATGCGGACTGGGGCATGATCCGGCGAACGTATGGGCGCTGGATTCCATCCGAGGTCGATGACGCCGGCAGCAGGGCGGTTGCGATGTTTTGCCCAAAGCCAGACGAGCAATGAATTTTGGAGCGTTGGTCTGTTTTTGGTCAGTATCTTCAAAACCACTACCGCCAGACGCGCAAGAACGCGGGTTCGATTCCCGCCGCCTCCACCAATTTCCAGCCCCGGCTTTCGCCGGGGCTTTTCATTGCCTGAAAGGGCATTCTGCAAAAAAGCGACGGGCGCTTAGCGGCGGCTTGTTCTGCATCAAGCAATCATGCCATTGATATTTTCCTCGAGGACCCAATCCGGCAGACTTTAACATGTATTGATTATGCATTTTAAGGCGGGCCCTTGCGCCCGCGGTGTCAGTCTGGCGTGTCCGGCGGCTGTGTCCTTGCTGCATTCGCCTCCGGCTCGCCGATATCAGGCGAGGAGTGTTGCGGTGAAAAGATTGCTGAAGAACGGATTTTCCTTGTCCGGCGTTTTGGCGGCGGCGCTGTCCTGTTTGGCCGCGCCGGCGGGCGCAGGGCCCTTGCCGATCGTCCATCAGGCACTGGTGGCGCCGCCCATGATGCCGCCGCCGATCACGCGCAAGACGCCGGCCCGGGTGGTGGTGGATTTGACGGTGGAGGAGGTGGAGCGCGAGATCGCGCCGGGTTCTCGCTACATGTTCTGGACCTTCGGCGGCACGGTGCCGGGCAAGATGATACGGGTGAGGACCGGCGATACCGTGGAGCTGCATCTGAAGAATCTGGCCAGCAACAAGCTGCCGCACAACATCGACCTGCACGCGGTCACCGGGCCGGGAGGCGGCGCGCCGCAGACGCTGGTGGCGCCGGGCAATCAGGCGGTGTTCAGCTTCAAGGCGCTGAATCCGGGCCTCTATGTCTACCACTGCGCCACTGCGCCGGTGGGCATGCACATCGCCAACGGCATGTACGGCATGATTCTGGTGGAGCCGGAAAAGCCGCTGCCCAAGGTGGATCGCGAGTACTACGTGATGCAGGGCGAATTCTACACCGGCACCGGGTATCGGGCCGGCGGGCTGCAGCCCTTCGACATGCAGAAGGCGATAGATGAAAAGCCGACCTATGTGCTGTTCAACGGCGCCGACCGCGCGCTGGCCGGCAACAAGGCGCTGACGGCCAAGGCCGGTGAAAAGGTCCGGATCTACTTCGGCGTCGGCGGTCCCAATCTCGCTTCCAGTTTCCACATCATCGGCGCGATCTTCGACAAGGTGTACAACGAGGGCAGCGCCCATTTCCAGCGCAATGTGCAGACCACGATGGTGCCCGCCGGGGGCTCGGCCATCGTCGAGTTCACGCCCAGGGTGCCGGGCAGCCTGACCCTGGTCGACCATTCGCTGACGCGGGCTTTCAACAAGGGGGCGATCGGCCTGTTGACGGTCAGCGGCCCCGAGCGGCCCGACATCTATTCCAAGGGCGTGATCAGCGCGCTGGGCGCGGCGTCGCCGGTGTCGGCAAGACCTTCCCTGGGCGAAGGCGCGCCGGTCAACGCCGAGCCGCCGCAAACGCACGAAGCGGCGCCGACCGATCATGGCCGGGCGGTGTTCAGCAAAAACTGCGTGGTCTGCCACCAGGCCAATGCGCAGGGACTGGACGGCGTGTTTCCGCCGCTGGCCAATTCCGATCTGATCCAGAAGCGTCCTCTGGAGGCGGCCAGGATCATCCTTGGCGGCCGCGCGGGGCCGATCACCGTCAACGGCGTCAATTACAACGGCGTGATGCCCGCGCTGGACTTGTCGGATCAGGAGGTGGCCGACGTGCTCAACTATGTCAGCACGCAATTCAACCATGGCAAGCCGGTGGTCACGGTGGACGAGGTGAAGACGCTGCGGGCGCAGCGGCAATGAGCGCGCGCCTGGCGCTCGCGCTGGCGTGTTGCGGGCTGTTGGCGTGGCATGCGGCGCGGGCCGCCGATTATGAGGCGGTATCCGGCGGGGCTTTTCGCAGCGCTTTGTCTCCGGATGGCGCGACCGTGGCGGTCAAACCATACCGGCTGAGGGCGAGGCCAGTCACCAACGGCGAGTTCCTGCGCTTCGCGCAGGTGCATCCGGCGTGGCGGCGCGGGGTGGTTCCCGCCCTGTATGCCGGGGGTGGATATCTCGCCGACTGGCGCGCCGCTGACGACTTTGGCGATCTGCCTGCAGATGCGCCGGTCACCCGCGTCAGCTGGCATGCGGCGCGCGCCTATTGCCGCAGCGAGGGCGCCCGCCTGCCCGCGTGGCACGAGTGGGAGATGGCGGCAGCGGCCGATGCCGGCCGCCGCGACGCCCGGGATGATCCGCAGTGGCGGGCGCGCATCCTGCAATGGTACGCGCAGCCGACTGGGCGGCTGCTGGCGCCGGTGGGGCGAGAGCCCAATGTCTGGGGCGTCAGCGACTTGCATGGTTCCATCTATGAGTGGGTGGAGGATTTCAACGGCCTGTTCGTCACCAGCGACAGCCGATCCCAAGGGGAGCAGCGCACGCTGGCCACCTGCGGCGCGGCGGCCTTGTCGCTGGGCGACCGGGAAAATTACGCGATCCTGATGCGCATCGCGATGCTGGCGGCGCTGAACGCCGCCGACACCGTGGGCACGGTGGGTTTCCGCTGCGCCAGGGATGAATCGGAGGAAAGACCATGAGGGGATGGAAAGGCGGCCTGGCCGCATGTTTGCTGGCGCTGGCGTCGAGCGGGGGCTGGGCGGGAAATGATCTGCCGGGCGATTCGTTGTACCGGCTGGATGCGCCGCTGACCACTCAGCGCGGCGACGCGCTGCAGTTCTCGGATCTGGCCGGCAAGCCGGCGCTGATCACCATGTTCTACGGCGATTGCAAACTGGCTTGTCCGATCGTGATGGAGGGCGTGAAATCCATCATCGCCGCGCTGCCGGCCAGGGACAGGGATCGGGTGACGGTGTTGATGGTGAGCCTGAATCCAGGGGCGGACACGCCGGTAAGTTTGTCGCATCTGGCGGGCGAGCACGGAATCCGGGCGCGGAACTGGCTGCTCGCGGTCGGCAAGTCGGATGAAGACACCCGCGGCGTCGCCGCCGCGCTGGGCATACGCCATCGGCGGCTGGAAAGCGGCGAGATCAACCACTCCACCCGCATCGTGGTGACGGACCCGCAGGGCAGGATCGTAGCCTCCACCGAGGATATCGGCCCCAAGCCCGATCCGGTGGTGGTCAAGGCCCTGCGCGCGCTGCTCAAGTAAGGGAGGCGATCACTTTTCCAGTTGCCAGAACAGCGGCTGGACGAAAGGGGACCACCGCGCGGTGCGCACGCCGGCCTCGGCCAGCGCGTCGCGCGTCCATTGGTTGCAGGTGACGATGGGGTTGTAGCGGCCATGGGCGGGGTAGAAGGCGTCGTTGTCGCCGTAGTGATAACCCTTTTCCTGTCGTGCCTGGCCGTTGGCGTCAAAAGGCGCGCTGCGGCGGATGAAGTCAACCAGCCGGCGGTATTGTTCTGGACTGAGCAGAATGCGCCGGGTGTCTTTGCCTTCCGTCGGCTGGGGCAGGTATTCCACGTGCAGCACGCTTTGGTCGAAAGCCAGCGCGGCCAAGGCTTTGCCGGCGCTCAGGTCTTCCCAGTTTTGAATGGTCAGGAAGAATACCTTGCTGCCCCAGCCGATGGAGATATAGGGCGAGCGCGCGTATTGATCGGGGCGGCGGATGTGTTCCGGAGGAAAGGCGGCGGACCAGTCCATCGCGTCGGTTTTGACCGGCATGATCAGGCTGGTGTGCACGCCATTGCTGTCCAGGTAGATGGGTATGCCGCCTGCGGGCGGCTGCCAGCTGCGGTTGGCGGGCAGCCAGCCCAGCGCCAGCGCGGCGAGCAGGTAGCAGATCAGTAGCGCGGGAATAACCAGCAGCAGGCGCAGAAGGTGGCGAAAGGCGATGCCGGAAATGTGCATGGTGTTGGCGAGCTTGTCGGGTATCGGATATCAGGGGAATCTTATTTACCTTGGGTTGCGGTGGGCTGTCAAATATCCATTTTCATTTCCCTGGCTGGAGTTTGGGACGCGCGCGAGGAAAGTGACATCCATGGTTGGGCATGGTTGTGGCGCAGCGCTGACGGCTGGAATGCGAAACACCCCGCTAGGGCGGGGTGTTTGTCTTGGGGCTCAGTGGTGGTCGTGCCGGTAGGCGAACACCGGAAGCTGCCATTCGCGCCACAGCGCGACTAGGCGCAGCGCCAGGCCGAAGGCGAAGCTGGCGATCACGTTCCAGTCATGGGGCATGGCCAGATGGTTGAGGCCCAGGTACAGGATGGCCACCAGCAGCGACACGCTGGCGTACAGCTCGCGGCGGAATACGATGGGCACGCGGTTGCACAGCACGTCGCGCAGAATGCCGCCGGCGATGCCGGTGATCATGCCGGCCATTACGATGATGACCGGGTGGTAGCCCATGCCCAGCGCCACGTCGCAGCCGATGATGGTGAACGCCACCAGGCCCAGCGCGTCCAGGATCAGGAACAGGCGGTTCAGATGGCGCATATAACGGGCGACCAGGACCGCGGCCAGGCCGCCGGCCACCACCAGCAGCACGTACTCCGGATGCTGGGTCCAGCCTATCGGGTAACGGCCCAGCACGATGTCGCGCACGGTGCCGCCGCCCAGCGCGGTGAGGAAGGCGATGACGGCTACGCCGAAAATGTCCATGTGGCGGCGGCCGGCCGCCAGCGCGCCGGTCATCGCTTCCGCGGTGATGGCGATCAGGTAGATCAGGGTCAGCATGATGAAATCTTATGGGGGTGGAACGATGGAATGCCAGCCGGAGCGATGGCGCGCGGATGACGGAAAACGGAAATGAGGCGCGAAAGGCTCGCGCCGAGGCATGGATGAGCGGACAAGGCAAACTCCTGGACGGTTTCCGGGTTGGGTAACAGCCTCTCCCCTTGTCCTTTTACCTGAGAGTTGCGCGGCCTTTGGCCGCTTGCCCCTTCGGTGGGCCGCGCGGGGCGGCCTCTCTCCAATCGGCTTGAATCGATACTGCGCTGCGGTACGTTTGCCTGAGCGATTATGGGAGCTTGCGTCTTCGGCGGGGGCGCGGCCCCTCTCTCCCGCAGAACCGGAATATTAGCTTTCGCTATTGCAATAGTCAATGCGGGAACCGAGTCGCCCCGGCTCCCGCGCATGGCTTAGGCCTTGCCCCGCTTGCCGGGCGCGGAAGCGGCCGGCGGCGTGCCTGGAGCCTGGCCGTTGGCCTTGCCCGCAGGCTTTTTCGCGGCGCTCGTCCGCGTGGCCGGCTTGGCTATCGGCTTGATTTCCTCCGATGTCGGCTTCGGCGCGGCGGGCTTGGCGGTTGTTGCCGGCGTTTTGGCTGCCGGCGAGGGTTTTGCCGTGGCCGGTTTGCTTGCCGGAGTGGTCTTGCGCGCTGCCGGCTTGACGGTTTTGGCCGATGGTTTGGCGGCGGATGCAGGCTTCGCCGGGGCAGCTTTGCTTGTCGCGGCCTTCGCGGAAACGGTTTTGCCGGAGACGGGCTTGGCCACGGGGAGCGAAACGGCGGGGGCGGCCTCGACTGGGACCGGCGAGAGGACCGCAGGCTCCGCTTCAGCCCGAGCTGCGGGAGAGGCGGCGTGGATCGCGGCGTCGAGCTCCAGCGTCTTGGCCACCTCATTCAGCCGCGACTGGTGCTCGGCCGGAATGGGACCGTTCAGCGCCATCAGATCGCGAGCCAGCAGCCAGGCCTGATGGCGGCGACGAGCATCCGGCAGCAGCAGAGGCAGGCCGCGCAGCGCGCGCGGCGCGTCCAGCCGTACCAGCGCCACCTGATGTCGGACGATGTCCTTCAATTGCATCAGCGTCAGCGGATACTCGTGGCGCACGTCGCGCATCACCCGGCGGATGGCGTTGAACGGCCGTTCGTCCACCACGCCGATGCCGATGCTGACGTAAAGCAGCAACCGCACGAAGCCGTCGGCCAGCGTGCCTTGCTCGAAGCTGGGGTCCAGCGCTTCGCGCTTCAGGCGCGCCAGTTCCCGGGTTTCCCAGGTCAAGGCTTGGTTGCGCGGCTCGCCGGCGGGGGCGACGCCGACCAGCGTGGCGAGCTGCGGCGATTCGTAGACGGCGCGGAACAGCTGCTCCTGCGCGGCGTCGCGCAGGTCGCGGTAGTGGTCCAGCGACTGAACGATGAAGCCGGACAGCTGTTCCTGCCACAGCCACAGCGGATTGTCCGCCGCGACGGGCCGGCGTTGCTCGCGCACCTTGGCGGCGAGGTCCGGTAGCCACCACAGCCACGGGTTTTTCGGCGAGACCAGCGTCCGCTCCAGGCGGGCGGGGTGCAGCTCGCGCAGCAGGCGGGCGCTGGCCTCATTGCTGGCGGCGCGCAGCGCGGGGGAGACGTAGCGGTCGTACACGCCTTGGTTGATCTCGGACACGCGCTTCACCACTTCGAACGCGCGCTCGTCGTCGCGGCCGTCGTCCAGCGCCAGGATGTCGGACACCTCGCGCGCTTCGAAGCGGATGATGTAGCGGCCTTCGATGTATTCCTGGCCGGGCGCGTCGGGCGCGATGTCGTCGATGACGGCCTCGTACAGGCCGGGAGCCAGCACGTCGATCAGGTCCAGCGCGCTGGCGAATTCGCTGTGCTCTTTGTTGGCGACGCCGGCGGAGACGAAGATGCCGAGATGGCCCACCTTGTTGTGCAGGCAATAGACGATGGTCTGCTCGTTATTGCGGATGTCCTCGGCGCTGTCGTACAGGTCGGCGATCCAGTTCAGCGCTTGCTGCGGCGGCGTGATGTTATCGCCCCAGGATGCGAACACCATGATGGGCGAGCGGATGTTGCGCATGTCCACCCGTGCCTTGCCGTCATGGCTGGTGATCTTGCCGTGGACCAGCTCGTTGCCGACAAACAGCTTCTGGGTGATCCATTCCATTTCCGCCTTGTTCAGCAGGTAATGGCCGCCCCACCAGCGTTCGAAGTCCAGATAGCGTTGCGGCTCGGTGTCGATCTTGGCGTACAGATTGTAGGACTTCTTCCACAGGGTATTGGCCGGATCCAGCTTCTCGAAGTTCTCGACCAGATGGGCTCCGTCGAAATGGCCGTTGCCCAGGTCGCCGGCCAGCGACGCGGTCCAGGTGCCGCCGTTCAGGCCGCCGGCGTAGCGCATCGGGTTCTTGCCGCGCACGCCGGCCCAGTACGACAGCGGCGATCCGGCCAGCAGGATGGGGCCGACCAGTTCCGGCGCCACCGACGCCAGCATCGCCAATGCCCAGCCGCCCTGGCAGTTGCCGATCACGAAGGGCTTGCCGTCGCTGTCCGGGTGCAGCTCGTTGACGCGTTTGAGGAAGTGTCCTTCGGCCTTGGCCACGCTTTCTATGGTCTGGCCTGGCACCGGTTGGGGGAAGAACATCACGAAATAGCAGGGATGGCCCTGTTGCAGCGCGATGCCGATCTCGCTGTCCATCTTGAAGCCGCCGATGCCCGGCCCATGGCCGGCGCGGGGGTCGATGACGACGAAGGGGCGCTTGGCGGGATCGGTGGGCGGGCAGTTGGCCGGCGGCTGGATCGCCGCCAGCGCGTAGTTGGCCGGATCGGGCAGCTCACGGGCGTCCATGATGATCCGGTAGTCGAAAACCAGCACCGGAGGCTTGCCGCTTTCGCAGTGCTCCAGGTAGGCTTCGCCGCGGCGGTACAGCGTGTCCCAATACAGGATGCCGCGCTGGCAGGCGTCCAGCCAGTAATCAAACAACGGTTGAGGGAACGGGAACTTCCCGCCTTGAACTGCAGCAGTTGACCACATTGCAACCCCTTGTTCTTGAACGGTAGGAAAAGACGCGACGGCTCATCGCGAGCCATGGCCGTCACTGTACTCGTTATCTGCTGCGATGCAATAAATGCGAATGGTCTGGCGGCGATATGTGGCGCGCAGCCATCAATTTGTTGCAGCGCAAACAGAGGTTCGAGTCGCGGCGGCCGCTTCCAGTTCCTTGACCATCACCACGCTGGCGTAGGCTTTGTCCGGCCATTGCAGCGGCGCTTCGACGCGGTAGCCGCGCTTGCCGTAGCGTTCTACCAGATGGGTGGCGGGTTCGGCGGTGTCCAGGCGGATGCGGCGATAGCCCTGGAGGCGGGCCCAGTCCTCGGCGGCGTCCATCAGCCGCGAGCCCAGTCTTTGCCCTTGCCAGGCGGGATCGACGGCGAACTGCATCAGCACCGCTCCGTCGGTTTGGCGGAATTGCGGACAGGGCGAGGCGGGCCGCGGATGATGCACCGTAACGGTGCCGACCAGCTCGTCTCCATGCCACGCCAGCAGGCAGTAGCCGCCGGTGATGCGGCGGCGGGTGACGGCCGCGCTTTGATCCACCGCGGTGTAACGCAGGCCCATCGCGGCCAGCTGGGCATAGGCGCAGTGCAGCAGGGCGGTCAGTTGTTCGATCGAGTCGGTTTCGGCCAACGGGCGCAGCGTGAACATGTCTTCAATCATCCGGTACGGGAAACCTCGACTGAAGCAATTGTCATGCCGGGCGGATGTCGGCGCGCTGCCAGTCGCCGGCCATTTCCTCGCTGATCAGCTGTTCCGAGACGAAGTCGATGAAGGCGCGCACCGCCGGCGACAAGCCGCGGCGGGTGGGGAAGGCGGCGTGCAGGATGCCCCAGGGAAAGTCGTACTGCGGCAGGATGTGCCGCAGCCGTCCGTCCGCCAGCGCCTGGTGGCAGACGTTGGCCGGCAGCGCGGCGACGCCGATGCCGGCGATGGCGGCTTCCAGCAGCACGATCATGTCGTCGGTCATCAACCTGGGCGTGTCCAGGTGGATAGTGTAGCTCTGGCCGACATTGTCCAGCAGCACCCATTGGCCGCGGCCGTCCGGGCGGCTCATGGCCAGCGCGGGCAGGGAGGCCAGCCGTTCCGGCGTTTTCGGCTCGCCGTGGCTTTCCAGAAAGGCCGGACTGGCCACCAGGATCACCCGGCTCCGGCCCAGCCGGCGCACCACCAGGCTGGCGCTGTCTTCGATCACGTTGCGGACCCGGATTGCCACGTCCACGCCTTCTTCTATCAGGTCCACCCGGCGGTTGGTGGCGTCGAGGATCACCCGCACCTGCGGGTGGAGCGCCAGAAAGCGGGGCAACGCGGCGCTGAGCATGGTTTTGGACAGCAGCTCCGGGCAACTGACGCGGATCAGGCCGCGCGGCTCGGCGCTGCTGTGCAGCACCGTCTCGTCGGCCGCCTCGGCCTCGGCCAGCATCGCCTGGCAGTGCTGGTAGTACTGGCTGCCGATTTCGGTCAGCGACAGCCGGCGGGTGGTTCTTTGCAGCAGACGCACGCCCAGCCTGGCTTCCAGCTCGGCTACGCGGCGGGACAGCTTGGACTTGGGAATGCCCAGCACGCGTCCGGCGGCCATGAAGCCGCCGTGCTCGACGACTTTGGCGAAGTACAAGAGATCGTTCAGGTCCTGCATGATTGTTTCATTGATGGAACAATGTTTCCGATTTTAACAGTCTAGTCCTGATTGTTCTGGATATCTATCATCCACTCATCGCAATCGAACCCCGAAGGACCCAGACCATGAAACTGCTTCACCTCGACTCCAGCATCCTGGCCGACAACTCCGTCACCCGCGAATTGTCCGCCGTCGTCGCCAACACCCTGCGCCAGCGCCACGCCAATGTGGAAACCAGCTACCGCGACCTGGCGGCCAACCCGATCGCCCACCTGTCCGGCGAAATCGTCGGCGCGCGTTTCGCGCCCGAATCCGACTGGACCGCGACCCAGCGCAGCGAGGCCGCGCTGAGCGACCAGCTGATCGAGGAATTCCTGGCTGCGGACGTGCTGGTCATCGGCGCGCCGATGTACAACTTCTCCATCCCGACGCAGCTGAGAAGCTGGATCGACCGCGTGTTCGCCGCTGGCCGCACTTTCAAGTACACCGAAACCGGCCCGGTGGGCCTGGTGAAGGACAAGAAAGTGGTGTTGGTGTCCGCCCGCGGCGGCGTGCACAGCGGCGAGCAGGGCAGCCTGATGGATTTCCAGGAAGACTACCTGGTGAAAGTGCTGGGCTTCCTGGGCGTCAGCGATGTGGAAATCATCCGCGCCGAAGCAGTCAATATGGGGCCGGACAAGCGCGCCACCTCCATTCACATGGCCAAGGAGGCCATCGCCAAGCTGGCGCTGTAATACCGGCTGGCCATGAAAAAGCCCGGCTTTCGAGCCGGGCTTTTTTGCGTCCATGTCATTCCAGCGGCTGCTTCAGCACTTGATCCACGCTGGCTTCGCTCAAGTAGCGGCGCAGGATCGCGCGCAAGGCGCCGTCGCGGTACATCTTGCGCAGCTCCTGGTGCCAGAGCTCGGCGGCGGCCGGCGTGAACCGCGCCTTGCTCAGCGCGATGGAGCCGGCGATGGTTTCGCCGTCGGGGAAGAAGTCGCGCGCGTTGACCAGTTGCTCGGCGTGGTGGGCGCGAAACCATGGATCGTAGCTGATGGGGTGCGCGAGAACGACGTCCACCAAACCGTTGACCAGCATGCGGTACAGGTCGTCTTCGCTTTCCGCGATCACCAGCTTGTGTTGCTGGGCAAGGTCGTTCAGCAGCCGATCCTGGGCGGGGCTGTGGCGATAGCCGCGTATCGCTCCCCAGCGCAGAGAGGGGGACTTGAGCAGATCGTCTAGCGAATCGGCCCGGTTGGAACGCGGCAGCAGCACCATGTTCTTGCTGTGGTTGTAGGGATACAGCCACAGATAGCGCTGGCGCTCCGGCGTGATCAAGGTAGAGGAGCCGATGTCAGCCAATCCAAGCTCCAGTTGCTTGAGCGCGCGGATGCGCGGGTAGTCGGCCTCCGCGCGGATCGGGCAATCCAGCCGCCGCGCCAGCTCGCGCACCAGGTCGACATCGTAGCCCTTTCCCTGGTGGTAGGCGACGCCGAAATCATAGTAGGCGATGGCCAGCGGTCCCTGCGGACAGGCGGGATTGCCAGCCTGGGCGGTTAGCGGCAGGAGGAGCGGAATCAGCCAGCCGGCCAGGCGCTGTAGGAAGGGGGTGCGCATCATTCCAGCGGCTTCTGCATCATCTGCTTGGCGGCGCTCTCGTTCAGATAGCGGCGCAGGATGTCGTACAGGCTGCCGTCCTGATACATCTTCAGCAGCTCCTGATGCCATTTCTCGGCGGCGGCGCGGCCGAAGCGCGCCTTGCTCAGCGCCAGGCCGCTGGCGACCATGTCGGTTTCCGGATACAGGTCCAGCACCACGATCTGGCCGGCGTTGGGCAGCACGCGCAGCCAGCGTCCATAGCTGAACGGTTGGGCGAAAATCGCGGTGACCACGCCGCTGCTCAGCATCTTGTACAGATCGTCCTCGTCAGTGGCGATCACCACTTTGCGCTGGGCGTTCAGTTCTTCCAGCAGCTTGTCTTGCGAGGGGCCGTGATGGTAGCCGCGTATCGCTCCCCAGCGCAGCGCCGGGTCTTCGCGCAGCGCGGCCAAGGTTCTGGCCTGGATGACCGGGTTCAGCAGCACCATGTTCTTGGTGTGGTTGTATTGGTAAATCCATGAGTATTGCAACCGGTCCGGCGAGGCCAAGGTGGAGGGGCTGACGTCTATCTGCCCGCTGGACAGCATTTTCAGCGCGCGCAGCCGGGGCAATTCGGTCTCGCTGGCGATGGGGCAGCCCAGCCGGCGGGACAGCTCCCTGACCATGTCCACATCGTAGCCCTTGCCGTCGCGGTAGGCGGCGCCGATCTTGTAGTAGCCGATCTTGAGCGGGCCGTTGGGGCAGGCCGGGTTGGCCGCGGCCAGGCAGGTCGCGGAGAGCAGCAGGGCAAGCACGGGTGGAATGTTTCGCCGCATTTCGTATGTCACCTCTGAATATTGCTTCTTCTACCCCTGGGCATATCGCTGACACACCGGTTTTCATTGCCGCCGCAGGCCTGGGCGTGGACGGCTTGGCCATCGTCAGAGAACCGGCGCGCGCAACAGGTAGTCTGTGGTTTCCTCGCTCAGGAAGCGGCGGAATATCTCGCGCAGGCTTCCGTCGCGGTACATTTTTTTCAGTTCCGCATGCCAGAGTTCGGCCGCCGACTCAGGAAACCGTTTTTTGCTGAGCGCCACGCCGCCGGCAGTCGCTTCGATATCGGGAAACAGATCCAGCACGACGACTTGCTTGCGGATGCTGGGGGCTTGAAGCCAGTCGTCATAACTGGTCGGATGCGCAAGCGCGCCGGTGATCACGCCTGTAGTCAGCATTTTGTACAGATCATTTTCATCGATGGCCGTCACCACCTTGTTTCTCTTCGCCAGCTCGGCCAGCAACTGGTCCTGCATCGGGCTGAATTTCCAGCCGCGGATCACGCCCCATCGGAGCTTCGGATCGCTGGGTAAGGCGGTCAGAGTGCGGGCCTGCACTTCCGTGCGCAGCAGCACCATGCTTTTGCTGTGTTTGTAAGTGTAGATCCAGGCGTATTGGAGGCGGTCCGGCGTGGGGGTGGCGGAGGTGGCGATGTCGATTTCGCCGATTTGCAGCAGCTTGAGGGTGCGGATCCATGGAAAGACGCTTTCGTTGGCGATGGGGCAGCGCAGGCGGCGCGCGATTTCGCGTATCAGGTCCACGTCGTAGCCTCGTCCATCGTGGTAGGCCAGGCCATATTCGTAAAATCCCACTTTTAGCGGCCCGGAGGGGCAGGCGGGATTGCTTTCCGCCGCATGGGCAAAGGACGTTAGCCATAACAGGCCGACAAGGGCAAGTCTGTAGATTCGCTGCATGCTAACGCGCCATCCGGAAGTCTTTGATTTCAATCATAGCCGCGCTGTCGGCGGCTGCTACCCCCGGCTGGAGGCGATAAGGGCGCTTGCAGAGCCTGGCGCGGCGGCTTTTGGACGGGCTAAGCGGAAAAACAGGCGGGGCGGACGATCCGCGATGCGGCGCGGCCGGCTTGGGGAGGGCGCCATCCGGCGCGGGCGGGACAGGCCGCCGGCCGGGACGGAACCCGGCCGGCGTGGAGGGTTACAGCTTGATCAGCGTGCTCTTCAGCTCGGTGTATTTCTCCAGCGCGTGCAGCGATTTGTCGCGGCCGTTGCCGGACTGCTTGTAGCCGCCGAAGGGGAAGTTCATGTCGCCGCCCTCGTCATAGCAGTTCACCCACACGGTGCCGGCGCGCAGGCGGCGCGACACCTGGTGGGCGGTGCTGACGTTGGAGGTCCACACCGCGGCCGCCAGGCCGTAGGCGGTGTCGTTGGCGATGCGGATGGCGTCGTCCAGCTCGCTGAAGGTGATCACCGACAGCACCGGTCCGAAGATCTCCTCGCGGCAGATGGTCAGGTCGTCGCTCGGGCAGTCGAAGGCGGTGGGCTCGATGAACAGGCCCTTGTCGGTGTGCACGGCCTTGCCGCCCAACAGCAGGTTGGCGCCTTCGCTCAGACCCTTGTCGATGTAGTTCAGCACCTTGCGGTACTGGATCTCGTCGACGATGGCGCCCATGCTGGTGGCCGGATCGAGCGGATCGCCGGGGAAGAAGCCGGCGGCGGCTTTCTTGAACTCCTCGAGGAAGCGCTCCTTGATGTCCTTGTGCACCAGCACGCGGGAGCCAGCGGTGCAGACCTCGCCCATATTGTAGAAGATGCCGCTGGCGGCGGAACGCGCGGCGCGGGCCAGGTCCGGGCAGTCCGGCAGGATGATGTTGGGCGACTTGCCGCCCAGCTCCAGCCACGCCCGCTTCAGATTGGACTGGGCGGCGTAGCCGGCGATCAGCTTGCCCACATTGGTGGAGCCGGTGAAGGCGACGCAGTCGACGTCCATGTGCAGCGCCAGCAGGCGGCCGGTGTCGCCGGCGCCGGGCAGCACCTGGAAGATGCCGTCCGGGATGCCGGCCTGTTTGGCCAGCGCGGCGACGCGGATCGCGGTCAGCGGCGATTTCTCCGACGGCTTGACGATGACGGCGTTGCCGGCGGCCAGCGCCGGGCCGAATTTCCAGCTCGCCATCAGGATCGGGAAGTTCCACGGCACCACCGCGGCCACCACGCCTATCGGCTCGCGGGTCACCAGGCCGACCAGCTTGGGATCTACCGGCACCACTTCGCCGCCCACCTTGTCTATCGCCTCGGCGAACCATTCCACGCAGTAGGCGGAGGCCGGAACGTCGACGGCGGTGGTGTCGCCGATGGGTTTGCCGGCGTCCAGCGTTTCCAGCAGCGACAGCTCGTCCTCATGTTCGCGGATCAGCGCGGCGAAGCGCTTGAGCACGGCGGCGCGCTTGAGCGGCGCGAGTTCGGACCAAACGCCGGATTCGAACGCGCGGCGGGCGGCCTTGACCGCGGCCTCCACGTCGGCTTCGCCGCAGTGGGCGATCTCGGCCAGCTTGGCGCCGTTGGCGGGGTTGACGCAATCGAAGCGCTTGCCCTCGGCGGCGTCGCGGTATTCGCCATTCACGAAGGCGCGGCCTTCAATCTTCAGTTCTGCTGCAAGTTGCTTCCATTCGGCGTGACTGCGGGCCATGCTGCTCTCCTCGTCGAGTGATGTTGTTGAGCGGAATTAAGCTTTCAGGCTGAAACGGGACTGCAAAGTTCGATCAGCGCGCCGTCGGGCGCGCGCACGTAGGACACGGTCTGTCCCCAGGGTTTTGTCTTCGGCGGCGACAGCTCGGCCGCGCCGTGGGCCAGCGCTTTCGCGTGGGCGGCTTCCACATCGCCGGTGACCAGGCCGATCTCCATGCCCAGCGGCCTGGTGGATTCATTGGCGCGGACGTGGCCGTCGGGGAGATTGCCGGCGGCCAGCTCATGCTGGGCGAAGGACAGCGTGGTTTCGCCGGTGTCCAACTCGCCGTAAGTTTCGGATTCGTGCAGGAATTTGCGCTTGAAGCCGAAGGCGGATTCGAAGAAGCGCAGCGAAGCCGGCACATCCGGCACGTAAATAATGGTGTAAGCCAGCTTCAAGACGTTTCCTCTATTCAGAATGTGGGCGGCGAGCTGGCGCTCACCACCTCGCAGATGTCGTCGCCGACATTGCGGAAGCGGTGCGGCAGCTTGCTGTCGAAGTAGTAGGCGTCGCCCGGGCCCAGCACCCGGCTCTCGCTGCCCACCGTCACCTCTATGCTGCCGCGGATGATCACGCCGCCTTCCTGGCCTTCGTGCTCCAGCATGTCCGGGCCGGTGTCGGCGCCGGGCAGGTAGCGTTCGCGCAAGATGGCGATGTCGCGCTTGTCGTGCGCGGTGCCCACCAGCATCAGGTTGATGTCCTCGTTGCCGAGGTTGGGCAGCTCGTCCGCCTGGTAGAACACGCGCGGCTGCGCCGGCTCGGCGTCGAAAGTGAAGAATTCTGCCAGGGTTATCGGCAGTCCTTCCAGCACCTTCTTGAGGGAACTGACCGAAGGGCTTACCCGGTTCTGCTCGATCAGGGAGATGGTGCCGTTGGTGACGCCCGCGCGTTTGGCCAGCTCTCTTTGTGACAATCCGAACCGCGTTCTGACCATTCTCAAGCGTGCGCCGACATCCATTCTTCCTGCTCCATCAGTATGTTAATAATTTTAGACAACTGCGGCATTGTAGCGCGATAGAAGGCAAATGTGCTTGCTGCGTCGCAAAATCGAATATCTTTGCAACGGCCAGATTTTATAGTCAGAATCAAGTTGAAAGGGCAAGCGCGATGTGAATTTTCTTAAACGGCGTTTGTCTGCCTGTGCAGGGCAAAAACCAGTTGGAGACGACTATGTTGATCGGCGTTCCGAAGGAAATCAAAAACCATGAGTACCGCGTGGGTCTGACCCCGTCCGGTGTCCGCGAGCTGGTGGCGAATGGGCACAAGGTACTGGTGCAGACCCACGCGGGTCTCGCGATCGGCTTTACCGACGAGCAATACATCCAGGCCGGCGCGTCTATCGCCTCCAACGCGGAAGAGGTGTTCGAGCGCGCCGACATGATCGTCAAGGTCAAGGAGCCGCAGCCGGTGGAGTGCCGGATGCTGCGCCCGGGCCAGATTCTTTTCACTTACCTGCACCTGGCGCCGGACCCGGAGCAGACCAAGCTGCTGATCGAGTCCGACTCGGTGGCCATCGCCTACGAAACCGTCACCGACGAGCGCGGCGGCCTGCCGCTGCTGGCGCCGATGTCCGAAGTGGCCGGCCGGATGGCGATCCAGGCCGGCGCGCACGCGCTGGAAAAGGCGCAGGGCGGCCGCGGCGTGCTGCTGGGCGGCGTGCCCGGCGTGGCGCCGGCCAAGGTGGTGGTGATAGGCGGCGGGGTGGTGGGGCTGAACGCCGCGCGGATGGCGATGGGCGCAGGCGCCGACGTCGCCATCCTCGATAAATCGCTGGCCCGGCTCAAAGAGATAGACATGGTGTTCGGCGGCCGCATCAAGACCCTGATGTCCAACGGCGCCAACATCGACGACAGCATCCGCGACGCCGACCTGGTGATCGGCGCGGTGCTGATTCCCGGCGCGGCCGCGCCCAAGCTGGTGACGCGCGCGATGCTGAAGACGATGAAGCCGGGCGCGGTGCTGGTGGACGTGGCGATAGACCAGGGCGGCTGTTTCGAGACTAGCCGGGCCACCACCCACCAGGACCCGATCTACACCGTGGACGGCATCGTCCACTACTGCGTGGCCAATATGCCGGGCGGCGTCGCCCGCACCTCAACCCAGGCGTTGACCAACGCCACGCTGCCGTACACGCTTGAGCTGGCCAACAAAGGCTGGCGCCAGGCGCTGCTGGACAACGCCCACCTGCGCAACGGACTTAACGTCTGCCGCGGACGGGTCACCTACCAGGCGGTGGCGCGGGATCTGGGCCACGCTTACGTCGATCCGATAGAGGCCATCAAGGCCGCAAGCTGATAGGAGCGCAGCAAGCCATGTCGCAAGCAATGATAGGCATCCCGTGTGATCTGAAAATGATCGGTCTGCTGCCGTTTCATGCGGTGGGCGACAAATACATTGCAGCCGCGGCCGGCGGAGCGGGCGGCCTGCCGGTGTTGATTCCGTCGCTGGGCGACGACGCGCTGCTGCGCGCCACGCTGGCGACGCTGGACGGCGTGTTGTTGCCGGGCTCGCCGTCCAATGTGGAGCCGCGCCATTACGGCGGGCCGGCCAGCCGCACGGGCACGCTGCACGATCCGCGCCGCGACGCCACCACGCTGCCTTTGATCCGCCTGGCGCTGGAAGAGGGCGTGCCGCTGCTGGGCATCTGCCGAGGCTTTCAGGAGATCAACGTCGCGCTGGGCGGGGAGCTGCACCAGCACGTGCAGGAAGAGCCGGGCCTGCGCGACCACCGCGAGGCGGAGGGCGACGACATCGCCGCGATGTACGCGCCGGCGCACCGGGTGGATTTCGTCGAAGGCGGTTTGCTGGCGGAATGGTCCGGCGCGCGCGAGGCGATGGTCAATTCGCTGCACCAGCAAGGCATCAAGCGGCTGGCGCCTAGCCTGATCGCCGAGGCGCATGCAGAGGACGGCCTGGTGGAGGCCTACCGCGTCCGCAATTCAAAGGGCTTCGCCTTCGCCGTGCAATGGCATCCGGAATGGCTGTATTGGGACAATCCGCTGTCCCAGGCCATCTTCCACGCCTTCGGCGAGGCTTGCCGGATGAGGAGGGAAAGCCGCAAGGGATGAATCCCAGCGCGCCGGACGAGGAACCCGGCGCGAGTCTCGATGACTCATAAAGTAGCACCTCCCGATCCAGAGCCGCAGCCAGCGGCCGGGGAGACCATAGAGGAAGCGTTATGAATCACCAGATCAACGAGTGGTTGCGAGAGCACCGAATCACCGAAGTCGAATGCATCGTGCCGGACATGACCGGCATCGCCCGCGGAAAGATCGTGCCCAAGGACAAGTTCGTTTCCGATCCGGAAATGCGCCTGCCCGAGGCGGTGCTGATCCAGACCGTGACCGGCGACTATCCCGACGACAGCCTGCTGGACCTGACCGACCCCGACATGGTGCTGGAGCCCGATCCGAACACGCTGCGCTACGTGCCGTGGGCGGTGGATCCGACGGCCCAGCTGATTTATGACTGCTGCCGCGCCGACGGCAGCCCGGTGGACGTGGCGCCGCGCAATGTGCTCAAGCGCGTGCTGGGCCTGTTCGACGAAATGGGTCTGGAGCCGGTGCTGGCGCCGGAGATGGAGTTCTACCTGCTGTCGCCGAATCCCGACCCCGACATCCCGCTGGCCGCGCCGATCGGCCGCACCGGCCGGGCGGAGTTCGGCCGCCGTTCTTACTCGATCGATGCGGTCAACGAGTTCGACCCGCTGTTCGAGGACATCTACGATTATTGCCACGCGCAGAATCTGGAAGTGGACACGCTGATTCATGAGATCGGCACCGCTCAGATGGAAATCAACTTCCTGCACGGCAACCCGCTGGACTTGGCCGACCAGGTGTTCCTGTTCAAGCGCACCGTGCGCGAGGCGGCGTTCCGCCACAATATGTACGCCACTTTCATGGCCAAGCCGATGGAGAACGAGCCCGGCAGCGCCATGCACATCCACCAGAGCCTGGTGGACAAGAACACCGGCCGCAACGTATTCACCAACGAGGACGGCAGCCCGTCCGACATCTTCTTCCACTTCATCGCCGGCCTGCAGAAATACGTGCCGCAGACCATGCCGCTGTTCGCTCCCTACGTGAACTCATTCCGTCGTTTGTCTCGCTACACCGCGGCGCCGACCAATGTCGAATGGGGTTACGACAACCGCACCGTGGGCCTGCGCATCCCGCACTCGTCGCCGGCCGCGCGCCGCATCGAAAACAGGGTGCCGGGCGTGGACGTCAATCCCTACATCGCCATCGCCGCCACGCTGGCCTGCGGCTACTTGGGCATGGTGAACAAGCTGCGGCCGACCGAGCCCAGGCAGACCGACGCCTACGAGCTGCCTTACCAGTTCCCCAACAGCTCGGAAGAGTCGCTGTTGCAGCTGGCCGGCTGCAGCGAGATCGCCGAAGTGCTGGGGCCTCGCTTCGTCAAGATGTACGTGGCGATGAAGGAAAAGGAGTTCGCCGAGTATTTCCGCGTGATCAGTCCGTGGGAGCGCAAGTTCCTGCTGCTGCACGTGTGATGCGCGGATCATCCGCGCAAGGTTAGAATCGCGGAACAGACAGGACAAACGAATAGAACGACGCCGCAGGCGCAGGAGGGGCGGGCAAGGTCCCGCCCCGTCGGAGAAAACTGGAAGGAAGTGTTATGCAGAAGCAACGTACGACCAGCCAATGGCGCGAACTGGATGCCGCCCATCACCTGCATCCGTTTACCGATACCGCATCGCTGAACCAGGCGGGCGCGCGCGTGATGACGCGCGGAGAAGGCATCTATCTTTGGGATTCGGACGGCAACAAGATCATCGACGGCATGGCCGGCCTGTGGTGCGTGAACGTCGGCTACGGCCGCAAGGATTTCGCCGAGGTGGCGCGCCGCCAGATGGAAGAGCTGCCGTTCTACAACACCTTCTTCAAGACCACCCATCCGGCGGTGGTCGAGCTGTCCAGCCTGCTGGCCGAAGTGACGCCCGCCGGCTTCGAGCACGTGTTTTACACCAACTCCGGCTCCGAGTCGGTGGACACCATGATCCGCATGGTGCGCCGCTACTGGGACGTGCAGGGCAAGCCGGAGAAGAAGACGCTGATCGGCCGTTGGAACGGCTATCACGGCTCCACCATCGGCGGCGCCAGCCTGGGCGGCATGAAGTACATGCACGAGCAGGGCGATCTGCCGATTCCGGGCATGGCCCACATCGAGCAGCCGTGGTGGTACAAGCACGGCAAGGACATGACGCCGGACGAATTCGGCGTGGTGGCCGCGCGCTGGCTGGACGAGAGGATCCAGGAGATCGGCGCCGACAAGGTGGCCGCTTTTGTCGCCGAACCCATCCAGGGCGCCGGCGGGGTGATCATTCCGCCGGCCACCTACTGGCCGGAAATCGAGCGCATCTGCCGTAAGCACGATGTGTTGATTGTGGCGGACGAAGTGATCTGCGGTTTCGGCCGCACCGGCGAATGGTTCGGCCATCAGCATTTCGGCTTCCAGCCTGACCTGTTCACCGCGGCCAAGGGCTTGTCGTCGGGCTACTTGCCGATCGGCGCGGTGTTCGTCGGCAAGCGTGTGGCGGAAGGCCTGGTGGCCGGCGGCGACTTCAACCACGGCTTCACCTATTCCGGCCATCCGGTATGCGCCGCGGTGGCGCACGCCAATGTGGTGGCGCTGCGCGACGAGGGCATCGTCCAGCGCGTCAAGGACGATATCGGTCCTTACATGCAGAAGCGCTGGCGCGAGACCTTCAGCCAGTTCGAGCACGTGGACGACGTGCGCGGCGTCGGCCTGATCCAGGCCTTCACGCTGGTGAAGAACAAGGCGAAGCGCGAGCTGTTCCCCGATTTCGGCGAAGTCGGCACGCTGTGCCGCGACATCTTCTTCCGCAACAACCTGATCATGCGCGCTTGCGGCGACCATATCGTATGTTCGCCGCCGCTGGTGATGACGCGAGCCGAAGTGGATGAAATGCTGGGGGTGGCGGCGCGTTGCCTGGCCGAGTTCGAGCAGGCGCTGAAGGCGCGCGGACTGGCCTAGCGCCGGCTATGCTGGTGTGGGGGCGGCCTCGCCCCCGCCTTTTTTGCAGGGAATGAAGCGGGTTGATACAATTCCACCCGCTTTTTCTATTATTTCTATAATGAATTGCAAAAAGGCATGCTGTAATACAAATAACGGCATGAGGCAATAAAACAAATACAGGACTTGGCGCATGTTCGTCGCAATCGGGTATCTCATCATTCTGGGCTCGGTGCTTGGGGGCTTCATCGCCGCGGGGGGCCATGTCGCCGCGCTGATGCAACCGCTGGAGGTCGTGATGATCGCCGGCGCGGCCATCGGCGCTTTCGTCGTCGCCAATGGCGGCGCGCCGCTGAAGGCCACCACCAAGGCGCTTCCCACCGTGTTCAAGGGCAGTTCCTATGGCAAGGCCTTCTACATGGATCTGTTTTCCCTGCTGTTCGAGATCCTGACCAAGGTGCGCAAGGAAGGCCTGATGTCGATCGAAGCCGATGTTGAAAATCCCGAATCCAGCCCGGTTTTCTCCAAGTACCCTACGGTCATGCATGACCACCATGTGGTCGAGTTCATTTGCGACTACCTGCGGCTGATGGTCGGCGGCAACCTCAACGCCTTCGAGATCGAGAACCTGATGGACGTCGAGATCGAAACCCACCACCACGAGGGCGAAGTGCCGGTGTCGGCGGTCAAGGGACTGGCCGACGGCCTGCCGGCCTTCGGTATCGTGGCCGCGGTGATGGGCGTGGTCCACACGATGGAATCGGTGGGCGCGCCGCCGTCCGAGCTAGGCATGCTGATCGCGCACGCGCTGGTGGGCACCTTCCTCGGTATTTTGCTCGCCTACGGTTTCGTCGGTCCGCTGGGCACCATTCTGGAGCACAAGCTGGCCGAAGGCACCCGCGTCTACCAGACGATCAAGGTGACGCTGCTGGCCAGCCTGAACGGCTACGCGCCGCAGGTGGCGGTGGAGTTCGGCCGCAAGGCGCTGTCCTCGATGGACCGCCCGTCGTTCAAGGAGCTGGAAGATCACGTCAAGCAGAAGAAATAAGCCGGGCAGGGGACAGAAATGGCCGATGAATCGCAACGACCGATAATCGTCAAGAAAATCAAAAAGGGGGGGCACGGCCATCACGGCGGCGCCTGGAAAATCGCCTATGCCGACTTCGTGACGGCGATGATGGCGTTCTTCCTGTTGATGTGGCTGCTGGGGTCCGCGTCGCAAGGCACCTTGAGCGGGATTTCCGAATACTTCAAGACGCCGCTGAAAGTCGCCATGTCCGGCGGCGCGGGCGCGGGCGACGCCACCTCGGTGGTCAAGGGCGGCGGCAACGATCTGACCAAGCAGGCCGGCCAGGTGAACAAGGCCGGCGCCAAGCAGGAAGAAATCATGCAGAAGCAGAAGGAGCAGGCCAGCCTGAACCAACTGCAGCAGAAAATCCAGCAGACCATAGACCAGAGCGATCTGTTCAAGCAGTACAAGAACCAGCTGAAGCTGGAAATGACGCCGGAAGGGCTGAAGATCCAGATCGTCGACGAGCAGAACCGGCCGATGTTCGATTCCGGCAGCTCGCGCATGCTGCCGCATACCCGGGTGCTGCTGCAGCAGCTGGCTTCGGAGCTGAATCAGCTGCCCAACAGGATCAGCATTTCCGGCCATACCGACGCCAAGCCTTTCGCCGGCGGCCAAGGCGGCTACAGCAACTGGGAGCTGTCGGCCGACCGGGCCAACACCGCCCGCCGCGAGCTGGTGGCCGGAGGCCTCTCCGAGAACAAGATCCTGCGCGTGGTGGGCCTGTCGTCCG
Organism: Chromobacterium indicum; assembly: GCF_039708975.1. Classification (NCBI taxonomy): domain Bacteria; kingdom Pseudomonadati; phylum Pseudomonadota; class Betaproteobacteria; order Neisseriales; family Chromobacteriaceae; genus Chromobacterium; species Chromobacterium indicum. Next base: position 111,398 of record NZ_JAYFSJ010000001.1, read on the forward strand.
CCAATCCGCTGATCAAGAGCGATGTGTTCAGCCCGGAGAACCGCCGCATCACCATCGTGGTGCTGAACAAGGACGCCGAGTCGTCGATACTCAACGACGGCTTCAAGCCGCAGATGAACCAGGAAGTGATAGGCGGGCCGCAGCAAGGCGGCGAAGCGGCTCCGCAGCCGAACGAGCCCTGAGCGGATGAGGCGGCTGCGCCATCCGCTGCTTCAACTGCTCGCCTGTGTCGGCGCCTGGGTTTTCATCGCGCCGGCTTTGCATTTATTGCCCTGGGCCGCGCTGCAGGGGCTGTTGGCGGGCTTGTGCGCCGTCGTCTTGCGTTTGCCGGGCTGGCAGCGCCTCGCGCATGGATTGTTCGTGCCGGCGGTGGCGCTGGCCAGCCAGGCTGGCGTCGCGCCGGGCTGGTATCTGGCGGCGTTGCTGCTGACGCTGGCGCTGGGGCGCAACGCGCTGGTTGAACGGGTGCCGCTTTACCGTTCCGCGGTCGCGGTGGCGGAACGGCTGGCCGAGCGGCTGGCCGGCGGCGTGTCGTTGCTCGAGGCAGGCTGCGGCGATGGCCGGCTGGCGCTGCTGCTGGCCTTGCGCCGACCGGACCTGAACATGCGCGCGCTGGAAAACGCCGTGGGCAGCTGGCTGCTGGCGCGCTGGCGCTGGCGGCGGGCGGGAAGCCCGAACCGGCTGGCGTTCGCCTGCCGCAATTTTTGGAGCGAGGATTGGGGGAGGTATGACGCGATTTACGTGTTCTTGTCGCCGGAGCCCATGCCTAGGGTCTGGAGCAAGTTCGTTGCCGAGGGCCGGCCCGGCAGCCTGCTCATCAGCAACACCTTTTCCGTGCCCGGCATCGAGCCGGACGAATGCATTCCTCTCGACGGCCCTTTGCAAAAAGAACTATTGATCTGGCACCATCCAAATGGACCTCGATAACTGGACCAAGACCATCGCGGAACGGCGGTGGCCGATTCTGCCCGACACGCTGTTGGAGCTGCGCGACGCTTGCGCCCGCCACAGCGACCTGATCAACTTCACCGACCTGGCCAATCTCTGCCTGTCCGATCCTTTCCTGCTGCTGGATCTGTTCCGGGTGGTGGGCAATTCGCGCGCGCTGCAGCGCAACGAGAGCATCCCCGCGGTGGAGCAGACGCTGCTGCTGATGGGGCTGGAGGCGGTGGTGGCGCGTTTCAACCGCATCGAGCCGCTGGACGCCGCCGAGGGCAAGCTGGACGACGATGTTTACGAAGCGGTTGGCGACTGGATGGCGCGCAGCCGGGTGGCGGCCTTGATCGTCAAGGAATGGCTGTCCATCATGGGCGACCTGAAAGTGGAGGACTGTTTCGTCTCCGCGCTGCTGTACAACCTGCCGGCCTGCATCTACATGATTCAGCGCAACCGCTTGCCGGACAAGCCGCTGCTGCAGGAGATGTCCGAGGCGTTCGACGCCGATTACGGCAAGATCCTGCAATCCTTCGTGAAGCACATGCCGCTGCCGAGCGGATTCAACACGCTGCTGGGGCCCGGCGTGCCCAACAAGCGGCGCCAGTTGCTGAAGCTGGCCATCGCCACGGCGAACTCGCTGGATCATGGCATCGAGCGCAGCACCTGGCTGGTGGGCGTGGACACCGCGGCCAAGATGATCAATTGCATGCCGGAGATGGCCTACAACGCCGTGGTGCACGCCGCGCTCAAGGTCGCGAAGCGCCCGCATGTCGTCGGGTATACCTTCCCGGCGCGCGCGCTGCTGCTGCTGACCGACAACGGCAAGAAGCCGGAAATGAAGAAGGCTCAGGCGCTGTCCGACGCCGACCAGCTTGAGAATGCGATTCGGGAGTCGATACGCTTCCTGGCCAACGATCTGAAGTTCGAACGCGTGCTGTACTACCATTACGAGCACGATCTGCACGCGCTGAAGCTGCGCTACCAGGTAGGCGTGGAGGCGGACAGCCCGCTGCGCAAGCTCCAGGTGGAGCTGGAACCGGGCAGCTTCTTCGGCGTATTCACCGGCAAGCCGCAAAGCTTCCACGCGCCGTCCGATGTGCGCCAGCAGCTAAGCCGGCGTTATGAGGACGAATTCTTCCAGCACATCGGCGACGGCGAATTCGCGCTGATGACCTTGTTCGGCGGACACAGGCTCGGCGGCGTGTTCTATGTCGACAACGCGCGCACCGGCCGCGCGATAGACGACGCAACCTACCATCGCTTCAAGGATCTGATCAGCCGCCTGGTCCAGCATTGATGCAAGAAGGCGCGGGGGCGGGTAAACTCTGCCCCTCCGCTTAGCGCCGCATCGGCAGAATCGACATGCATCACATCTCCAAGACCATCACGTCTCCCCACAACGACGAAGTCAAGGCGCTGGCCAGATTGGTCCAGCACAGCCGCGACCGCCGCAAGGAAGGCGTGATGGTGTTGGAGGGCATCCACCTGGCCGAATCCTGCCTGCAGGCGGGCGGCATCTTGTCGCGGGTCTATCTGAACGAGGCGATGGCCGGCAAGCCGGAAGTGCAGAGGCTGCTGGCTGGCTTGCCCGCCGGGTGCGCGGTGATCGCGATGCCTGAAGCGGTGATGGCCAAGGTGACCGCGCTGTCCAGCGCCGGCGAGCTGCTGGCGCTGAGCCCGCGTCCACGGCCCGCGCCGCCGTCGGCGGCAGCCGCCCGGGTGCTGCTGGAAGACATCCAGGACCCGGGAAATCTGGGGACCATCCTGCGCACGGCCGCCGCGGCCGGCGTGTACGACGTCTTCCTGTCCAAGGGCTGCGTGGATGTGTTCTCTCCGAAGGTGCTGCGCGCCGGCATGGGCGCGCATTTCGCGCTGCGCATACACGAGCACGCCGACCTCGCCGATGAGCTGCGCCGCTTCGGCGGACGTCGGCTGGTCACGCATCTGGAGGGATCCAGCTCCTTGTACGGTCATGATTTGACGGGGCCGGTGGCCTTCGTGTTCGGCAACGAGGGCGCAGGCGTCAGCGACGCGCTGCTGGCGCTGGCGGACGCGCGCATCCGCATTCCGATGCCCGGCCACGCGGAGTCGCTGAACGTGGCGATGGCGGCGACGGTTTGCTTGTTCGAGCGGGTGCGGCAGCAGGAACGCCCGGCCTGACACGGCGTCGGTCGCGCTCCGCTTGCTTTCATGTCCGGCCGGCAGGCCGGCTCAGTCCAGAGGGATGAACACCTCGCCGCGCATTAGCGGGCGCGCGGTGCGGGTCAGCACCACCTCATCCACTTTCCAGCCCAGCGAGTCCAGGCCCAGCACGGCTTCCAATGTCAGCCGGCCGCTGGGGTGGCTGAAGGTCAGCGGCATGCCGCGCACCGGCCCGCCGGCCAGTTCGGCCGGCAGCGTGCCCTCGGTCGCGCAGGCGCAGGCGAGCGCGATGGCGTCGGTGCCGGGATAGGCGGGATGCAGCTTGCCCATCGACAGCGCGCGGGCGTGCAGCGCGCAGTCCGGATCGCCGTCCGGCGACAGGAAGCTGATCTTGGGCGTGGCCGGATATTCGCGTCCGGCGGCGAAGATGTCATCGGCCAGGCCGATGGCCACCGTGGCGGCGGCGCGCGCCATCTCCAGCCGGCGCATGATGGCGGGATCGATCTCGGCGGCCGTTTCACGGCCCTTGAGGCCGAAATCACGGGCGCGGACGAACAGGGTGGGGTTGCCGGCGTCTATCAGCGTGGCATCCACCTGGCTGCCATCGGGCAGCTTCAGCTTGTCCATCAGCATGCCGGTGGGAAACATCTCGCTGCAGTCGCCGGCGGGATCCAGATAGCGCAGCCGGATGGGTGCGCCGGGAAAGGCGACGCCATCGATGCGGAAGTCGCCCTGCCAGACGGCCTGGCCTTCGAATATTTCCAGTTCGGCCAGAATGCGCTTGCCTACGTTGGCCTGCCAGATGGCGATGGTGGCGACGCCGTCTTCCGGCCGCGCCAGCTTCTCCATCACCGCGAACAGCGGCACGGCGGCGGCGAGGTTGCCGCAATTGCCGGACCAGTCTATCCGCGCCTCGTCGGTGAATACGTGGCCGAACAGCGCGTCCACGTCGCAATCGTCGCGGCGGGAAGGGCTGACGATCACCACCTTGCTGGAGCGGGTGGTGCCGTTGCCCAGGCCGTCGGTTTGCCTGCCATAAGGATCGGGGCTGCCGATCGCCCGCAACAGCAAGCTTTGCCATTGCTCGGTGTCGTCGGGCAGCGCGTCGGCCCGGATGAACAGGCCCTTGCTGGTGCCGCCGCGCATCAGCGTGGCGGGAAGGCGATAGTCATTGTCCATCAGTCCTCCTCCCATTCCTCCTTGCACTTGGAGATGACGGCGATGCGGGCGGCGTCTATCGTGGCCGGGATGGCGGCCTTGTCGGCGCAGCCGGCGGCTATGGCGCCGGCATCAATTTGCAGCGTAGCAGCCAGTTGCGCGCGCAGGTAGTCCTTTTGCGGGTAGGGCGCATTTTCGAAGCTCAGCCGGCCGCGGGCGTCGGCCAGGCAGGCGTCCAGCATCTGCAGGAAGCGCTCGGGCCGGCGCAGCGCGTCGCAGTCCTTGAGCAGGCGCAGCACGGTTTCCGGTTTCAATTCCAGCGCCCGGTGGACCTTGGTGTGATGCACCATGGTGATGTGGGCGAGGTCGCGGCAATCGTTGGGCACGCGCAGCCGGCGGCACAGTTCCGACAGCGGCGCGATGCCGCCTTCCTCGTGGCCGATGTGGCGCGGCAGCACGTCGGCCGGCGTCAGCGCCTTGCCCAGATCGTGCCCCAGCGCGGCGAAGCGCACGGCCAGCGGCTGGCCGGCCGCCGCGGCGTAGTCGAGCACCCGCATCACGTGGTCGCCGCAATCTATCTCGGGGTGATAGTCGGCGCGTTGCGGCACCCCGAACAGCGCTTCCACCTCGGGCAGGATGCGCGCCAGCGCGCCGCACTCGCGCAGCGTCAGGAACATCCGCGACGGTTTATCTTCCATCAGCCCCTTGGCCAGCTCCTGCCACACCCGCTCAGCGACCAGCGCGTCGGCCTCGCCGTCGTCCACCATCTGCCGCATCAGCGCCATGGTTTCCGGCGCGACCGCGAAGTCGAAGCGGGCGGCGAAGCGCGCCAGCCGCAGGATGCGCACCGGGTCTTCGGCGAAAGCCGGGCTGACGTGGCGCAGCAGGCGCGCCTTCAGGTCTTCCTGGCCGCCGTAGGGGTCGGTCAGGCTGCCGTCGGCCGCCTCGGCGATGGCGTTGATGGTCAGGTCGCGCCGGGCTAGATCCTCTACCAGCGTCACATCGGGCGAGGTGTGGAAGGTGAAGCCGTGGTAGCCTCTGGCCACCTTGCGCTCGGTGCGGGCCAGCGCGTATTCCTCATGGGTTTCCGGGTGCAGAAACACCGGGAAGTCCTTGCCCACCGGGCGGTAGCCCTGCGCCAGCATGTCATCCGGGGTGGCGCCCACCACCACCCAATCCCGGTCCTTGACCGGGAGGTTCAGCAAGCGGTCGCGCACGGCGCCGCCGACGATGTAGATTTCCATCTCAGCGCACCGCCTTCGCGCGGTAGCGTGACGCGGTGTCGTTGCGGCCGCGGCCAGCCAGCCAGCCCGGCGCCAGCGCCGACAGCGCGGCGGGCTCGAAGCCCAGCAGGGCGGACGGGAAAGGCTGGTCGCTGACGTTGTCCCATTGCAGTGAGCGCACGTTGTCGCGGCTCATCAGCGTCGGGCCCGGCAGCCATTCCATCAGCGCCGCCTGCAGCATGGCCAGGTTGTCGGGCAGGCCGAGCACCGGGCGCGGATGGCCGCTGGCGCGGCCGGCCAGCCGGGCCAGATCGGCCAGGGTATGGATCTCAGGGCCGGCCAGATCCAGTTTCTTGCCTACGGTTTCCTTGCGCGCCAGGCATTCGCACGCCGCGCGGGCGACGTCTTCCACCCACACCGGAGCCATCTTGCATCCCGCGCCGGCCAGCGGCAGGATGGGCAGCAACTTTTGCAGGCCGGCGAACATATTGAGGAAGGCATCGTCGCGACCGAACACCACCGACGGACGCAATATGGTCCAGTCCAGTCCGCTGGATTCCACCGCCAGCTCGCCCAGCGCCTTGGTCTGCTGATAGTCGCTGGGCGCGTCCTGGGCGGCGCCCAAGGCGCTGATGTGCAGCAGCCGGCGCACGTTCTGCCGCCGGCAGGCGGCGACGATCTTTTCCGGCAATTGGGTGTGCGCCTTTTCAAACTGGGCGCGGCTGCCGTGCAGGATGCCGACCATGCTGACCACCGCGTCGTGGCCGGCAACCAGCCTGGCCAGTTGATCCGGGTCATGGATGTCGGCGGAGACCAGCTCGGCCGACGGCAGCACGCGGAAACCGGGCGGCGGGGCGCGGCGGCTGGCGATGGTGAGCCGGTGGCCGCGGCTGGCCAGTTGGGCTGCCAGATGGCGGCCGATGAAGCCGCTGCCGCCTATCAGGCAAATTCTCTGCGAGGTCATGTCGTTTTCCTCAGCGCGCCGGCACGATTCCCATGCGGTTTCTCAGGGAGATGTTGGCATGGCCGAAGGTGCTGGAGTAGTAGGCGGCGTTGGCCATCACCTTTTGCACGTAATCGCGCGTTTCGCTGAAGGGGATGGTTTCGGCGTAGATGGTGCCGTCCAGCGCGCGGTCGGCCTGCCAGTTGCGGGCGCGGCCGGGGCCGGCGTTGTAGGCGGCGGTGGCCATCACCTGGTTGCCGGACAGATTGTCCAGCACGTAGCGCAGATACCAGGTGCCGAGCTGGACATTGGTGTCGATGTCGTTGACCGCGAAGTGGGTGAGGCCGATCTTCTTGGCCGCCCATTTGGCGGTGGCGGGCATCAGCTGCATCAGGCCGGAGGCGCCGACGCCGGAGCGGGCCATGGTGATGAAGCGGCTTTCCTGGCGGATCAGGCCGTAGACCCAGGCATCGTCGATGTCGAGCTGGCGCGCGTATTTCTGCGTGACTTCACGGTAGGGCGTCAGGTAGCGCAGCGAGAAATCGTGTTCTTCCTTGGTGCGCTCGGCGCTGTAGATCGCCATGTCGTAGAAGTTTTCCTTGCGCGCGATCTCGGCGGCGGCCAGCAGCTCCATGTCGTTGCGGCCGCGCATCGCCCAGCGCCATTCGCGCTGCGCGTCGGTGCGGAACTCCGGCTTGGTGTAGATTTCGGCGACGTTGAGCAGCGCCAGCGAGCGGCGGACGGCAGGGTCGGCCTTCATCCGGGTGACGTCGTCGCCGCTCGGGCCGGTTTTGCTGGCGGACGCGGACAGGCTGTTGCCCAGCTCTTCCAGCGACAGCAGCGCGTAATAGTTGTGGCCGACGCTGGCCTGGCTGAACAGCGGCGCCGCTTCGGCCGGCTTGCCCTGCTGCTTCAGCGAGCGGGCCAGCCAGTAGCGCCAGGCCGGCTTGGCGGCCAGCTCCTGGGGCATGCGGCGGATGACGCCGTCCAGCTGGCTCCATTGCTCCAGCCGCAGCGCCGAGCGTGCCCACCATTCCCACTGGTCAGTGGTCAACTGGCGCGGGTCGGCTTTTTCAAACCATTGCAGCGCCTGGCCGGCCTGCTGCTTGCGGGCGGACAGCAGCGCCAGCTGGCCCCAGCCGAAGCCGGCGCGGTCGGGCGTCAGCTGGCTCTCCACGCGCGACAGCATCGCCGCCGCGCCGTTCAGATCAGTCTTGCCCTTGCGCACCGCGTCGTAGAGGATGGCTTCCTGGCCGCCCGGGGTGTCCGGGCTGGCGAGAGAGGGTTTGTTGAGCGCGGCGTTGTCTAGCGGCAACTGGGTGTCGCTGGCCAGCTGGCGCGCCTGGGTGAGGTAATTGCCGGCCAGCAGCAGGCGGGCGCGGCGCCACAGCCAGTCCTGGCTTAGCGCGCCGCGGGCATAGGCCATGTCTATCAGCCGGTTGCAGCCATCCGGCGCCGGCTTGCCTTCCAGGAACCGGTCCAGATTGCCCGGCTTTTGCCCCTGGCGCATTTGCAGCAGCTCGCCGTAGCAGCTCGATTCCTCATCGCGGCCTTCGGGCGGCAGCTTCTTCCATTCATTGGCGAAGGCGGTCCAGTCTTCGCGCAGGCCCAGCTTCTTCACCCACTCATTGCGTATCCGTTCCGGCATCAGGCCTTCCGGCGTCCGGGCCAGGAAGCGCAGCACCTGGGCGTCGTCGTTGCGGTCCAGCGCCTTCCAGGTTTGCCAGTATTCCGGATAGTCCTTCAGCGGGTAATTTTCCGGCAGTTTGTCGCCCAGGCTGGCCAGTTTGGCCAGATCGTTGGCGCGGAAGGCGTCGCGGGCGGCGAGCAGGGCGTCGTCGGGGCCGGCCAGCGCAGGCAGGGCGGCGCCCAGGGCCAGGGTCAGGCCCGCCAGGCGGATGGGAGTGGTCAAAGCTTTCATTTGCGTTCCGTCTGTTGGGGTCTCCGCGCCGACTGGCGGCGCGGCGGCGGCGGGGCGTCCCGCGCGCTCAATGCTTATTTCAATATGACAGGCCGCGGCGCGGAGCGCTCGCTTTCATGGCCCGCGTTTTCAGGCCGTCGGCGCGGCCTGGTAGAACTCGATCGGCAAACCGTCCGGATCGGCGCAGAAGAAAAAACTCGCGCCGGTGTATTCGTCCACCCTGATGCCTTCCACGCTCACGCCTTGGTCTTGCAGATGGCCGCGCATCGCTTCCGCGTCGTCGCAGGCCAGCGCCAGGTGGCGCAGGCCGCAGGCTTCCGGCCGGCTGGGGCGGGGCGGCGGGGAGGGGAAGCTGAACAGTTCGATCTGGCCGCCGCCCGGCAGCGCCAGGTCCAGTTTCCAGGACTGTCTTTCCTCGCGCCAGTTCTCGGCGATGACTTTAAAACCGAGCGCGCGGCAGTAGAAGTCGCGCGAGCGCGCGTAGTCGGAAGCGATGATGGCGACGTGGTGCAGGCCGGTGATATGCATGGCTGTTGAGGCTGGGTGTTGCCGGATGCCGCCATTTTAGCGTCGCTGCGGGCGGGCTGCCCAGCGGCGGAGATGGGCATTGAAAAAGACAATCAAAAGTCTTGTGACAATCAATTAGACGAATTTTGCCATGGCTATCAGAATGCACCGGTCGATAGCTAACAACCGCAGTCAACCCTCAAGGAGATAGCCATGCTGCAAAATCGTGAAGGCCAACGCGTACCGAACGTCACTTTCCGCATTCGTGAAAACAACGAGTGGAAGAATGTCACCTCCGCCGAGCTGTTCGACGGCAAGACCGTCGCCCTGTTCTCGCTGCCGGGCGCGTTCACCCCGACCTGCTCTTCCACCCACCTGCCACGCTTCAACGAACTGGCCCCGTCCTTCTTCGCCAACGGCGTGGACGCCATCCTGTGCGTGTCGGTCAACGACACCTTCGTGATGAACGAATGGGCCAAGGATCAGGAAGCGCAGAACATCGTGATGATCCCGGACGGCAACGGCGACTTCACCGAAGGCATGGGCATGCTGGTGGACAAGCAGGACCTGGGCTTCGGCAAGCGCAGCTGGCGCTACTCGATGCTGGTCAAGGACGGCGTGGTGGACAAGATGTTCGTCGAGCCGCAAGAGCCGGGCGATCCGTTCAAGGTGTCCGACGCCGATACCATGCTGAACTACATCAACCCGACCGCCAAGAAGCCTGACCAGGTCGTGGTGTTCACCAAGGTTGGCTGCCCGCACTGCGCCCGCGCCAAGGCCGTGCTGAGCGAAAACGGCTACGACTTCGTCGAAGTGCCGCTGGACAACAAGATCCGCGGCAAGGTGCTGGGCGCGGTGTCCGGCGCGATGACCGCTCCGCAGGTGTTCATCAACGGCGAGCTGATCGGCTCCGCCGACGAAGTGGAAAAGCGCTTCGCCAAATAAGACGTTCGACTCCGGCGGCTTCGGGCCCTGACGCCGCCGGATTTCTTGGGCCGGTACTCCTGCCGGCCGTTTTTTCCAGTAGGGATGCGGGACGGCATGTTCAATATGCGCAGCGTGCCGCGCCGCATCCCCGCCAGATAGAGGATAAGAACCATGAAAACCATCCACATCGACGTAGCCGTCATCGGCGCCGGCACCGCCGGCCTCGCCGCCTACCGCGCCGCCAAGGCCGGCGGCGCCTCCGCCCTGATCATCGAGGGCGGCCCTTACGGCACCACTTGCGCCCGCGTCGGCTGCATGCCGTCCAAGCTGCTGATCGCCGCCGCCGAGGCCGCCCATCACGCGAGCCATACCGAACTGTTCGGCGTGCATGTGGATGGCGAAGTCCGCATCGATGGCCGCGAGGTGATGGCCCGCGTCAAGAGCGAACGCGACCGTTTCGTCGGCTTCGTGGTGCGCAGCGTGGATGGCATTCCGGCTGAGGACAAGCTGCCTGGCTATGCCCATTTCGTCGACAACACCACGCTTCAAGTCGATGACCACACCATCGTCCAGGCCAAGCGGGTGGTGATCGCCACCGGCTCGTCGCCGGCCATTCCCGCGGCGTTCAAGGCTTTCGGCGACCGGCTGATCGTCAACGACGACGTGTTCGACTGGGACACGCTGCCGCAAAGCGTGGCGGTGTTCGGCCCCGGCGTGATCGGTTTGGAGCTGGGCCAGGCGCTGGCGCGGCTGGGCGTGAGGGTTAAGGTGTTCGGCGCCCGAGGCGGCGTGGGGCCGCTGAGCGATCCAGCGGTGCGCGAATACGCCCGCCAGGCATTGGCAGAGCAGTTTTACCTGGATCCGGACGCCAAGGTGCTGGAAATGGCCAGCGACAGCGATGGCGCGCGCATCCGCTACGTCAACCTGGACGGCGCGGAGGTCGAGGAGCGTTTCGACTACGTGCTGGCGGCCACCGGCCGCACGCCCAATGTCCGCGGCCTGGGGCTGGAAAACACCAGTCTGAGGCTGGATGCCGGCGGCGTGCCGCTGTTTGACGCCAAGACGCTGCAGTGCGGAGATTCTCCGGTGTTCATCGCCGGCGACGCCAACAACATCCTGCCGTTGCTGCACGAAGCGGCCGACGAGGGCAAGACGGCCGGCGCCAACGCCGCCGCCTACCCGGCGGTATCCGCCGGCTTGCGCCGCTCCACCATCGCGGTGGTGTTCTCCGATCCGCAGATGATGATGGTGGGCAGCCGCTTCGCCGATCTGCAGATGGGCAGCTTCGTCACCGGCGAGGTCAGTTTCGAAGACCAGGGCCGCAGCCGGGTGATGGGCATCAACAAAGGCCTGTTGCACGTGTACGCGGACAAGGAGACGGGCCGATTCCTGGGCGCGGAGATGATAGGCCCGCGCGCCGAGAACCTGGCCCACCTGCTGGCCTGGAGCCATCAGCAGGGTCTGACCATCGCGCAGATGCTGGACATGCCTTTCTACCATCCGGTGATAGAGGAAGGCCTGCGCACCGCGCTGCGCGACGCGGCGGCCCGCCTGGCTTGAGGCGGGACGCAATGAATGAAAAACGGGGCGAAAGCCCCGTTTTTCATTCTCCCTTCAGCAGCGCGCGCGCCCAGCTGAAGCGCTCGCGCCAGATCACCGGCGCGCGCCAGGCCAGATGGGCGGTGGCCAGGATGTTGAGCGCGGCCACGGCCAGCAGCAGCATGGAGATGCTGTCGTACCATTTCAGCATCAGCGCGCTGCCGATGGCGGCGGCCACCATGTAGAAGCCGTTGATGATGTTGTTGGCCGCCACCGCCTGCGAGCGGAAGGCGTCCGGGCTGCCGGTCTGCAGCCAGGTGTACAGCGGCACGGTGAAGAAGCCGCCGAAGAAGCCCAGCAGCGTCACGTCCACGATGGCGCGCCAGCTGCCGGCCTTGGCCAGAAACGCCGGCAGCGCAGCCAGCGGGCCGTGGTAGGACGGCATCGCGCCCAGCGCCAGATCGCCGCCGAACACCGTCATGCCGGCGCTGCCCAGCAGCACGATGCCCAGCTGCAGCTTGCCGCGCGACAGCTTGGCGCAGGCGATGGAGCCCGCGCCGATGCCGATGGAGAACAGCGCCAGCAGCAGGGTGTAGACGTCGGCGTCGCCGCCCAGGTGCAGCCGGGTGAAGGTGGGCAATTGGGTGGTGTAGACCGCGCCCATCAGCCAGAACCAGGAAATGCCGAGTATCGAGCAGCGCACGTCGTGGATGCGCCAGGCCTCGCGGATCAGCCGCACCGAGTCGCCGAGGAAGTTCCACGACAACTTCAGATGCGGCGCGCCGGGCGCGACCGAGGGCATGGTGGCGCTGCTGAAGTAGCCGAGGATGGCGACCAGCAGCAGCGCGCCGACGATCAACAGCGCGCCGCTGTGGGTGAGCAAGCTGCCGCTGAGCTGGCCCAGCAGGATGGCGAGGAAGGTGCCCATCTCGATCAGGCCGGTGCCGCCCACCAGCTCGTGCTCTTTCAGGTATTGCGGCAGCACCGAGTATTTCAGCGGGCCGAAGAAGGCCGAGTGCACGCCCATCAGGAACAGCGCGGACAGCAGGATGGCGGCGGATTTCAGCAGGAAGCCGGCGCCGGCCACCAGCATGATGACGATCTCGGCCAGCTTGATCATGCGCGCGATGCGGGCCTTGTCGTAGCGCTCGGTCAGCTTGCCGGCGCTGGCGGAAAACAGGAAGAAGGGCAGGATGAAGATGCCGGCGGCCAGATTGACCAACTGCTGCGGCGGCATGCCCATCATTTCCAGGCCATGGAAGCTGATCAGCACCACGATGGCGGTTTTCAGCATATTGTCGTTGAAGGCCCCCAAAAACTGGGTGCCGAACAAGGGCAGGAAGCGCCGGGTGGCGAAGAAGGAGAAGTCAGCTTTCACGATGGCCGGTTATGAAAAAGGCGGGAACCGCATGCTAACGGATTCCCGCCTCGCTGTCAGTCGCGGCTCAAATCAGAACAGCGACAGCCACAGGCCGCTGGCGGTGGCGGTCATGAAGCCGGTGAGGATGGACGCCGCCAGCGCGCGCATGCCGATTTGGGCCAGCTCCTGCTGACGCTCCGGCGCCAGCGCGCCGATGCCGGCCACGCAGATGCCCACCGACGACAAGTTGGAGAAGCTGGCCAGCGCGAAGGTGGAGATCATCACAGTCTGCGCGGACAGCGTGCCGGCAGCCTTCATCTTGGCCAGGTCCATGTAGGCGATGAATTCGTTGAGCACGATCTTCTGGCCCAGCAGGCTGCCGACGCCCAGCGTTTCGTTCCAGCCGATGCCCATCAGGAAGGCGAACACGCGGAACACCTGGCCCACCAGATATTGCAGCGTCAGGCCGTCGAACATGCCGTGGGTGGATGCCTGGATGGCGGCGTTGACGCCCAGCAGCTCGCCTAGGCCGTCTTTCACCAGGAAGTTGGCCAGCGCGATCAGCGCCACGATGGCCAGCAGGATGGTGGCGACGGCGGCGGCCATCTTCATGCCGTCCAGCGCGCCGGTCACCACCGCGCTGACGAAATTGCCCTCGCTCTTTTCCTTGGATGACTGCAGCTTGCTGCTGGACAGCGCTTCGGGCGTGGTTTCCGGGAACATGATCTTGCAGAACACCACCGCGCCGGCCGCGTTCATGCAGGAGGCGGTCAGCAGATAGGTGGCGAAGCGCGCCTGCTCGGCCGTGTCCGATCCGCCGAGGAAGGCGACGTAGGCCGCCAGCACGCCGCCGGACAGCGTGGACATGCCGGCGATCATGATGCAGGCCAGCTCGGAGCGAGTCATGTGGCGGATGTAGGGGCGGACCAGCAGCGGGGCTTCGGTCTGGCCGAGGAAGATGTTGGCGGCGGCCACCACGCTTTCCGGGCCGGAGATGCCCATGCTGCGCTTCATCGCCCAGGCCAGGCCGGCCACCACGCGCTGCAGGATGCCGAAATGGTAAAGCAGGGCGCTGAAGGCGGAGAAAAAGATGATCACCGGCAGCACGGTGAAGGCGAACAGGAAGCCCAGCTTGCCGCTGGGCTTGGCCAGATCGCCGAAGATGAAGCCCGCGCCGTCGCCGGCGAAGCTCAGCACCTTGGCGAAGCCGGCGCCGAAGGCGGAGACGCCGTGGTGGACGGCGGGCACGTAATTGATCAGCAGGAACAGGCCGTTCTGGATGGCGAGGCCGATCAGCACGGTGCGCCAGTTGACGGCGCGGCGGTTGGTCGAGAACAGGTAGGCGGCGGCGACGAGAAGCAGCATGCCGGCCAGTGCTTGGATGGTATTCACGGAGGCCCTTGGACTAGCGATGGGCGGCGTCTCGGCGCCCGTCCAGTCAGGGATGCCTTCCGCCGCGCCAAATCATGATTGGCTAATGCTTGAAGGCGCGGCATTTTACAGCAAAAGGCCATCTCCCTGAAAGGGAAATGGCCCGGACTTGCGCATTTTACCCGGATGGCGTGCCGGGCTTGGCGCGTCAATGCTGCGGCTTGTCGTCTTCGTGAGTGGCGTCGTCGTCCATCAGGATGCGATGGGCGGGGCCTTGCATGTCGTCGAACTGGCCGGAGCGGGTGGCCCACCAGAAAATGGCGCCGATCACGAAGACCAGCACCAGGCTGAGCGGGATGAGCAGGTAGAGGCTTTCCATCAGGGATTCCGTTTGACGAGACGCAGCGCGTTGCCGACCACCAGCAGCGAGCTAAGGGCCATGCCCAGGCTGGCCAGCCAGGGCGTGACGTGGCCCAGCATCGCCAGCGGCAGCGCGACGACATTATACCCGGCCGCCCAGATCAGGTTCTGCCGGATCACCGCCAGCGCGCGCCGGCTGATCAGCAATGCGTCGCCGATCAGGCCCAGCCGGTCGCCCATCAGCACCATGTCGCCGCTGGCGCGGGCGACGTCGGTGCCGCCGCCCATGGCGATGGACACATCGGCGCGCGCCAGCACCGGCGCGTCGTTGATGCCGTCGCCCACCATCAGCACCCGCCGTCCGCCGGCCTGCAGCGCGGCGACATAGGCGAGCTTGTCCTCCGGCGTCGCACGCGCGCGCCACTGCTTGATGCCGAGTTTGGCGGCCAGGCCCGCCACCGGGCCTTCGCCGTCGCCGCTGAGCAGGTGGACCGTCAGGCCGCGGCGGGCCAACTCGGCCACCAGCGCCGCCGCGTCGTCGCGGCAGGCGTCGCCGATGGAGAAGCGGGCCTGCACGCCGTCGGCGTCGGCCAGCAGCACCTGGGTGCAATCCGGTTGCCATTCGGCGTCTTCGTCCACCTCGCGTCCCAGCCAGGCGGCGATGAAGGGCGCGGAACCCAGCCGCCACTCGCGGCCGTCGACGAGGCCGGCCACGCCGCCGCCGGGGTGGTTGATCAGGCCCTCCGCCTGCGGCCTGTTCGCCGGCGCGGCGGACAGGATGGCCTGGGCCAGCGGGTGCTCGGAGCCTTGTTCCAGCGCGGCGGCGACGGCCAGCGCACTTTGCGCCTCCAGCGGTCCGCGGGTTTCCAGCAGCCGCATCTGGCCGTGGGTGAGGGTGCCGGTCTTGTCGAACACCGCGTCGTCGGCCTTGGCCAGCGTTTCCAGCGCGTGGCCGCGGGTGGTCAGCACGCCCAGCGAGGCCAGGCGGCCGCTGGCGGCGGTGAGCGCGGCCGGGGTGGCCAGCGACAACGCGCAGGGGCAGGAGATCACCAGCACCGCCACCATGATCCACAGCGCCCGGTCCGGGTCTATGAAATGCCAAGCCAGGTAACTGCCGGCGGCGGCCAGCAGCAGCAGCGCGACGAACCAGCTGGCGAAGCGGTCGGCCAGCACGGCCAGCCGGGGTTTTTCCGCCAGGGCCTGGTCCAGCAGCCGCACGATGCCGGCCAGCCGGGTGGACTGGCCCACTTGATCGACGCGCAGCACCAGTGGGCTGGAGGCGTTGACGCTGCCGGCGATCACCGAATCGCCCGGCGCTTTGGCGATGGGCCGGCTCTCGCCGGTGAGCAGCGATTCATTGCTGGCGCTGCGGCCATCCAGCACCACGCCGTCGGCGGGAATGGTTTCGCCGGGCTTGACCAGGATCACGTCGCCGGGGTTCAGGCCGGCCACAGTCGCCTCGCGGCTGTCTCGGCTTTGCGGCCAGCCGTCCAGCCGGTGGGCGAAGGCCGGCACCAGCTTGACCAGGCTTTCGCTGGCGGCGCCGGCCTTGCGGCGGGCGATGCTTTCCAGGTAACGGCCGCCCAAGAGCAGGAACACGAACATCGAAACCGAGTCGAAGTAGATGCCGTGCTCCACCTTGTGGATCAGCGCCCAGAAGCTGGCGGCGAAGGCGGTGAGGATGCCGATGCTGACCGGCGTGTCCATGCCGACGCGGCCGGTTTTCAGATCGCGCCAGGTGTTGCGGTAGAAAGGCAAGGCAGAGTACAGCAGCACCGGCAGCGTCAGGATGAAGCTGGACCAGTGCAGCAGCCACAGGAAATCGGGCGCGATGTCGCCGTCCGGCGCCAGGTAGACCGGCACCGCGTACATCATTACCTGCATCATCGACAGGCCGGCCACCCACAGCCGGGTCAGCGCCTGCTTGCGCTCCTTCTGCTGCAGCTTTTCCTGGCGGTCGGCGTCGTAGGGATGGGCGCGGTAGCCTATCGCCGCCACCGCCTCCAGGATGGCGGACAGTTGCGCGCGGCCATTGTCCCAGCGCACGCGGGCGCGCTGGGTGGTGTAGTTGATGTCCACCCCCAGCACGCCGGGCAGGCGGAGTATGTGCTGCTCGTTCAGCCAGATGCAGGCGGCGCAGGTGATGCCTTCCAATATCAGCGCGGCCTCGCGGACGTTTTCTGCCTCGACGCGGACAAAACTGCGCTGCAGCTCCTCGCTGTCGTATAGCTTGATCTGCTCCAGCAGCGCCTGCGGCAGCGCTTCGGCGCGGGCCGCGCCCTCGGTGCGGTGCTTGTAGTAGTCGGACAGGCCGGATTCGATGATGGTGGATGCCACCGCCTGGCAGCCGGCGCAGCAGGCGGGTTCTTCGCGCTGGCGGTATAGGATGGGGAAGCTGGCGCCGGCGGGCACCGGCAAACCGCAATGGAAACAGTTCTCGCTCATGACGTAGGATTGTAATCAAAGCCGGCGCGCAATGCTTGATCCAGCGCATGGCGGTGTTTTTCAATGCGGATTATTTCCGCGCGGAGCTTGTGGCTGGGGCATCCGTCCGCATTTGTCGGATATCAATCAAGGGGGAAGGCCGAATGGACAAGATGTTGGCCATCGTGCAGCAGGCGCCGGGCGGCGTCGAAACGATGGAAATGGGGGAGTGGGACAAGCCGCGCGCCGCGCCCGGCAAATTGCTGGTGCGGGTGATGGCGGCCGGCGTCAACCGCGCCGACCTGATGCAGCGCGAGGGCCGCTACCCTCCGCCGCCGGGCGCCAGCCCGCTGATGGGGCTGGAGGTGGCCGGCGTGGTGGAAGAGGTGGTTGGCGATTCCGCCTTCCAGCCGGGCGACGCGGTGTTCGGCCTGGTGGACGGCGGCGGCTACGCCGAATACGTGCTGCTGGATGAGCCGCTGGCCATCGCCAAGCCGGATCAACTGTCCTGGGTGGAGGCGGCCAGCTTGCCGGAAGCCTGGATGACGGCGTGGTTCAACTTGGTGGTCAAGGCCGGCCTTAAGGCCGGCGAGCGGGCGCTGATCCATGCCGGCGCCAGCGGCGTCGGCGTCGCGGCGATCCAGTTGGCGCGTTTCCTGGGCGCGGAAGCCTTCGCCAGCGCCGGCAGCACCGAGAAGCTGGCCTTTTGCCGCGAGCTGGGCGCGAGCCAGGTGTTCAATTACCACGAGACGCCGGCTTTCGCCGCACAGGTGCGGGAGTGGGGCGGCGCCGACGCGGTGCTGGATCCGGTGGGCGCCAGCCATCTGGCGGAAAACCTGCAGGCGCTGAACCCGGACGGCAGGCTGGTGAATATCGGCCTGATGGGCGGCGTGAAGGCCGAGCTGGATTTTGGCCGGCTGCTGATGAAGCGCATCAGCCTGATCGGCTCCACGCTGCGCCCGCAACCCATCAAAGTGAAGGCCGAGCTGGCAGCCGCGCTGCGCGACCTGATCCTGCCGGCGCTGCTGGAAGGCAGGGCGCGCGCGGTGGTGGATAGCAGCTACCCGTGGACCCAGGTGCGGGACGCGCACGCTTACGTCGCCGACAATCGCAACTTGGGCAAGGTGGTGCTGACGCTGTTTCCGGTGATGGCCGGCGGCGACTGATCGGAAAGAGTAAAGCCGGTCAGGTCGCGGGCGGGATCGGCTTATTGCCGGCAGCGTCGGACAAAGAGGCCCAAAGGGCCTCTTTTCACACGCGATTGCTTGGTTTGATGGGCAGGAAGCGTTGGGCCGCAAGGTCTGATGTTTGTTCAAAGAGGCCTATCGCGCGGCAAGTGAAAGACGGCTGCTTTCGCATTGGCGCCGCCGCATGGGCATCCGACAAATGTGGGGCGATTCAGTTGACACTCCCCCGCTGAACTGCGAACCTTCCCGCTTCAATTTTTTTGCCAGCACCGCCATGAAAATCACCTCCAACACCGCCGTCACTCTGCGAATGAAAGTCACAGACAGCCAGGGCCTGGTTTACGACGATGGCAAGAACCCGGTTTCCTACCTGCACGGCGATTACGACAACCTTTTCTCCAAACTGGAAGCCGCGCTTGAGGGCCAGGAGGCAGGCTTTCAAACCACGCTGGAACTTGCGACCGAAGACACCTTCGGCGAGCGCGACGAAGCGCTGGTCACCACCATGCCCAAGGCCGAATTCCCGCCCGGCGTCAAGGTAGGCGGACAGATCCAGCGTCTTGGCCCGGATGGCGAGCGACGCTACTATTTCGTCACCAAGATCAAAGGCCCCGTTGTTTTGCTGGACGGCAACCACCCGCTTTGCGGCAAGACCCTGCGCTTCGCCCTTAAAGTCGTGGATGTGCGCGAGGCAAGCGCCGAGGAAATCGCCCACCAGCATGTGCATGGCGAGCACGGGCATCAGCACTGATACCGCCTGCCTTCCACAAACAAAGCCCTCCCCATTCCGGGAGGGCTTTGTTTTGCCGGGACTCCGTGCGCTTCCGGGGGGGGGCACGCCATCCTGAACGCTTTGCCATCGCTAGTTTTGACGAGTTATGGCGGCTGGCCGCGCGCATGAAAAAACGGAAGCCCGAGGGCTTCCGTTTGTTTTGCGTCGCGTTTGGGCTTGGAGATCAACCCACCCAGCGGCGAGCCGAGGCGAACATCCGGTACCAGCCGCCGTTCTCGCCCCATTCCGCCGGATGCCAGCTGTTCTGCACGGAGCGGAACACGCGTTCCGGGTGCGGCATCATGATGGTGAAGCGGCCGTCCGCCGTGGTGACGCCGGTGATGCCCGCGGGCGAGCCGTTGGGGTTCAGCGGATAGGTCTCGGTGGCGCGGCCGTCGAAGTCGATGTAGCGCAGCGCGGCCAGCGCCTGGTCTTGCGCGCCCGGCGCGAACACCGCGCGGCCCTCGCCGTGGCTGACCACCACCGGCAGGCGGCTGCCCACCATGTCGGACAGGAAGATGGACGGCGACGCGGTGACTTCCACCATCGCGAAGCGCGCCTCGAACTGTTCCGACGCGTTGCGGTGGAACTTAGGCCAGTGCTCGGCGCCCGGGATGATGGACGACAGGTTGGACATCATCTGGCAGCCGTTGCACACGCCCAGGGCGAAGGTGTCGCCGCGGCCGAAGAAGGCTTCGAACTGTTCACGCGCGCGCGGGTTGAACAGGATGCTCTTGGCCCAGCCTTCGCCGGCGCCCAGCACGTCGCCGTAGCTGAAGCCGCCGCAGGCCGCCAGGCCCTTGAAATCGGCCAGCTGCACGCGGCCGGCTATGATGTCGCTCATGTGCACGTCCACCGCGTCGAAGCCGGCGCGGTCGAACGCCGCGGCCATTTCCAGCTGGCCGTTGACGCCCTGCTCGCGCAGGATGGCCATGCGCGGACGCTTGCCGGTGCCGATGTAGGGAGCGGCCGGGTCGCCGTGCACGTCGAAGGACAGCTGGGCGAACAGGCCGCGCGGCTTGGCGTGGCTGCGCAGCAGCTGCTCGCTGTCGGCGCAGGCCGGGTTGTCGCGCAGGCGCTGCATGCGGGCGCTGGTTTCGGACCAGGCGCAGAACAGCTCGCTGCGGCTTTCGCTGAACAGGTCCTTGCCCTTGTGCTTGATCACCAGGCGGTCGTGGCTGTTGGTGCGGCCGATGACGAACAGCTCGCGGCCGATGCCGGCCTTCATGAAGCGGGAGATCACTTCCGGCGTGTCGGCCTTCTTCACCTGCAGCACCGCGCCCAGTTCCTCGTTGAACAGCACGCGCATGATGCGGCCGTGGGTGGCGGCTTCCAGCGTCGGCTGCACGTAGTCGTCGATGATGCGTTGGGTGTTCTGGCGCTCGATCACCAGCTCTTGCAGATCGATGCTGGCGCCGACGTGGCCGGCGAACATCATTTCCGCCAGCGCGGCGAACAGGCCGCCGTCAGAACGGTCGTGGTAGGCCAGCAGCTTGTCGTCGCGCAACAGCGACTGCACCACGCCGAAGAAGGCGCCCAGCTGCAGCGGGCTTTCCACGTCCGGCGCGCGGCCCTTCATGTCTTTCCACACCTGGCCGTAGATCGAGCCGCCCAGGCGGCAGCGGCCGTAGCCGAGATCGATCAGGATCAGGTCGCTGTCCTTGATGTCCTTCAGGTCCGGAGTGACGGTCTTGCGCACGTCGTCCACCGGCGAGAAGGCGGAAATCACCACCGACAGCGGAGCGGTGACGGCTTTTTGCTCGCCGTCTTCCTGCCATACGGTCTTCATCGACAGCGAATCCTTGCCCACTGGGATGCTGACGCCCAGGCTCTGGCTAAGCTCGGAGACGGCCTGCACGGTGCGGTACAGGTTGGCGTCTTCGCCGGGATGGCCGGCCGGGGCCATCCAGTTGGCGGACAGCTTGACGTTGCCCAGATGGCCGACGAAGGCGGCGGCGATATTGGTCAGCGCCTCGCCGATGGCCATGCGGCCGGAGGCCGGGCCGTCGAACAGCGCGGCCGGCGTGCGTTCGCCCATCGCCATCGCTTCGCCGCGATAGGTGTTGAAGCCCATGGTGGTGACGGCCACGTCGGCCACCGGCACCTGCCAGCGGCCCACCATCTGGTCGCGCGCGGTCATGCCGCCGACGGTGCGGTCGCCGATGGTGATCAGGAAGGACTTGTCGGCCACGGTCGGGTGGCGCAGCACGCGGTAGGCGGTTTCGCGCAGCGGGTACTTGGACGCGTCGAAGGTGTGCAGCGCGGTTTCCAGCGTCTTGGCGTCGCGGGTCATCCGCGGCGGCTTGCCCAGCAGCACTTCCAGCGGCATGTCCACCGGGTTGTTGCCGAAGTGGTCGTCGCGCACCTGCAGATGGCCGTCGTCGGTGGCCACGCCCAGCACTGCGAACGGGCAGCGCTCGCGCTCGCACAGGGCGGTGAAGCGGTCCAGGTCCTCCGGCAGGATGGCCATCACGTAGCGCTCCTGCGCTTCGTTGGACCAGATCTGCATCGGGGTCATGCCCTTTTCTTCCAGGTTCACCTTGCGCAGATGGAAGATGGCGCCGCGGCCGGCGTCGTTGACCAGTTCGGGGAAGGCGTTGGACAGACCGCCGGCGCCCACGTCATGGATGGAGACGATGGGGTTGGCTTCGCCCTGCTGCCAGCAGCGGTCGATCACCTCCTGGCAGCGGCGCTCGATTT
This sequence comes from Chromobacterium indicum, assembly GCF_039708975.1. Taxonomy (NCBI): domain Bacteria; kingdom Pseudomonadati; phylum Pseudomonadota; class Betaproteobacteria; order Neisseriales; family Chromobacteriaceae; genus Chromobacterium; species Chromobacterium indicum. The sequence continues at coordinate 132,868 of NZ_JAYFSJ010000001.1, forward strand.
CCGGGTTGCCGCGCTGCACCGAATCGAAGTCCAAGTTTTCGCTGTTGGCGCCGGTGTCCATCGACGAGGCAGCGCCGCCGCCCAGGCCGATCAGCAGGCCGGGACCGCCCAGCTGGATCAGCAGCGCGCCTTCCGGGATTTCATTCTTGTGGATCTGCTGCTGCTGGATGCTGCCCAGGCCGCCGGCCAGCATGATGGGCTTGTGATAGCCGCGCATCTCGCCGTTGAATTCTTCCTCGAAGGCGCGGAAATAACCAGTGAGGTTGGGGCGGCCGAATTCGTTGTTGAACGCCGCGCCGCCGATCGGGCCTTCCAGCATGATCTGAAGCGCCGAGGCGATGCGGCCCGGCTTGCCGTACTCGGGCTGGTCGTCGCGGTAGGCTTCCCACGGCTGCTTGAAGCCGGGGATGTTCAGGTTGGAGACGGTGAAGCCGGTGAGGCCGGCCTTGGGGCGCGAGCCGCGGCCGGTGGCGCCTTCGTCGCGGATTTCGCCGCCGTTGCCGGTGGACGCGCCGGCGAAGGGCGAGATCGCGGTCGGGTGGTTGTGCGTTTCCACCTTCATCAGGATGTCGGTGGGTTCGCTGGTGTACGCGTACTGGTGGCTGCCCGGCTGCGGGTAGAAGCGCTCGATGAAGGCGCCCTCGATCACCGAGGCATTGTCCTTGTACGCCACCAGCGTGCCCTGCGGGTTGGCGTCGTGGGTGTCGCGGATCATGCGGAACAGCGATTTGCCTTGTTCGACGCCGTCGATGATGAACTGGGCGTTGAAGATTTTGTGGCGGCAGTGTTCGGAGTTGGCCTGGGCGAACATCATCAGCTCGACGTCGCTGGGATTGCGCTTCAGCTTGATGAAGTTCTCGACCAGGTATTCCACTTCGTCGTCGGACAGCGCGAGGCCCAACTGGACGTTGGCCGCCTCCAGCGCGGCGCGGCCGCCGGCGAGGATGTCCACGCTGGCCATCGGCTGCGGGTCGATATGGGTGAACAGCTTTTCCGCGTCGTCCAGCGAGGACAGCACGGTTTCCGTCATCCTATCGTGCAAGAGGCCCGCCAGGGTGTGGCGAGCCTCTTCACTTAAAGATTTAGCGGCGGACTTGATTCGGAAAGCGGTGCCGCGTTCGATCCGCCGGATATTCGGCAATCCGCAATGCCGGGCGATGTCGGTTGCCTTTGACGCCCATGGCGACAGGGTGCCGATTCGCGGCGTGACCAGGAACAGTTCGCCTTCCGGCTCAGTGTTCAGCGGCGCTTCGCCGTAGCTGAGCAACTGGCCCAGCACGCCGATTTCCTCCAGCGAGAGCTCGCCGTCGCTTTCCGCAAAATGCCAGTGCTCGGCCGTCAGGACGATATCCTTCAGCCCGGCATCGGCCGCTGCCGCCTGCAGTTTTTCGAGACGAAACGGTGACAGGGCAACGCCACCGCGCAGCTTGGTAATGTAAGACATTAGACACCCGCGACAAGTACCAGGAAAGGGCGTCATAATACAGCAAAACATCGCTGCATTTAAGGCGTCAGCGGAAGATACCGCCGCCGCGCGGCATTTTTTGCTTTTTACTCTAATGTCATTGGTTTTATTCGGGAGCATTGCGCAATGAAAAAGGTCGAAGCCATCATCAAGCCGTTCAAGCTGGACGAGGTGCGCGAGGCCTTGTCGGAGATCGGCATCAATGGTCTGACCGTATCCGAGGTCAAGGGCTTCGGCCGCCAGAAAGGCCACACCGAGCTGTACCGCGGCGCCGAGTACGTAGTGGATTTCCTGCCCAAGGTGAAGATAGAGGTGGTGCTGCCGGATGATCTGGTGGAGCGGGCGATCGAAACCATCGTCGAAACCGCGCGCACCGGCAAGATCGGCGATGGCAAGATCTTCGTGGTGCCGGTGGAGCAGGTGGTGCGCATCCGCACCGGCGAAACCAACGAGCAGGCGATCTGACCCGCTCGGAATGAATGGCGAAAGGCGGCCTGGGGCCGCCTTTTTTGCGCGCTTAGCGCGCCAGGATCAGGCGCAGGCCCAGCCCGATGAAGACGGCGCCGGCGATGCGGTCCAGCCACTGGCTGGCCTTGCGGCTCTTGGCCAGCCATTGGCCGACGTGGCCGGAGAAGTAGCCGAGCGCGCCGAAGATCAGCGCGCCCTGCAGCGTGAACAGCGCGCCGAGGATGGCGGTCTGCAGGCCGACAGGCCCCTGCGCCGGGTTGACGAACTGCGGCAGGAAGGCGAGGAAGAACAGCACCACCTTGGGATTGATCGCGTTGGCGATCAGGCCGCGGCGGAAGGTGGCGGCCAGCGAGCCTTGGGGGCCGCTCGCTTGGGCATTGGCGTCGAAGCTGGCGCCGGAGCTGCGGATCGCGCCCCAGCCCAGGTAGACCAGATAGGCGCCGCCGGCGATCTTGAGCGCCGCGAAGGCGAGCGGCGAGGCGGCGATCAGCGCGCTGACGCCCAGCGCCGCCAGCAAGGTGTGGTTCAAGCAGCCCAGCGCGCAGCCCAGGCCGAAGGCCATGCCCTGGCGGCGGCCGCGGGAAATGCCCTGGCTCAGCACCATCAGGTTGTCGGGGCCGGGGGTGACGGTGATCAGCATGGCGGCGGCGAGAAACGCGGCCAGTTGCGGCAGGGTGACGAGCATGGCGGATTTCCGGGATTTGTTTGACTGTCGTCGATAAAACCATTTCCGGAAGGCCTTGGCAATGGCATGACGGGTGACAAGCGGCAACGCCGCTACTAGAATGCGGCAGGTTATTAGCGAGGATCGTTTTATGCCGTCTTTTGATGTCGTTTCCGAAGTAAACAAGGTGGAAGTGCGCAACGCGCTGGACCAGTCCAACAAGGAAGTGTCCACCCGTTACGATTTCAAGGGCAGCGACGCCCGCATCGAATTCAACGACAAGGAAGTGACGCTGTTCGCCGATACCGAATTCCAGCTGGACCAGGTCAATGAAATCATGGTGGCCAAGCTGGCCAAGCGCAGCGTCGACGTGCGCAGCCTGGACTACGGCAAGCTGGAGAAAGTGTCCGGCAACAAGGTGAAGAAGGTGCTGAAGATCAAGGAGGGCCTGGACAGCGACCTGGCGAAGAAGATCGTCAAGCTGCTGAAGGATTCCAAGATGAAGGTGCAGGCCAGCATCCAGGGCGAGGCGGTGCGCGTGTCCGGCGCCAAGCGCGACGTGCTGCAGGACGCCATCGCGCTGCTGAAGCAGGACATCGCGGCCGATCTGGAGAACGGCGCGCCGCTGCAGTTCAACAACTTCCGCGACTGATTCCCGCCGCGAGGCGTGTCAGTCACGCAAAAAGGAGACCCTCGGGTCTCCTTTTTCATTGCCTGCGGCTGGGCAGGTTCTCAGCGCTGGCCGGCGCGCCAGGCTTGCAGCCCGCTCCACACCTCGGCGGCCCGCGCTTCCACGCCTGCCGGCGCGGCCGGCAGCGGCAGCCGGCATTCGCCGACGGCCAGGCCCTGGCTGCGCAGCATCGCCTTCACCGACATCGAGTACACCGAATCATCGGTATTCGAGTAAGCGTAGGATGGCAGCAGCGCGGCGTTGATCTCGCGGGAGCGGACGACGTCGCCTTGCTCGAAGGCGGCGATCATCGCGGCGAATTCCGGCCCGGTCCAATGGGTGGAGGTGCCCACTACGCCGACCGCGCCGACGGCCAGCAGGGACAGGGTCAGCGCGTCGTCGCCGGAATACAGCTCGAACTGGTCGCCGGCTTCGGCCACCAGTTCCGCGGCGGCGGCGGGGTCGCCGGTGGCGTCCTTGAATGCGACGATATTGTCCACCTCGCGGAACAGCCGCAGCAGCACGTTGTGGGCGATGCGGCGGCCGGTGCGGCCGGGCACGTCGTACAACATCACCGGCAGCCGGGTGGCGGCGGCCAGCGCGCGGAAGTGCGCCTCGATGCCGGCCTGCGGCGGGCGGTTGTAGTACGGCGACACAAGGAACACGCCGGCGGCGCCCGCGGCTTCCGCCTTGGCCGTCATGTCCAGCGCGTGGCGGGTATTGTTGCTGCCGGTGCCTGCCAGCACCGGGACGGTCACCGCCTCGCTGACCGCGCGGATCAGGTCGAAGCGTTCGGCGTCGGAGAGCGTCGGCGCCTCGCCGGTGGTGGCGGCCAGCACCAGGCCGTCGCTGCCGCTGGCTGCCAGATGGCGCGCCAGCGTACAGGCCATGTCGAGGTTCAGCCGGCCATCGTCGTCGAACGGCGTCACCATCGCCGTCAGCACCTTGCCCCAGTGTTTTGCCATGTCAGCCCCTTTTTATTTTTGCGTGAAGACAGGCCGGGATGATACTCCTCGGCCCCGGGCGGGGAAACCCGAGCGGATTACCAGAGCTTGGGGTCCAGTTCCTTGAGGCGCTGTTCGGTGCGCTCGATCTTGCAGTCGAGGAAGACGGCGTTGCGGATGCTGCCGTCGATGTAGATCTGGTACTTGGTGTTGCAGTCGGCGTCGCGGAAGGCGATCCATTTGCGCTGGGCCTGGATCAGCAGCGCGGACGGCTTGTCTTTGGCACCGCTCTGGGCTTCGTCGGCGCGTAGTTTTTTCAGCAGCTCGCGGTAGCGTCCGTTGAGCGCCTTGTCGCGGGCGTCGAACTGCTTCTGTTTACAGTCGTTGATTTCCAACGTGCTGTTGGCGTTCTGGCAGGGGTCGTCTTCGGCCAGCGCGGCATGGCTGGCGAACAGCGCCAGCAGGGCGAGGAGGCAGGGCTTCATCGCGAAACTCCATTGTGAGGGACAGCTTGCGATTATAGCCCTGCCCGGCGGGCGCATCGCGTCCGCCGGCCCCTCGGTTCAGGCGCGCAGCCAGCCTGGCAGCAGGCGCTCCGCGGGCAGGGTGCCCAGCGCCGCGCCCCCTACGATCATGGCGATGGCCAGCGCGGCGGAGCCGTTGAGCGCGGCCTGGCCGGAAGCCACCAGCATCAGGGTGGACAGCAGCGGGGTGGCGTTGCCCAGCGCGCCGGTCTGGCGCGGATCGCCCAGCTGCATCGCGCGGTTCCAGCACAGGAAGGCCGCGCCCATCGGCAGCAGGCCCAGCACGGCGATCATCAGCCATTGGATGGCCGACGGATGGGCGGCGGGCTCGGTGGCGAAATGCAGGCCCAGCGCCAGCAGGCCGGAGGCGAAGCAGTAGCCGCCGACGGCGTTGTCGGAGGTGGCCGGCAGGCGGCGGGTGAACAGGCTGTAGGTGGCCCATACCACGGCCGCGCCCAGAGCCATCAGATAGCCGGGCAGCGCGGCCATCGATAGCGACAGCTTGCCGCCGGTGACGATCAGCGCCGCGCCGGCGAAACCGATCAGGCTGCCCAGGATGTGGTTGGCACCCAGGCGGGTGCCGGGCACCAGCAGCGGAGACAGCAGCACCATCAGCAGCGGCCAGACGTAGCTGAGCACGGTGGCGTCCATCACCGGCGCCAGCCGGTAGGCGTTGAACAGGAAAAAGTAGAAGCCGAAGATGCCGTAAACCCCGTTGGCGAAGTTCTTGGGCGGCACCTTCCAGTCGGCGATGCGGCGCACGGTCAGCAGGCTGCCCAGCATCAGCCCGACGCCGGCGACGAAGAAGGGCGGCAGGGCGTGGGTGAGGGCGCTGAGGGTGGCGACGGACGCCCACATGGCGATCGCGGCGAGCGCGTACAGCATCGCTTGGTTCATCGATGTCTCTCGTATTTGTTTTATATGGAGATATTTTAGGTGGAACGGTGGAGTGTAAACCAGTTGTTACATCAAGTGGCGCTGTTTTCGTCGTTTGGGGAGGCGCGCTGGCATGGTCGCGCGGCCACAAGGCGTTTGATCCAAATCATGAGTCCATGCTTTGTACCGATCGGGCAGTTGCCTGCGCCATAGGTTTGCGGCCTAGTGTTAAGGATGAGTTTCGTTTCCATCCTGGAGCCGGCCGCGGTCATGGCCGGGCGGGCTCCGCCACGACAGGAGGCAAGCCATGAATAGCATGAAGGCAGCGGTATTTGTCGCGCCCGGCAAGATAGAGCTGCGGGAGAAACCGATTCCGGCGGTGGGGCCGGGCGACGCGCTGGTGCGGATCACCACCACCACCATCTGCGGCACCGATGTGCACATCCTCAAGGGCGAGTATCCGGTGGCGTCCGGCCTGACCATAGGCCACGAGCCGGTGGGCGTGATCGAGAAGCTGGGCGCGGGCGTCAAGGGCTATCGGGAGGGACAGCGGGTGATCGCCGGCGCGATCTGCCCCAGCTTCACTTCCTATGGTTGCCAGGACGGCCATCCGGCGCAGGACGGCGGGTGCGAGTGCCATGGCTACAAGCCCATGGGCGGCTGGCGCTTCGGCAATACCATAGACGGCACCCAGGCCGAGTACGTGCTGGTGCCGGACGCCCAGGCCAATCTGGCGCCGATTCCGGACGGGCTCAGCGACGAACAGGTGCTGATGTGTCCGGACATCATGTCCACCGGCTTTTCCGGCGCGGAGGCGGCCAACATCAAGATCGGCGACGTGGTGGCGGTGTTCGCGCAGGGACCGATAGGCTTGTGCGCGGTGGCGGGCGCGCGCCTGCGCGGCGCGTCGTGCATCATCGCGGTGGACGGGATAGACGACAGGCTGGCGATTTCGCGGCGGTTGGGCGCCGATGTCACGCTCAATTTCAGGCAGGTGGATGTGATCGCGGAGATCATGAAGCTGACCGGCGGCCGCGGCGTCGATTCGGCTATCGAGGCCTTGGGCACCCAGGGCACGTTCGAATCCGCGCTGCGGATATTGAAGCCGGGCGGCACATTGTCCAGCCTGGGCGTGTATTCGAGCGATCTGAGGATTCCGCTCGACGCCTTCAATGCCGGCCTGGGCGACAAGAGGATCGTGTCCTCGTTGTGCCCGGGAGGCAAGGAGAGGATGCGGCGGCTGATGAACGTGCTGGAGAGCGACCGGCTGGACCTGTCGCCGCTGGTCACCCACCGCTACAAGCTGGACCAGATCGTCGAAGCCTACGACCTGTTCTCCCACCAGCGCGACGGTGTGCTGAAGGTGGCGATCAAGCCTTTCTAGCCCGCTCTGACGGCCGGATCAGCCAGCCTGGTCCGGCTCCATCAGCTCCACGCCATCGCTTTCCGACAGCGTCAGATAAACGGCGGATTGCAGCGCTTCCACCGCGTGCGGGACATGGGCGTCGATGAACAGGTGGTCGCCCTTGTTCAGCACATGTTCCCCCACTTTGAGCCGGCCGGCGGTGACGAAAACCTGTTCGGTGCCCGGGTGCTGGTGCAGCGGCAGCTTCGCTCCCTTGGCCAGTTTCAGCAATGCCGAACCGCCGCCGTCCGGATTGCGGCGCAGCCAGGTGAAGTCCACGCCAGGAAAGGGTGTGGGGCTCCAGTGCCAATCGGTGGAGGAGGTCAGTATCGGGGCGGGGGTGCTCATGGCTGCGGGTTCCGTTTGGTGTTCGATCAGGCCTGCGCGGATGGCAATGATTTTGGGATGATCGTCGGTGTCGCGCTGGCTGATTGTCATTATCCCACGAAATCTGGCGAGAAACTGCCGGCAATATCGCCATTGGGATATGAAAACGGGGATGCCTTGCGCATCCCCGCTATTTTTCAGCGACGCGGCCGGTTTTTTTAGAAAGCGTCACCCGGCACCCGTACCCAGCCTTCCATCAGCACGCGGGCGCTGCGGCTCATGATGGCTTTGGTCACCACCCACTCGCCGCGCTCCTCGCGGGCTTGCGCGCCCACGCGCAACGTGCCGGACGGGTGGCCGAAGCGCACCGCCTGGCGCTTGCCGCCGCCGGCGGCCAGGTTGACCAGGGTGCCGGGGATGGCCGCGGCGGTGCCGATGGCCACCGCCGCTGTGCCCATCATCGCGTGGTGCAGTTTGCCCATCGACATCGCCCGCGCCAGCACGTCGATGTCGGACGCTTTCACCGGCTTGCCGCTGGAGGCGGTGTAGTCGGCCGGCGGCGCGACGAAGGCGATCTTGGGCGTGTGCTGCCGAGTGGCGATCTCGTCCAGGCTCTTGATCAGCCCCATTCTCAGCGCGCCGTGGGCGCGGATGGTTTCAAAGCGGGCCAGCGCCGCCGGGTCGGAGTTGATCGCGTCCTGCAGCTCGGTGCCGGCATAGCCGATGTCGGCGGCGTTGACGAAGATGGTGGGGATGCCGGCATTGATCAGCGTGGCCGGGAAGGCGCCGACGCCGGGCACCTCCAGCGTGTCGACCAGCTTGCCGGTGGGGAACATCGCGTCGCCGTCGCCTTCGTCGGCCGGGTCCAGAAATTCCAGCTGCACTTCGGCGGCGGGGAAGGTGACCCCGTCCAGTTCGAAATCGCCGGTTTCCTGCGGCTGGCCATGGGTGACCGGCACGTGGGCGATGATGGTCTTGCCGATATTGGCCTGCCAGATGCGCACGGTGCAGACGCCGTCGGCCGGCACGCGGGCCGGGTCGATCAGGCCGCCGGCGATGGCGAACGGGCCGACGGCGGCGGACAGGTTGCCGCAGTTGCCGGTCCAGTCGACGAAAGCCTTGTCGATGGCGACCTGGCCGAACAGGTAGTCGACGTCATGATCCGGCCGCGCGGACTTGGACACGATGACGGTCTTGCTGGTGCTGGACGTCGCGCCGCCCATGCCGTCTATCTGCTTGCCGTACGGGTCCGGGCTGCCGATCACGCGCAGCAGCAGCTTGTCTCGGGCCGCGCCGGGCTGGCGGGCGGCTTCCGGCAGGTCCTGCAGCCGGAAGAACACGCCTTTGCTGGTGCCGCCGCGCATATAGGTGGCGGGGATTCGGATCTGGGCCGGGTGAGCCATGCTGTCCATCCTGTTTCTTTGTTGAATAGCCGGCGGTGGCCGGCTGCAATGGTTGATCAGGCTTGCGCCGCCGCCAGGAAATCCTGAGCGAAGCGCTGCAATACGCCGCCGGCTTCGTAGATCGACACTTCCTCGGCGGTATCCAGCCTACAGGTCACCGGCGCCTGGACGGTTTCGCCGCCGCGGCGGCGGATGACCAGGGTCAGCTCGGCGCGCGGCTTGCGCTGGCCGATCACGTCGTAGGTTTCGGTGCCGTCGAGTGCCAGCGTTTTGCGATTGGTGCCGGGCTTGAACTCCAGCGGCAGCACGCCCATGCCGATCAAATTGGTGCGGTGGATGCGCTCGAAGCCTTCGGCGACGATGGCTTCGACGCCGGCTAGGCGTACGCCCTTGGCCGCCCAGTCGCGCGAGCTGCCCTGGCCGTAGTCGGCGCCGGCGACAATGATCAGCGGCTGCTTGCGGTCCATATAGGTTTCGATGGCTTCCCACATCCGCATCGTCTTGCCTTCCGGCTCGACGCGGGCCAGCGAGCCCTGGCGGACCGAGCCGTCGCTGTTCAGCACCATCTCGTTGAACAGCTTGGGATTGGCGAAGGTGGCGCGCTGCGCGGTCAGGTGGTCGCCGCGGTGGGTGGCGTAGGAGTTGAAGTCCTCCTCCGGCAGGCCCATTTTCGCCAGGTATTCGCCGGCGGCGGAATCCATCAGGATGGCGTTGGATGGCGACAGGTGGTCGGTGGTGATGTTGTCCGGCAGCAGCGCCAGCGGGCGCATGCCCTTGAGCGTGCGCTCGCCGGCCAGCGCGCCTTCCCAGTACGGCGGGCGGCGGATGTAGGTGGACTGTGGCCGCCAGGTGTACAGGGGGCTGACTTTTTCTCCGCTGCGCTGGCGGATGGCGAACATCGGCTCGTAGACCTGGCGGAAATGTTCGGGCTTCACCGCCTGCTTCAGCACCGCGTCGATCTCTTCATCGGACGGCCAGATGTCCTGCAGGCGGATGTCCTTGCCGCCGGCGACGCCCAGCACGTCCTTCTCGATGTCGAAGCGCATGGTGCCGGCGATGGCGTAGGCGATCACCAGCGGCGGCGAGGCGAGGAAGGCCTGCTTGGCGTACGGGTGGATGCGGCCGTCGAAGTTGCGGTTGCCGGACAGTACCGCCGTCGAGTACAGATCGCGGTCGACGATCTCCTGCTGGATTTTCGGGTCCAGCGCGCCGGACATGCCGTTGCAGGTGGTGCAGGCGAAGGCGACGATGCCGAAGCCCAGCTGTTCCAGCTCGGACAGCAGGCCGGCTTCCTTCAAGTACAGCTCGACGGCTTTGGAGCCCGGCGCCAGTGACGATTTTACCCACGGTTTGCGGACCAGGCCCAACCGATTGGCGTTGCGCGCCAAGAGGCCGGCGGCGATCACATTGCGCGGGTTGCTGGTGTTGGTGCAGCTGGTGATGGCGGCGATGATCACCGCGCCGTCCGGCATCAGGCCTTGCGCTTCCTGCGCACGGGCTTCGGCGAGGTTGGCGGCGATGCCGCGCTCGGCAAGCAGGGACACCGGCAGCCGCTTGTGCGGGTTGGACGGGCCGGCCAGATTGCGGACGACGCTGGACAGGTCGAACTTCAGCACGCGCTCGTATTCTGCCGTTTTCAGGCTGTCCGCCCACAGGCCGGCAGTCTTGGCGTAGTTTTCCACCAGTTTGACCTGCTCGTCGCTGCGGCCGGTCAATTTCAAATAAGCGATGGTCTGCGCATCGATGAAGAACAGCGCGGCGGTGGCGCCGTACTCGGGGGCCATATTGGAGATGGTGGCGCGGTCGCCCAGCGTCAGCGCCGCCGCGCCTTCGCCATAAAACTCGAGATAAGCGCCGACGACCTTTTGCTGGCGCAGGAATTCGGTCAGCGCCAGCACCACGTCGGTGGCGGTGATGCCGGGGCCGGGTTTGCCGGTCAGCTCCACGCCGACGATGTCCGGCAGCCGCATCCACGACGCGCGGCCGAGCATCACGCTTTCCGCTTCCAGGCCGCCGACGCCGACGGCGATCACGCCCAGCGCGTCGACGTGCGGGGTGTGGCTGTCGGTGCCGACGCAGGTGTCGGGGTAGGCGACGCCGTGGTCGGCGTGGATTACCGGCGACATTTTCTCCAGATTGATCTGGTGCATGATGCCGTTGCCGGCCGGGATCACGTCCACATTGTCGAAAGCGGTCTTGGTCCATTCGATGAAGTGGAAGCGGTCTTCGTTGCGCCGGTCTTCGATGGCGCGGTTTTTCTCGAAAGCCTGCGGATCGAAGCCGCCGCATTCCACCGCCAGCGAGTGGTCGACGATCAGTTGCACCGGCACCACCGGATTGACCTGGGCCGGGTCGCCGCCTTGGTCGGCGATGGCATCGCGCAGGCCGGCCAGGTCCACCAGCGCGGTCTGGCCCAGGATGTCGTGGCAGACCACGCGCGCCGGAAACCACGGGAAGTCGCGCTCGCGCTTGCGGTGGACGATCTGCTCCAGGCATTCGGTCAAAACGGCCGGCTCGCAGCGGCGGACCAGGTTTTCGGCGTGGATGCGGGCGGTGTAGGACAGCTTGTCCCAGGCGCCGGGCAGGATGGCGTTGACGGCGGCGCGGGCGTCGAAGTAGTCGAGCCCGGAGCCGGGCAGGGCGGTGCGGTATTGGCGGTTCATGTCTGTCTTTCGCTCAGTCGCGGCCGCTGTCGGGCAGCCGTTGCAGAAAGTCGCTGTAATGCAGGGTGAAGCCTTGCTCGTCGACGATGATGTCGGCGGCGAAGCCCGGGGATTCGTAGCGGTAGCAGGGCATGCCGTCGTGGTCCGGCAGGCGGGTGTAGCGCTGTGGGCAGATGGCCGGCGTCAATGACGGCAGGCGCACGAACAGCATCGACAGCTCGACGCTGTCGCCGATGCCCAGTTTCAAGCGGCGGATGGGAAAGGCATTGGTCAGGCCGCAGGATTGCAGGTCCAGCTCCCGGCAGCCGTCCCAGGCGGGCTGCGCCTGGCCGTTGACCAGCCAGCGGCCGCTTTCGGTGTGTTGCAGCGTCAGCTGCCTGGGTTCGGGCGCGGAAACATCGATGTGGGCATGGCTGAGCCTGCCGTGGTGGTCCAGCTGCATCCGGTAGCGCAGGCTGGCGCCGGTGTCGGCATGCAGCAGGCTGCCGCTGGCGGACAAGGAGAGGCCGGCGCCGGTTTCGATTTCCGCCTGCTCCAGCCCCGGGCAGTCCAGGCGCTGCCAGAACAACATTTGCTTCATTTACTGCTCCAGTATGGCCGACGCGGCCGGGCGGCCGCGTCGCTCGCTGCTTGGCTTAGCGTTTTTCCAGCGGGATGTAGGCTTGGTCTTCCGGGCCGATGTAGTTGGCAGATGGGCGGATGATCTTGCCGTCCTGGCGCTGCTCGATCACGTGCGCGCTCCAGCCGCTGGTGCGCGAGATCACGAACAGCGGGGTGAACATCGCGGTCGGCACGCCCATCGCGTGGTAGCTGACGGCGGAGAACCAGTCGAGGTTGGGGAACATTCTCTTGACGTCCCACATCACGGTTTCCAGGCGTTCGGCGATGTCGAACATCTTCATGTCCTTGTTGCTCTTGGACAGTTCGCGCGCCACTTCCTTGATCACCTTGTTGCGCGGGTCGGAAATGGTGTACACCGGGTGGCCGAAGCCGATCACCACTTCCTTGCGCTCCACGCGGGCGCGGATGTCGGCTTCGGCCTCGTCCGGGCTCTCGTAGCGCTGCTGGATCTCGAACGCCACTTCGTTGGCGCCGCCGTGCTTCGGGCCGCGCAGCGCGCCGATGGCGCCGGTGATGGCGCTATGCATGTCGGAGCCGGTGCCGGCGATGACGCGGGCGGCGAAGGTGGAGGCGTTGAATTCGTGCTCGGCGTACAGGTTCAAAGAGGTGTGCATCGCGCGCACCCATTCGGCCGAAGGCTTGACGCCGTGCAGCAGGTGCAGGAAGTGGCCGCCGATGCTGTCGTCGTCGGTTTCGACGTCGATGCGCTTGCCGTTGTGGCTGTAGTGGTACCAGTAGAGCAGGATGGAGCCGAACGAGGCCATCAGGCGGTCGGCGATGTCGCGCGCGCCGGCCAGGTTGTGGTCGTCCTTCTCCGGCAGCGCGCAGCCCAGCGCGGAGGCGCCGCTGCGCATCACGTCCATCGGGTGGGCGCCGGCCGGCAGCGCTTCCAGCACCGCTTTCACCGAGGCCGGCAGGCCGCGCAGCGATTTCAGCTTCTTCTTGTAGCCGGCCAGTTCCGCCTGGTTCGGCAGCTTGCCGTGCACCAGCAGGTAGGCCACTTCTTCGAACTCGGCCTTGTCGGCCAGATCCAGGATGTCGTAGCCGCGGTAGTGCAGGTCGTTGCCGCTGCGGCCGACGGTGCACAGCGCGGTGTTGCCGGCGGCGACGCCGGACAGTGCGACGGATTTCTTCGGTTTGCCGGTCAGAACCACTTCAGTCATGCAATTTCTCCTTTGTCAGACTTGGGGCGATGCCGCAGCCCTTGAATTGTTATTGCTTGCCGGCGGCGAACAGCTGGTCCAGTTTCTTTTCGTATTCGTGGTAACCCAGGTGGTCGTACAGATCCATCCGGGTCTGCATCTTGTCGACCACGGCTTGCTGGGTGCCGTCGCGGCGGATGGCGCCGTACACTTCCAGCGCGGCCTGGCTCATGGCTCGGAAGGCGGAGAGCGGATATAGCATCAAGGCGACGCCGTTGGCGGCCAGTTCTTCGGCGGTGTAGAGCGGCGTGGAGCCGAACTCGGTGATGTTGGCCAGCACCGGCACCTTCACCGCGTCGGCGAAGCGCTTGTACATGGCCAGATCGGTCATCGCTTCCGGGAAGATCATGTCGGCGCCGGCTTCGACGCAGGCGACGGCGCGTTCGATGGCGGCGTCCAGGCCTTCCACCGCCAGCGCATCGGTGCGCGCCATGATGACGAAGCTGTCGTCGCGGCGGGCATCGGTGGCCGCCTTGACGCGGTCTATCATTTCATCCTGCGGGACGATGGCCTTGTTCGGGCGGTGGCCGCAACGCTTCTGCTGCACCTGGTCCTCGATGTGCACGGCGGCGACGCCGGCCTTCTCCAGGCTGCGCACGGCGCGGGCGATGTTGAAGGCGCCGCCCCAGCCGGTGTCGATGTCCACCAGCAGCGGCAGATCGGTGATGTCGGTGATGCGGCGGGCGTCGATCAGCACGTCTTCCAGCGTGGTGATGCCGAGATCGGGAATGCCGCAGGACGAGGCGGCGACGCCGCCGCCGGACAAGTACAGGGCCTTGAAACCTGAGTGTTCGGCCAAACGTGCAGCGTAGGCGTTGATCGCCCCCACCACTTGCAATGGTTTTTCGGCGGCCACGGCCTGGCGGAAACGCTGCCCGGGAGTGCTCATGAAATGCTCCTGACGGTGGGGTGGATTAGTTGCCTGTCATTCAAGCAAGTGCTTGGTTGGAGTGTAAAGGCTCTAGAAAATGCTGGCAATAGTTGATAATCGGATGTTCAAGTTTTGCGCTGGGAGTGATATGTTTCGCAACGTCCTCGCCAGTGGGAACTCGGGCTTTAAACCGTGGTCTAGATCACAGTCCACGTAACGACCACATAGAACAGTGGGCAAACCAGGGAGCATAACAACGACTATGAGTGATCGGGACATCGATCAACAGTTGGTGGAACGTGCCCAGCGAGGTGAAAAAAGAGCTTTCGATCTGCTTGTTGCAAAGTATCAGCGACGTCTCGCCAGGTTGTTGTCGCGTTTCATACGCGACGGTTCTGACATCGAGGATGTGACGCAGGAAGCGTTTATCAAAGCGTATCGCGCTTTGCCATCATTTCGAGGTGAGAGCGCGTTTTACACATGGCTGTACAGGATCGGCATCAATACGGCCAAGAATTTCCTCAGCGCCAACGGGCGTCGCCCGGTGGTGAACAGCGAGATAGAGGACGAGGATGGCGAGAGTTTCGACATGGCGTCGCAAATTCCCGACATGAACACGCCCGAAACCGAGCTGATGAACAAGGAGATTCTGGCTACGGTCAATGCTGCCGTGGAGGCCTTGCCGGAGGAGTTGCGCACTGCCATCTCGCTTAGGGAGATGGAAGGGCTGTCCTACGATGAGATCGCCAGGGTGATGGATTGTCCGATAGGTACCGTGCGTTCGCGGATTTTCCGCGCTCGCGAGGCGATTGCTGCTGAGCTCAGGCCTCTGCTGGATACGGCCAAGAACAGAAGGTGGTAAGTATGAAAGAAACGATATCCGCACTGATGGACGGTGAACTGGACGGGCCCGATGCCGACAAGGCCATCGCCGCCATCGCCGGAGACAAGGACCTGGATGATGCCTGGGAAGGGTACCATCTGATCGGCGACGCGATGCGCGCCAACCGCCTGTCCTCGCTTAATGTGAGAGCCAAGGTGGCGGCTCGCCTGGCGGAAGAGCCGACGGTCCTGGCGCCGCGTCGCTGGACGCGTCCGCGCAAGGCGCGCACCGCGAGCGCGGTGGCGCTGGCCGCGAGCGTCAGCTTCGCCGCAGTCGTGGGTTGGCAGCAGCTGTCCCACCGCAACGCTCCGCCGTCGGCGATCGCCGATCGCGGCGTGCCGGTGCAGATCGCCAAGCCCGCCGCGGCGATGGATCAGGACGATCCCTATGTGCTGGCGCACCAGGAGGTGACCGCCGACCAGAGTGTGATGCGCGTGTCCTACGGAAACGGAGCTCGCCACTGATGCATGTCGTTCCTCTGATTGGTGTTTTGATGCTGGGGGCCGCGTGCGCGGTCCATGCGGAGGATGACATGCAGCTGCTGCGTAATGTCGGCAACGCCGGCAGGCAGCAGCCGCTGGATGGCACCTATCTGCATCAGATGAATGGCACGCTGGAAACTTTCCGCATCGTCCGTCAAGGACAGGGCGACAATGTGCGCGAAAAGCGCACCTCGCTGGACGGTCCGACGCGGGAGGTGGTTCGCAAGGGAAGGGGGCTGACCTGCTTCGCGCCCGACAAGCGCGCCTTGATGGCGTGCAAGATCAGCGCGATGCGGCTGTTCCCTGCCTTGCTGCCCGATGATTTGGACGATATCACCCGTTCCTATGTCCTCAAGCGCACCGGCTATGATCGCGTGGCCAAGCGAGACTGCCAGTGGCTGGATCTGCAGCCTCGGGACGCGCAGCGCTACACGATGCGGATGTGCATAGAACCCACCACCTATCTTCCCTTGAAAGTGATGACCCTGTCGCCGCGCGGCGATGCGGTCGAGCAGTTCACCTTCACCGATGTGGAGCTGGGCGGGGCCAAGGATAAGCGGGCGTACGTCTCCAAGCTGTCGCAGCGTTTCCAGTTGCGTTCCAGCGCATCGGGAGGCAGTGAGGAAGCGGCTGCGCCGCAGGGCGAAGTGACCGGACTGCCGCAGGGCTTCCGGGTGCTGCGTTCGGTCCAGCGCGTGCTGCCCGGACAGGGCGGCAAGCCGGTCCGGCACATGGTGCTGAGCGACGGTCTGGTGATGCTGTCGGTGTTTGTCGAGCCGCCTCCGCCGGAGCATGCGCGCCTGGAAAAGGTGGGCAATCTGCACGGGGCGATCAACATGGCCACCAGCTACCAGAGCGACATGCAACTGACCGCGGTGGGCGATATGCCGCAAACCGCGATGATGGCTCTGCTCAAGGGCTTGCATGTCAACGGCAAGGGGGAGTGAGCCCATGCCGGGCAGGCTTTCCGGTCGATGAAAGCGTGACTGGCCATTTCCCATCGAAAGCATGCGGAAGTGGCCAGTTTTGCGTGATGCGTCCGCAAGGAGCGTCGCAAGGGAGCGTGAGGGGCGCGGCAAGGCGCCGCTTCCCGATCCGATGGTTGCACAGCCGGCGTCCGCCGGCCCATTCAGTCCACAACATTCCAAAGATGGAGCGCACATGTCGGTCAAAAAACTGATTGTTTCTGCAATGCTGTCGGCATCTATTCTGACGGCGGCGGTTCCCGTCGCCATGGCGGCGGAGCTGCCGGACTTCGCCCAGATCGTCGAGGCCGAGGGCAAGGCAGTGGTCAATATCAGCACCACTTCCACGATCAAAGAGACGGTTTCAGGCCTGCCGGAAGGCATGGAGGGGGATCCGTTCTTCGAGTTCTTCCGCCGCTTCGCGCCGCCGCAGCAGCGCGAGCACCAGGAGAGCTCGCTGGGTTCGGGCTTCATCATCTCGAAGGACGGTTACGTGCTGACCAATGCCCACGTGGTGGCCCGCGCGGACAAGATCACGGTCAAACTGAACGACAAGCGGGAATTCCAGGCGCGGGTGATTGGTTCCGACGCCCGCTCCGACGTGGCCTTGCTCAAGATCGACGCCCAGAACCTGCCGGTGGTGCGGATGGGCGATGCGAAGAGCCTGAAGGTCGGGCAGTGGGTGCTGGCCATCGGCTCGCCGTTCGGTTTTGAAAATACGGCTACCTCCGGCATCGTTTCCGGCAAGAACCGCATGCTGCCGGACGAGAGCGCCGTGCAGTTCATCCAGACCGACGCGGCGGTGAATCCCGGCAACTCCGGCGGCCCGCTGTTCAACTTGAATGGCGAAGTGGTCGGCGTCAACTCGCAGATCTACAGCCGTTCCGGCGGCTTCATGGGCATTTCCTTCGCCATTCCCATCGACACCGCGATGAATGTGGCCGACCAGCTGAAGACCAAGGGCAAGGTGACCCGCAGCCGCATCGGCGTGGTGGTGCAGGAGCTGAGCAAGGAACTGGCCGCGTCCTTCGGACTGGCCAAGCCCAGCGGCGTGTTGATCAACGCGCTCGATCCCAAGGGGCCGGCGCAGAAGGCAGGTTTGAAGGCTGGCGACATCGTGCTGCGCATCAACGGCCAGACGATAGAGAACGGCGGCGACATGCAGCGCCTGATCAGCGACCTGCCGCCGGGCAAGGCCATTTCGCTGGATGTCTGGCGCAGCCGCGCGCAGGCCAGCATCCGCGTGGTGCCGGACGAACTGGTGGAAGAGGATGCCCGGGTCGCCAAGCGCGAGTACCGCAAGCCGGGCGCGGAGAGCGAGCAGAGCCTAGCCCAGATCGGCCTGCGTCTGCAGGAGCTGAGTCCGGTTCAGCTGCAGCGCGCCGGCATCGACTACGGCCTGCTGGTGCGCGGCGCCAATGGCGCCGCGCTGCGTGCCGGCATTCAGCAGGGCGACATCATCGTCGGCATCGGCAGCGATCCGCTGAAGAGCTTCGCCCAGCTGAAGGGCGCGCTGGCCCAGGCGAAGAAGGGCGGCGCGGTCGCCTTGCAGGTGATGCGCCAGGGCGTGACGATGTTCGTGCCGCTGACCGTGGATGAAGCCAAGTGAAACTGACGCTTTATTTCCGCGAGTACTGCAGCCTGTGCCATCAGATGCTGGCCGAGCTCGGCCCCTGGCGCGAGCGCCACGGCTTCGAGCTCGAGGTGGTGGATGTCGACGCCGATCCGGCGCTGGAGGCCCGCTTCAACGAGCTGGTGCCGGTACTGATGGATGGCGAGACCGAAATCTGCCATTGGCATCTGGACGGCGCGAGATTGGCTGCACATTTGGGCGAAATCGGCTAAAATCCGCGCCAGTGTGAGTAAAACCGGGGGCGCGCTGGTCGCGCCCCCGCTTGCTGATCGGCTTCCGGCCGCCGTCTGATCCGCAGGGATCCCCCGGAAGGGCTATCCGTCAGCAGCCCCGGGCACGCTAGCGTGCCCTTATCTTTTGCTGGAAACCGATGAAGAACATCCGAAATTTTTCGATCATTGCCCATATCGACCACGGTAAATCGACCCTGGCCGACCGCTTCATTCAGTTCTGCGGTGGTTTGGAATTGCGCGAGATGAGCGCCCAGGTGCTTGACTCCATGGACATCGAGAAGGAGCGCGGCATCACCATCAAGGCGCAGACCGCCGCCTTGACCTACAAGGCCCGCGATGGCCAGGTGTACAACCTCAACCTGATCGACACCCCGGGACACGTGGACTTCAGCTATGAAGTGTCGCGCTCGCTGTCCGCCTGCGAAGGCGCGCTGCTGGTGGTGGACGCCTCGCAGGGCGTGGAAGCCCAGACCGTTGCCAACTGCTACACCGCCATCGAGCTGGGCGTGGAAGTGGTGCCGGTGCTGAACAAGATCGACCTGCCGGCCGCCGATCCCGAGCGCATTTCGCAGGAGATCGAGGACATCATCGGCATCGAGGCCATCGAAGCGGTGCGCGCCTCGGCCAAGTCCGGCATCGGCATCGAAGACATCCTGGAAGAAGTGGTCAGCAAGATCCCGGCGCCGAAAGGCGACCCGGATGGCCCGCTGAAGGCGCTGATCGTCGACTCCTGGTTCGACAACTACGTCGGCGTGGTGATGCTGGTGCGCGTGATCGACGGCTCGCTGAAGCCGAAGGACAAGATCAAGTTCATGGCCACCGGCGCCGAGCACCTGTGCGAGCAGGTGGGCGTGTTCACGCCCAAGTCGGTTCAGCGCCAGAGCCTGAACGCGGGCGAGGTGGGTTTCGTCATCGCCGGCATCAAGGAATTGAAATCGGCCAAAGTGGGCGACACCATCACCCTGGTGTCCAAGCCGGCCGCCGAGGCGCTGCCGGGCTTCAAGGACGTGCAGTCGCAGGTGTTCGCCGGCCTGTACCCGGTGGAAAGCCACGATTACGAAGCGCTGCGCGACGCGCTGGAAAAACTGCAGCTGAACGACGCCTCGCTGAAGTACGAGCCGGAAGTGTCGCAGGCGCTGGGCTTTGGCTTCCGTTGCGGCTTCCTCGGCCTCCTGCACCTGGAGATCGTCCAGGAGCGCCTGGAGCGCGAGTTCGACATGGACCTGATCACCACCGCCCCCACGGTGAATTACGAAGTGGTGATGCGGGACGGCACGGTGGAAGTGGTGTCCAACCCGTCTCGCATGCCGGACTCCGGCAAGTACGAAGACCTGCGCGAACCCATCATCACCTCCACCATCCTGGTGCCGCAGGACTATGTGGGCGCGGTGATGACGCTGTGCAACCAGAAGCGCGGCGTGCAGCGCAATATGCAATACATGGGCCGGCAGGTGATGCTCACCTACGATCTGCCGATGAACGAAGTGGTGATGGACTTCTTCGACAAGCTGAAGTCCACCAGCCGCGGCTACGCCTCGCTGGATTATGAGTTCAAGGAATTCCAGAGCGCCGATCTGGTCAAGCTGGACGTGCTGGTCAATGGCGAGAAGGTCGACGCGCTGAGCCTGATCGTCCACCGCGCTTCCAGCGTCTACCGCGGCCGCGAGCTGGTGTCCAAGATGCGCGAGCTGATTCCGCGCCAGATGTTCGACATCGCGGTGCAGGCGGCCATCGGCGGCCACATCATCGCCCGTGAAACGGTGAAGGCGCTGCGCAAGAACGTGCTGGCCAAGTGCTACGGCGGCGACATCACCCGTAAGAAAAAGCTGCTGGAAAAACAAAAGGCCGGCAAGAAGCGGATGAAGCAGGTCGGCAACGTGGAAATCCCGCAAGAGGCTTTCCTGGCGATTCTTCAAGTAGGGGACAAATAAGTGGGCGCAAACTTGTTCTGGGTGTTCTCGGCCGCGGTCGTGGTCGGCGTGTTGCTGATTTTGCTGGGCGGCAAGAAGCAGGAAGGCGCCAAGGATTGGCCGCAATCGGTGCAGTGGGGCTATCTGGCCCTGGTGATCGGCGGCTTCGGCCTGCTGTCCGACTACATGAGCTTCACCGCGGTGATGCTGGTGTTCGTCGTGATCACCGGCGTGGTGTGGGCGCTGGACAAGTGGATGCTGGCCAGGAAGCGCGCCGCCAGCGGCGCGCAACCCGGCCATTTCGTCGATTATTCGCGCGGTTTCTTCCCGGTGATCCTGGTGGTGTTCGTGCTGCGCTCCTTCCTGGTGGAGCCGTTCCAGATTCCGTCCAGCTCGATGCGGCCGGGCCTGGTGGTCGGCGATTTCATCCTGGTGAACAAGTTTACCTACGGCGTCCGCGTGCCGGTGCTGAACAACGTGCTGGTGCCGGTCAGCAAGGTCAATCACGGCGACGTGGTGGTGTTCAACTATCCGCCCAACCCCAAGGTGAATTACATCAAGCGCGTGATCGGCCTGCCGGGCGACACCGTCGAGTACCGCAACAAGCGCCTGACCGTCAACGGCAAGCAGGTGACCGATGTCGCCGACGGCACTTACGACTACATCGAGCAAGGCCTGGCCCAGATCACCGCGCAGCGTTTCCGGGAAAACCAGGGCGGCAAGTCCTACCATGTATTGAACAATGTCGAAGCGCCGGTGGTGGCGCTGAGCCAGGTGCAGGACTTTCCCTACCGCGACAATTGCCGCTACGATGACGACGGTTTCGTCTGCAAGGTGCCGCAGGGCAATTACTTCATGATGGGCGACAACCGCGACAACAGCTCCGACGGCCGCTATTGGGGCTTCGTCGACGACAAGCTGATGGTGGGCAAGGCCTTCATGATCTGGATGAACTTCACCCAGTTGTCGCGCATCGGCACCCGGATACAGTAAAAACAATCAGGCCAAGAGAGGCCATGACCTGGAGAAACGCATGAAGAAGCAGCAAGGCTTGTCGGTAATTGCGATTTTGTTGGTCCTGGCCCTCGTCGGCGCCGGATTGATGCTGGTGTTCAAGATCGTGCCGGTCTACACCGAGTACGGTGATGTCAAGAACGCGCTGACGGCCCTGTCCACCGAGACCAATGTCGGCGAGCAGACGCTGCGGCAGGAGTTCGATGGCAAGGCCAACGTCTCCGGAGTCACTTCCGTCAAGGGAGAGAATCTGATGGTGGTGGCCGGAGCCGGCAGCAATTATCTGCGCGCGAAGTATCAGCGCGAGGTGCCGCTGTTCGGCAATGTCAGTCTGCTTTTCCATTTCGATACCCAGGCGGGTCAACCGCCTGCGCAATAACCATACCGTGACCCAGATAGACAATCGATTCCGGCGCCTGTCCCAGGCGCTGGATTACGCATTTCAAAAACCGGAACTGCTGCGCCAGGCGCTGACGCACCGCAGCTTCAACAGCACGAACAACGAGCGCTTCGAATTCGTCGGCGACAGCATCCTCAATTACACCGTGGCCCGCATGCTGTATGACCAGTTTCCGCAGCTGACCGAGGGCGAACTGTCCCGTCTGCGCGCCAACCTGGTCAACCAGAACACGCTGGCGGAAATCGCCCTGGAACTAGCGCTCGGCGATTACCTGTACCTGGGCGAGGGCGAGCTCAAGAGCGGCGGATTCAACCGTCCGTCCATCCTGGCCGACGCGCTGGAAGCCACTTTCGCCGCCGTTAGCTTCGACGCTGACTTCGCAGCCGCCGAGCAGGTGGTGCGCCGCTTGTACAGCCAGCGCGTCGCCAACATCGACACCACGCGCCAGGCCAAGGACGCCAAGACCCGCTTGCAGGAAGCGCTGCAGGCGCGCAAGCTGGCGCTGCCCAAGTATCGCATCCTGTCGCAGAGCGGCGAGGCCCACGAACAATGGTTCAAGGTGGAGTGCGATCTGGGCGAGCTGGCCCTGATTTCCACCGGCGACGGCGGCAGCCGCCGCGCCGCCGAACAGCAGGCCGCCGAAGCGGCATTGGTCCTGCTGGAACAGAAACTCGCCGCAGGCAAGAAAAAATCATGACCGATACTCCCCAATTCCACTGCGGCTTCGTCGCCATCGTCGGCCGTCCCAACGTGGGCAAATCCACGTTGATGAACCATCTGATCGGCCAGAAGATCAGCATCACCTCGAAGAAATCGCAGACCACGCGCCACCGCGTCACCGGCATCCATACCGAGGACACGGCGCAGTTCGTGTTCGTCGACACGCCGGGTTTCCAGACCTATCACAAGGGCGCGCTGAACGAGGCCTTGAACAAGAGCGTCAAGGACTCGCTCGGCAGCGTCGACTGCGTGCTGTTCCTGCTGGAGGCGATGCGCTTCACTTCCGCCGACAAGGAAGTGATGGCGCTGCTGCCCAAGAAGACTCCGGTCATCCTGGTGGTGAACAAGCTGGACAAGGCCAAGGACAAGCTGACCTTGCAAGCCTTCATAGACGAAGTGACTGCCGAATTCGAATTCGCCGGCGTCGAAGTGGTCAGCGCCAAGCATGGCCAGCGCCTTGCCGAACTGTTGGACCAGGTGCGCCCACACCTGCCGGAATCGATGCCCCTCTATCCGGAGGACATGGTCACCGACAAGAACGAGCGCTTCCTGGCCGCTGAGATCGTCCGCGAAAAGCTGTTCCGCTACCTGGGCGAAGAGCTGCCGTACGAAATGAACGTGGAAGTGGAAATGTTCGAGATGGACGGCGCGCTGCGCCGCATCCACATTGCGGTGTTGGTCGACAAGGAACACCAGAAGCCCATCGTGATCGGCAAGGCCGGCGAGAAGCTGAAGAAAATTTCCACCGAGGCGCGCCTCGACATGGAAAAACTGTTCGACGGCAAGGTGTTCCTGCAGGTCTGGGTGAAAGTGAAATCCGGCTGGGCCGACGATGTCCGCTTCCTGCGCGAGTTCGGTTTGAACTGATGACGGTATTGGATAGGCCGCCGGCGCAGGATTGCTGGGCGGCGAACCTTTCCGGCGACAGCGCGGCGGCAGAGCTGTCGCGCTGCGCGCTGAGGCTGGCGGAAAGCCAGCCGGGCTGCCTGGGCGTGACTGCGGAAGACCGGGTCACGTATTGGGACAGCGTGGAGGCCATCGCCGCCTGGCGCGCCCGGGTGGAGCTGCTGGCCCGCCAACGGCTGGGGCGCGGCGGCGAGACCGTTTCCATCCAGGTGAGCCGGCGGGGCGTGACGGCATGAGCCAGCCGGGCAGAGTGGACAAGCAGCCGGGTTATATTCTGCATACCCAGCCGTATCGCGAGACCAGCCTGCTGCTGGAAGTGTTGACCCGCGACCATGGCCGTTTCAGCTTGGTGGCGCGCAGCGCGCGCCGGCCCCGCTCCGATCTGCGCGGGGTGCTGCTGCCGTTTCAGCCCTTGACCTTGTCGTGGTTCGGCAAGGGCGAGTTGCGCACGCTGCACGCGGCGGACTGGGACGGCGGGGTGCGGCAGCTGACCGGGCTGCCGTTGGTCTGCGGCTTTTATTTGAACGAATTGATGATGAAGCTCACGGCGCGGGACGATCCCGAACCGCGGGCTTTTTCCGTTTATGACCGGGCGGTGCGGGAGCTGGCCGGCGCCGCGCCGTTGTCGACGGCCTTGCGCCGCTACGAGCTCAAGCTTGCCCAGGTGCTGGGCTATGCGCCGGCGCTCGGCCGCGACAGCCGTGGCGAGGCCATCGCCGCCGATCGCCATTATCTGTGCCGCGACGCGGCGATGCCGGAGCCGGACGAGCATCCGGAACTGGCGCCGGTCGGCCGCGCGGTCAGGTTGCCGGGCGAGGCCTTGCTGGCGATAGACGCCGACGACTACGCCCAGCCGGATACCCGCGGCCACGCGCGCCAGCTCAGCCGGGTATGGTTGTCCGCGCTGCTGGGCGATGAGCCGCTGGCGTCGCGCCAATTATTGCAGGCCATCCAGTCCCTTTCGGACTGATGGCGGATAGACAAGGGGGATGAAAATGATTTTGTTGGGCGTAAACATCGATCACGTCGCCACGCTGCGCCAAGCGCGCGGCACCCGCTACCCGAGCCCGGTGGAGGCCGCGCTGGTGGCTGAATCCAGCGGCGCGGACCTGATCACGCTGCATCTGCGCGAAGATCGCCGCCACATCCAGGACGCGGACGTGAAAGCCATGCGTCCGGTGCTGAAGACCCGGATGAACCTGGAAATGGCGATGACGCCGGAGATGCTGGCGCATGCGCTGGAAGTTGCCCCGGAAGACGTATGCCTGGTGCCGGAAAAGCGCGAGGAAGTCACCACCGAGGGCGGCCTGGACGTGCGTGGCCACTACGCCGACGTCAAGCATTACACCGGCAAGCTGGCCAAGGCCGGCATCCGCGTGTCCATCTTCATCGATCCCGACCGCGAGCAGATCCAGAAGGCCTACGACGCCGGCGCGCGCGTGATCGAACTGCACACCGGCGCCTACGCCGACGCGGCGCACGCCAGGGAGCGCGAGGCCGAGCTGGTCCGCATCCGCGCCGCCGCCGAATTCGGCGCCAGCCTCGGCATGGTGGTCAACGCCGGCCACGGCCTCAACTACCATAATGTGAAGCCCATCGCGGCCATCCCGCAGATCGCCGAGCTGAACATCGGCCACGCCATCGTCGCCCACGCGCTGTTCGTCGGCTTCCCGCAGGCGGTGCGCGAGATGAAGGCGCTGATGGAAAGCGCGCGCGTCCGCTGATGCCCACCGTCGTCACCCACGCGCTGGCCGGCGCCACCTTGGTTGCCCTGGCCAGCCGCAAGCCAGTTTCCACGCCCGACATGTTGCCGTGGCTGGCGTTGTGCGGCGCGGCCGCGATGCTGCCGGACCTGGACGTGGTCACCTTCAAGCTGGGCATTCCCTACGCCAGCCCATGGGGGCACCGCGGCTTTTCGCATTCGCTGGCGGCCGCGGCGGTCTGCGCCGGCTTGCTGGCCTGGCTGTGCCGCCCGCTGTGGCTGCGGGTGGGCCTGAGCGCCGCGTCGGCGGCGTCGTTGCTGTTTTTGTCGGTGGCTTCGCACGCGGCGCTGGACATGATCTGCGACGCCAGCTTCGGCCCGGCGCTGTTCATGCCCTGGTCCGATCATCGCTACCTCAGCGGCTGGAAACCGATAGAAGGCGCTCCGATCGGCCTGAAACGCTGGTTCGGCCCCAAGGGCGAGCGAGTGGTTCAGACCGAATTCGTCTATGTCTGGCTGCCCTGCATGGCGCTGTGGGCGGGACGATGGCTATCGTTGCGCCGGGCCGGCGAGGCGTGCGCATGATTTACGGCATCGGCACCGACTTGGTGGAAATCGCCCGGATGGAGGCTTGGTGCCGGCGTTGGGGCGATAAGGCGGGGCGGCGGCTGCTGACCGCAGCCGAGCAGGCCGAGTTCGCCGCCCATGCCGAGCCGGCGCGATTTTTGGCCAAGCGTTTCGCTGCCAAGGAGGCTTTCGCCAAGGCGCTGGGCACTGGCGTGGTGGCGCCGGCCTTGCTGACGGCGATAGGCGTCGGCCATGATGAGCTGGGCAAGCCCTTGTTGGTCTTGTCGGACGAACTGGCGGCTTTCATCGCCGCGCGCGGCGTCGCGCGCATGCATCTATCCATCAGCGACGAACGCAGCCACGCGCTGGCCTTCGTCGTGCTTGAATCTTAGGGCGAAGGCCGCCGCCCGCGCGCGACAGGCGCGGGAACGGTTGGCGCTCCGCGCTTGTCTTTGCAATACCCGGGGCGGCTATGCGCGCCCCGCAATGGTCGAGGATGAAACCATGACCCAAACGACTTTGAATCTTCCGCGCGGCCCGGTGATGGTGGACGTCGCAGGCTTCTCGTTGACCGAGGCGGAACGCGCCCGGCTGTCCCATCCGCTGGTGGGCGGCATCATTCTGTTCCGCCGCAATTTCCAGAACATCGATCAGCTACGCGCGTTGACCGCCGAAATCCGCGCCTTGCGCTCGCCGCATCTGTTGATCGCGGTCGACCACGAAGGCGGCCGCGTCCAGCGTTTCCTGGACGGTTTCACCCGCCTGCCGCCGATGAGTGTGCTGGGAGAGGCCTGGGACCGGGATCAGGAGGAGGCGCGCAAGCTGGCTGAAACGGTGGGGTATGTGCTGGCCGCCGAATTGTCGGCCTGCGGCATCGACCTATCCTTCACCCCGGTGCTGGATCTGGACTGGGAGCGCTGCGCCGTGATCGGCAACCGCTCCTTCCACCGCGATCCGGAAGCGGTGGCCGAGCTGGCCGAGGCGCTGCAGCAGGGCCTGGGCCGCGGCGGCATGATGAGCTGCGGCAAGCATTACCCCGGCCACGGCTATGTGGAGGGCGACAGCCACCACCTGATGCCGCAGGACGACCGCAGCCTGGCCCAGATCGAACAGGACGATCTGGTGCCGTTCGCCCGGCTGGCCGACGCCGGCA
This sequence comes from Chromobacterium indicum, assembly GCF_039708975.1. NCBI lineage: Bacteria > Pseudomonadati > Pseudomonadota > Betaproteobacteria > Neisseriales > Chromobacteriaceae > Chromobacterium > Chromobacterium indicum. Next base: position 159,539 of record NZ_JAYFSJ010000001.1, read on the forward strand.
TGGGCGCGGTGATGCCGGCGCACGTGTTGTATCCCTCAGTGGACAGCCAACCGGCCGGCTTCTCCAAGGTGTGGCTGACCGACATCCTGCGCGGCAAGATCGGCTTCGACGGCGTGATCTTCTCCGACGCGCTGGACATGGCCGGCGCGGCTGGCGCGGGCACCTACGTGCAGCGCGCCGACGCGGCGCTGGCGGCTGGCTGCGACATGGTGCTGGTCTGCAATCAGCCGGAAGAGGCCGACACGATGCTGGCGGCGCTGCTTCCGCCGCCGCAGCCCAAGCTGGCCGAACGCCTGGAGCGCATGGCGGGCAAGAGCCGCGCCGAGGATTGGCAGCTGCTGATCGCCACGCCTGACTTCGCCGCCGCCCAGGCTGTGGTGAAGCAATTGGCGATGCCCAAGGACGCGCTGGCCGGCCCGCAGGTAGGCGAGGCGCACTGAGGTGCTGCCCGCCAGCTTGCGGGAGCTCGACGCCATCCGCGACCAGTGCCGGGCGATGGTCAACGGCCGCGCGGCGCTGTCCGCCGGCGCGTCGGCTTTGCCGGCTCCCGGCGTCGACATCGCCGCCGACGTCGCCATCCTGTTGCAGCTGATTCCGGCGATCAATCAGCGCTTCGGCGTGGCGCCGGAGCAGATCGCCGGTTACGACGCGGCGCGCAAGCAGATGTTGTATCAGCTGATCCGCCGCGCCGGCAGCGCGCTGTTGGGGCTGGAAGTCACCCGCACGCTGTTGGCGGCGGTGGCCAGGCGCGCAGCCGGCCGCTGGGCCGGCAAGCAGGCGCTGAAACTGGTGCCGGTGCTAGGCTGGGCAGCCAATGCGGCGATAGGCTTCACCGCGATGCGCTATGTCGGCAACAGCCATATCGATGATTGCTACGCTGTCTGCCGGCGCATGCTGGAGCAGGGGGCGAGCGATGGATCGCGCTGAGCTGGAGCGCTTGGCTGGCGAGTACATTGCGGACATGACCAGCATTCGCGGGCGGCGGGTATTTCGGCTGATCATGCGCGAACTGGTTGGTTTTGACCACGTGGTTTCCTGTCCGTCGGCGGCGGGCGCGGCGATGCTGCTGGCTCTGGGCGAGGGTGGATGCATCGCCTGTTGCCGCAGCAATGGCAAGGGCGAGCGGGTGGAGATCGTATTTGTGGAACGTGATGGCGCCGTCGCGCGCCGCGCTTACAATCTGTTCAAGGACAGCCTGCCCGAAATCGATTGCCAATCCTTTACCATCGAGGATTTGGAAAATGGCAGTCTGGTAGCCAGGGCGCGGCCGCCGGCGGATTGGAATGGCTGGCGCGGGCTGTTGCCCGAGCGCTTACGGCGCTGTCTGATTGAAGAGGAGTGATGTCCATGTCGGTTGGCGCGCTGATCATCGGCGACGAACTGCTGTCCGGCAAACGCCAGGACAAGCATATGCAGGCCTTGATCCGCATTCTGGCCGCGCGCGGCATGAAGCTGGCCTGGGCGGAATATCTGGGCGACGATCCCGCCCGCATCGAAGCGGCCTTGCGCCGCGCCTTCGCCGGCGGCGACCTGGTGTTCAGCTTCGGCGGCATCGGCGCCACGCCGGACGACCATACCCGGGCCTGCGCCGCCCGCGCGCTGGGCGCGCCGCTGGAGCTGCATCCGGAGGCCAAGGCGCTGATCGAGGGGCGTTTCGGCGCCGACGCCTACCCGCACCGCATCCTGATGGGCCATTTTCCGCAAGGCGCCGCCATCATCCCCAATCCGGTCAACCAGATCGCCGGCTTCTCCTGCGGCAGCGTCCATTTTTTGCCCGGTTTTCCCAGCATGGCCTGGCCGATGGCGGAGTGGGTGCTGGATACTCATTGCCGCCATCTGTTCAACGATCAGCCGGATGTCGAGCAATCCTGCATCGCGATCAAGGCCCGCGAGGGAGACCTGATCGGCCTGATGCAGGACTTCACCATCCGCTATCCGGCCCTGAGACTGTCCTGCCTGCCCAATTTCGGCAGCGAGGAGATTCCTGAGATGCACATCGAATTCGGCTTCGCCGGCCAGCCAGCGTTGGTGGAGATCGCCATCGACGAATGGGTGAAGGCGTTGCAGGCGCGGGGCTATGAAGTGAGGGCCAACAATCCGCAAGCGGAGAACTAACGCCCAAAATTCATTTCGAATTCCGATGCAGATATACTGGCGGCCCAGGCCGAAAACAGCCCGCGGGAACTGGAAACGGTTCACGCGGCTTGTTGTTTGGGCTGACAGGATCGATATCCGGCGCGATTTGCAGGCTGTATTGCGAACCTTCTTGAGCGTGGCCGGGTCCGATCTGAACATCCATCGTTCTTTAAAGAGAAAATACATGAGCGCCATCCTCTATCGCGCCGCGCGTCCGGAAGACGTGCCGGCCTGCGTCGTCATCCGCGGGCAGACCCGTGAAAACGCCATTTCGGAAGCCAGGTTGAACGAGGTGGGCATCACCCGGGAGAGCTGGGCGCAAAGCGTGCGCGCGGACGAGTTGCCCGGCGTGGTGGCGGAGAGGAATGGCCGCATCGTCGGCTATTGCTTCGGCGACGCGGCGAGCGGCGAGATCGTGGTGCTGGCCCTGCTGCCGGATTTTGAAGGCATTGGCGTGGGCAAGGCCCTTTTGGCGCAGGTAATGGCCATCTTGCGTGATGCCGGTCATCGGCGGCTGTTTCTGGGCTGCAACAGCGATCCGGCGGTGCGTTCCCATGGTTTTTACCGCTATCTCGGTTGGGTTTCCACCGGCCAGGTCGACAAATACGGGGATGAGATGCTGGAGTATGTCTTTCCCGCCGCAGCGGTCTGACTGCTGCGCGCCTCAGCCTCACATTTGCTTGCAAGTTGATTGAAAGCCTCCGGCGCGGCCATGGCAGAATCGTTTCATTCGCCACGCGGGAGATCATTATGCGCGCTTCATGGTTGGCTGCGGCGGGGTGGTTTGCCCTGATGCATTGGCCCGTCGCGGCCTGCACCTTGTGGGGAGCGGCGGGCGCGGCCAGCGTGGATGGCACTTTGCTGGCCAAGAACCGTGACTGGAAGCCGGACCATGTGCAGTCGTTGCGGCTGCGCCATCCGGAGCATGGCTACGCCTATCTGGGCCTGTACGCCGACAATGGCCGCGAGCCGGGCATCAAGGCCGGCGTCAATGAGAAGGGGCTGGCGGTGGTTGGCGCCGAGGCCAGCAGCCTGCCGCGCGAACTGCGGGCCGACAGCGCGCGCCATGGCGTTTTGACGCGGCTGCTGCGCGATTACGGCTCGCTGGACGAGGTGGCCGCCGCCGCGGACAAGCTGTTTCCGCAAACGCGCCCGGTGTTTCTGCTGCTGGCCGACGCCGGCGGCCTGATGCAGGTGGAAATCGGCCAGAATGGGCGCTACCAGCTCAGCCGCCAGCGAAATGGCACGCTGGCGCACACCAACCATTATTCCAATCTGTCCTTGCTGGACGGGGCGCAGAAAATCGGCCCCAGCAGCCAGGCTCGGCTCGCCCGCATCCGGCTTTTGCTGGATCAGCGCCCGTCGCATGCGCTCGCGGAGTTCGAGCGATTGAGCCGGGACCATCATGACGGCCCGGATAACAGCCTGTGGCGAGACGGCCGCGAGCATACGCTGGCCGGTTGGCAGATGGCGCTGCCGGCGGGCGCGGCGCCCAGGCTGCATCTGGTGCTGGCCAATCCGGGAGAGCAAATGCTGGAGCGGGATTACGTGCTGGACGCGGCGTTTTGGTCGCAGCCGGCGCGAACGCTGCTGCCGTAATACAAACGGCGTTTTGCTGGCCGGTCCTGAGCAAAGGCTGGGTCAGCGCGCCGGCGTACAGTTGGGGCCTTCCCATTTGCCGTCCATATTGAGTGTTACGCCGGGATCCTGCATCCGGCAGTCCGGAAGTTTGGGTTTGCTCTCGGCAGGGATAACGATGACGGTGGCGGCTGGCGCGGCGGCGGGCTGGGTGGCGGGGTGAGACATGTTCTGCATGTTCGCCCGCATGTCCTGATCGCGCTTGTCCGCCTGCTTCATCATGCAGTTGGCGTAAGTGTCGGTGCCTGGGTGAAAACCGTAGCCGGAGCAGGTGCGCTGATCCATCGCGTGGATTTCCTCCGGGCTGGCGCAGGCGGTCAAGGCGGCGGCGCCGATGGCGGCGGCGATCAGTAGCGGCAGGGTTTTCATCGCTTCATTTCTCCCAGGTGGGGGCGGATGCCCGATATGCGCGCCTCTCCGGCGGCGTCTTACTATCTATAGAACTTTTCTCAAGATCGATGCCGCGCGAACATGATTCCGCTTGCGGACGGTATTTTCAATTGGCATAATCCTCCTTCGTTCCCAATAGCCAAAAGGAGAATCCAATGAGCCGCGATACCCAATTTCAAGGGCATGCCGTTTGAACCGTCGCCCCGGTCGTTTCATTTCCCGATAGTTTCCCTGTTGTAAGCGGCGCCGCTCGGCGGCCGTTCCCCGGCATGTTCCTCACACCGCATCCGCGCGGTGGCTAAGCCTGTCCATCAGGCGCGTTTTCCCCCATCCATTTCCGAATGCTTGATCGAGCCTGGCTACGCCCGGCGGCGTTGGCTTGCGAGCGTTCATGGGAGTTTCAATGCTGAATTTCGATTTTCCGCGTCTGGCCGCCATCGGCCTGACGCCGGTATTGCTGCAACAGGCGCTGGCCAAGGCCGGCGACGAAGCGTGGCAACTGGCGCGCGTATGCCGCGTGCAGCGCGACTGCGCGTGGGTGCATGATGGCGATGACGAGCATCTGGCCCATGCCTTGCCCGGCGTCCACGCCGAGCTGGCGGTGGGCGATTGGGCGTTGTGCCAGCCGCGGCAGCATGAGCCCTGGCGCTTGCTTGAGCGTCTGGAGCCATTCAACCAGCTGGTCCGCGTCAACGACGAAGGCGCGCGGCAGGCGTACGCCAGCAATGTCGATACCGCCTTGCTGGTGATGGGGCTGGACGGCGATTACAACCCCAGACGGCTGGAGCGCTATCTGGGCCTGGCCGCCGCGGCGGGCGTGACGCCGGTGGTGGCGCTGAGCAAGGCCGATCTGTGTCCGGACGCGGAAGCCAGGCTGGCCGAGCTGGAGCAGCGGTTGCGGCCCCTGCCGCCCATTCTGCTGCTGAACGGCACCGATCCGGCCTGCCGCGACGTTTTGCGGCCCTGGTTGGGCGCGGGCCAGACGCTGGTGCTGCTGGGCTCGTCCGGCGCCGGCAAATCCACGCTCAGCAATACCTTGCTGGGCGAGGAGGCGCAGGCGGTGGGCGGGGTGAGGGCGGACGACAGCCGCGGCCGCCATACCACCACCGCGCGCACGCTGCTGAAGTGCCCGGACGGCGCCTGCATCATCGACACGCCGGGCGTGCGCACGCTGCAGGCCCCGCCGGACGCCGGCGCGCTGGCCGGCAGCTTCGCCGACATCGAGGAATTGGCCGGCCGCTGCCAGTTTCGCGACTGCAGCCACCGAGAGGAGCCGGGCTGCGCGGTGAGGGCTGGCGTGGATGGAGATCGGCTGCGCAACTACCACAAGCTGCGGCGCGAGATGGAGCGCCACGAGCAGACGGCGCTGCAGCTCCAGCAGCAGCGGCGGGAGTGGAAGGTCCGCAACAAGGCGGCGCGGCAGCGTTAGCAGGCCGCTGTGAAAACGCCCCGCTGGGCGGGGCGTTCGATTGGGCGCGAAGGGCGCTTAGGGCTGGACCGGCACCGGCTGGCTTTGCGCGCTCTTCACCGCGCGCGGCGGCGCGTTTTTCACGTACTTGTCGAACCAGTTGAGCATCTCGTACACCAGCTGCTCGTTCGATTCGCGGGCCGCGTACCAGTGCGGCTCATGCGGCAGCATCACCAGGCGGGCGGTGCCGCCGTTGCCGCGGATCGCCTCGTAGAACTTGCTGGCCTGCAACGGCGTGGTGCCGGGGTTGGCGTCGTCGCTGCCGTGCATGATCAGGATAGGCGTCTTCAGCTTGTCGGCGTAGAAGAAGGTGGACACCTTGCGGTAGACGTCCGGCGCCTCCCATACCGAGCGTCGCTCGCTCTGGAAGCCGAACGGCGTCAGCGTCTTGTTGTACGAGCCGCTGGTGGCCGCGCCGGCGCGGAACAGGTCGGTGTGCGCCAGCAGGTTGGCCGTCATCAGCGCGCCGTGGCTGTGGCCGGTGACCGCCACGCGGTTCGGATCGACCACGCCGAGCTTCACCGCCTCATTCACCGCCGCTTCGGCGTCCATCTTCAGCTGGTCCAGATAGCTGTCGTAGGCGGCCTTGGGGTTGCCCACAACTGGGAACGACGCCTGGTCGATGACGGCGTAGCCGGCCAGCAGCAGGTATTTGTATTGGTAGAGGCGGGTGAAGGTTTGCTGCGAGCCGCTGATCTGGCCGGCGCTGGCCGCGTCGGCGTAGTCCAGCGGGTAGGCGTTGAGGATGGCGGGCACGCGGGTGCCTTCCTGGTAGCCTGGCGGGGTGTACAGCGTGAACGACAAGTCGAGGCCGTCGGCGCGCTTGTATTTCACCAGCCGCTTCTTGATCTGGCGCAGCTCCGGCGTCGGGTCGATGATATGGGTGACGGCGGTTTCGGTAGAGGCGAAGGCGGCTTCGCCCTTGTCGGCGCTGATTGGCGCGCCCAGCTTGCGCAAGAAGGCGTTCGGCGCCTCGGCCGGTGTCTGGCGCCAGGTGAGGAAGCTGCCGCTGCCCTTGGCCGATAGGCCGATGAAGCGCTCGTAGGCGGACTTGTCGCTGCGGAACAGGCGTTGGCTGTCGCCGGTCTTCAGGTTCAGTTTGTCGAGGAAGGGCCGGTTGCCCTGCGGCGACGCGCCGCCGCCGGACAGGTAGATGGCGTCGCCGTCCAGCTGGATCACCCGTTCTCCGCTGGGCAGGGCGCGGCGCACCGGGTTGCCCGGATCGGCGTATTTGTCGTCGTAGGACAGGTCCCACAACAGCTTGCCGGCTTGCTGCGGCTGATCGACGTTGACGACGCGGGTTTGACGCCAGTGCTTGTTCAGATCGACCTCGCTGACCAGCGCGGTGTCGGCGCGCTCGGTCCAGTCCAGGCCGGCGAAGCGCTGCGCGGTGCGCAGGATTTCAACCGGCGGCGCGGCGAACGGTGCCTTCTGCATCATTACCTTGTCGCGGGCCGGCACGGTGTTTTTCCAGTCGCCGCCGTCCAGCGCCTCGGCCCACAGCAGCGTGGCCGGCTCGGTGGCGCGCCAGAAGAAGTCGCGCGGACCCAGCGGCTCGCCGTGCACCGGCACGCGGTCGGCCAGCGGCAGCGAGGCGATGGCGTGGACGGCCACGCGGCCGGGGTTGGCGATGTTCCAGACATCCACCTGATGCGGGAAGCGTTCGTAGGTGGTGACGTAGGAATAGGGTTTGCGCACGCTGGACACCAGGATGTGCTTGCCGTCCGGCGCCGGGCCCACGCTGTCGTAGATGGCCGGTTGGCCCAGCGGCGTCGCCTTGCCGCTGGCCGCGTCCACCAGCATTAGCTGCGACGCGCCGTAGTAGTCGAACAAGGCCTCGTCGTGAGGGCTGGACAGCGTGTCGCGGGTTTCATAGGTGCTGCTTTCGCCTTGGCCGCCGCCGCTGTCCTGCACGCTGGGGCCGTCTTGCGTCCTGGCCTGAGTCGGGGCCGCGCCCAGCTTGGCCGGCACGGCCTTGACCAACAGGGTCTTCTGATCCGGCATCCATTGCAGTTCGTCGTTCAGCATCGGGTTGAGGCGGATGCCGGGAATCTTGCGGATCTTGCCGCTGGCGGCGTCGCCCACCCATACCTCGACGGCGTCCTTGGCGGTGTTGGCGAAGGCGAAACGCTTGCCGTCGGCGGACCAGAGCGGCGCGTCCGGGCAGGCACCGGCCGGCAGCGCGATAGCCGTCTCTTTGCCGCCGGGGACGCTCACCAGCTTGAAGCTTTCGGCGCAGGGGGCGATGCCATAGCCGCCCGGGGTGTCGTGCTTGCTGCGGTTGGCCGGTTCGATCCGGGTGCCGGCCAGCTTCAGGTAAGGCGCGGCCACGCGGGCGATGGACGGATATTCCTGCCAGGCGACCAGCAGCATATTGTCCTTGGTCGGGCTGAGGCTGGGGCCGGGCAGCGAGGGCGCGCGCATCACCTTGAGGATGTTGGCCGGCGGTTGCTGGTAGCCGGCGGCGAAAGCGGTGGAGGGCAGCAGCGCGCAGGCCGCCAGCGTGGCGGCGGCGATGCCCTTCAGGGCGTGCGGTTGAGACATATTCATCCTTGTTGCCGTTTGATCTGTAAGGCCAGACGGGAGGCCGCTTGCGCGGCCTCCCGTCTGAAAGACATGATGACAAATCTATCACATGTCATATGTTTTGTGCCGACCGTCTTGACGCGTCTCAATCCACCGAATGGAAGTGTTTGACGATGCTGGAGAAGTCCAGCTTGCCGTTGCCCTGGTGCACGTGTTCTTCGTACAGATTGCGCGCCAGCGCGCCCAGAGGATTGGCGGCGTGGCTCTGCAGCGCGGTTTCCTCGGCTAGGCCTAGGTCTTTCAACATCAGCTCGGACATGAAGCCGCCGGCGTAGCCGCGGCTGGCCGGCGTGTTGTCCATCACGCCGGGCCAGGGGTTGTACAGCTCGGTCGCCCAGTTGCGGCCGGAGCTTTTGCTGATGATCTCGGACAGCACTTTCGGGTCCAGGCCGTTCTTGACGCCCAGCGCCAGCGCCTCGGCGGTGCCGGCCATCAGGATGCCCAGCAGCATGTTGTTGCAGATCTTGGCGGTTTGGCCGGCGCCGGCGCCGCCTGCATGGAAGATATTCTTGCCCATCGCCTCCAGCGCCGGACGGGCGCGGGCCAGGTCTTCCGCCGCGCCGCCGACGATAAAGGTGAGGGTGCCGGCGGTCGCGCCGGCCGTGCCGCCGGATACCGGCGCATCCAGCATGGCCAAGCCTTTTTCCTGCGCGCCTTCCGCCACTTTGCGAGCGGTGCCGGCGTCTATGGTGCTGCAATCTATCACCAGCGTTCCCTTGGGCAGCCTGGCGAACAGGCCTTCATCGCCGAGGTAGAGCCCTTGCACATGCTTGCCGGCCGGCAGCATGGAAATCACCACGTGGGCGTCTTTCGCCGCGTTGGCGGCGCTGGACGCGGCCCGGCCGCCGGCGGCGGCCACCTTGGCCAGCGCATCGGCCGACAAATCGAAGGCGCTGACCTTGAAGCCCTTGTTCAGCAGATTGACGGCCATCGGCCCGCCCATATTGCCCAGGCCGATGAAGGCGATGTTTTCCATGCTGTTCTCCTTTGTATTGTTTGTATTGGATATTTCACCCAAGGTGTAACTTCGTGATTTATGTTTTCTTGGTTCTTTCGTGAGCTTGCAGCATCTCACTCATCATTTTTTGCAGCATTTCTTCAGTAAGCCCATAGTGGTGAGCTAGGGGTAATGTTATGGAATCAATCATCTTCATTGCAGAGCTGAGTTGACTTTGGATTGACTCCAATTCAGAGATCATTTCATCTCTTCCTTCCTCACTCATAAACTTAATTGCATGTTCAGAGAAGTAGGTGTGGGCAAGCCGGTTTCTCTGTTTAAGTGCTGTGGGCAATAGATCCTTAATCGCATTAGTGGGTTGGCCTGCATCTTTCATCTTTTGAATTAGCCGCCCCATGGATTTACCTAACTCTTGCGACTCGTATTTGTCGAACTCTTGCGCCCAATGATCCTGACTTTTAAAGAATTTAATATTTCTTGGAAAGAAATCAAAGAACATCAAATGAATAAAGATGGACTGCTCAAGGCATTGAGCCAAGTGCATTGCCAATCCAAAGTGTGCATATACATCTCTTATATGGTCACTTTTGTCCATCTTATATTCTTTATTTGATGTTTATTTTAACCCCGCCAACGGGTGGTCCGCCTCGCGCCACGGCGATTCGAAATGGCCGTCCACCCAGGCCTGGTCGATGTCCGCCAACTGCCGGCTCCAGCGCGGATTGCGGTCCTTGTCCACCAGCAGCGCGCGCACGCCCTCCGGGAAGTCGGAGCGGGCGCAGAAGTTGATCGACAGCGCCAGCTCCATCCGCAGCGCTTCGGCCAGCGACATGTGTTTGGAGCGGTTGAGGATTTCCCAGCTGACGGCGGCGGAGGTGGGGCTGCCATGGCGGAAGCTCTTGGCGGCGTCGGCCAGCCATGGGTCTTCGAATGCGGTTTCGTTCAGCGCGGCGGCGACGGCGGCGAGATCGCCGCGGTTCATCAGCCGGTGCACCGCCAGCAGGTTGCGTTCGACGTTGGACGCCGGCAGCGCATCGCCCAGCTGGCCCTCCAACTGGTTCAGCAGGGCGCTGACCAAGGCCGGGCGAGCATGGGCATCGTCGCCCCAGTTTGCCGCCTGCAAAGCTTCCAGCAGCGCCGGGTAGGCGTCGGCGGCCAGCACGTGGTCGGCCAGGTTGGCGATCAGCGCGTCGTGCGCGTTCAGCGGCGCGCCGGTCAGCGCCAGGAACAGACCCAGGTGGGCCGGCATCCGCTGCAGGAACCAGCTGCCGCCGACGTCCGGATAAAGACCGATGGTGATTTCCGGCATCGCGATGCGGGTGGCCGGGGTGGCCACGCGATGGCTGGCGCCCGCCATCAAGCCCAGGCCGCCGCCCATCACGATGCCGCCGCCCCAGACGATCAGCGGCTTCTTGTAGCGGTGGATGCGGTAGTCGAGCGTGTACTCTTCGGTGAAGAAGGCCACCGCGTGGGGGTTGGGATAGTGCGGTTCGCTGACCAGTTTTTCGCGCAGGCCGCGCACGTCGCCGCCGGCGCAGAAGGCGCGCTCGCCGGCGCCGCGCAGCACCACGGCGACGATGCCCTCGTCACGCTCCCAGATGGTGAGGCGGGCGTCCAGCAGCTGGATCATGTCCAGCGTCAGCGCGTTCAGCGATTTTTCGGCGTTGAGGGTGGCGATGGCGATGCGATGGCCGTCGCCGGTAGTCAGTTCGTCAAACAGCACCACGTCTTGCATGCGGGACCTCGTTCGGGAATGGTTGATGGTCAGGCGTTCTTCCAGTTCGGCGCGCGCTTTTCCAGAAAGGCGCGGGTGCCTTCGCCCTGGTCATGGGTGTCGAACAGCTTGATGAAGGCCTCGCGCTCCTTGATCAGGTTCCAGGCGGGCGGCTGCAGGCGGGCGGCTTGCACCAGCTGCTTGCACACGCCCACCGAGGACGGCGATTGCTTGGCCACGCCTTCTGCCAGCTTGAGCGCGGCATCCAGCGCCTCGCCTTTGGCCACCACCTGCTCGACCAGACCGATGCGCTCGGCGGTGGCGGCGTTGACGCGCTCGCCGCACAGAATCATGCGCTTGGCCCAGCCTTCGCCGACCAGCCACGGCAGGTTTTGGGTGCCGCCGGCGCAGGGCAGCAGGCCGACGCCGGCTTCCGGCAGCGCCATCTGCGCCTGCTCCTCGGCGATGCGGATGTCGCAGGCCAGCGCGCACTCCAGGCCGCCGCCCATCGCGTAGCCGTTGACGGCGGCGATGCTGACGCCGCGAAAAGCTGATAGCGCCTCGAAGGCTTCGCCGAACAGCATGGTCATCTCGGTGGCCACCTTCTTGTCGCCATCGGCGAACATGTTCAGGTCGGCGCCGGCCGAGAAGAACTTCTCGCCTTGGCCGGTTATCACCAGCGCGTAGATGTCGCGGTCGGCGTTGAGGTCTGCCACCAGTTGCTTCAGCGCGGACAGGCTGTCGCGGTTCCAGGTGTTGGCGGGTGGATTGTCTATCGTCACCACGGCGGTATGGCCGCGTTTCTCGACATTCAGGTGGGCGTAGCTGTTCATATTGGATGCCTTTATGAATTCTATTTCGAACCTAGCAAGGCTGGAAAAATCCAGCGAAGCGGCTGAGGCAAGGCGCGCCGGCGCAGGCAGTACATATCAGTACGGCAAGCCGGCGCAACGCAGCCTCAGGGATTTTGCCGGCCTTGCTCAGCGCAGCGTTTCCAGCGCGCCGTCTTGCAGCATCTTGCGGGCCACAATCATCCGCATCACTTCATTGGTGCCTTCCAGGATCTGGTGCACGCGCAGGTCGCGCACGTGGCGCTCCAGCGGGAAGTCCTGCAGATAGCCGTAGCCGCCGAACAGCTGCAGCGCGTTATTGGCGATATTGAAACTCAAATCGGTGGCCAGCCGCTTTGCCATCGCGCAATATGCGGTGGCGTCGGCGCTGCCGTTGTCCAGTTTCCAGGCCGCCAGGCGCACCATCTGGCGCGCGGCCACCAGCTCGGTCAGCATGTCGGCCAGACGGAACTGCACGGTTTGCAGCTCGGCCAGCGGGTGGCCGAATTGCTGGCGCTCCTGCACGTAGCGCTGCGCGGCGTTCAGCGCGGCCTGGGCGGTGCCGACGGCGCAGGTGGCGATGTTGATGCGGCCGCCGTCCAGTCCCTTCATGGCGAAGGCGAAGCCCTGGCCTTCCTCGCCCAGGCGGTTTTCCACCGGGATTTCGACGTTGTCGAAGGTGATGGCGCGGGTGGGCTGGCTATTCCAGCCCATCTTCTTTTCTTTCTTGCCATAGCTGACGCCGGGGGCGTCGGCCGGCACCACGAAGGCGGAGATGCCCTTGGGGCCGGGGCCGCCGGTGCGGGCCATCACCACCAGCACCTGGGTGCTGCCGGCGCCGGAGATGAACATCTTGCCGCCGTTCAGCACATAGACTTCGCCCTTTTTCTCGGCGCGGGTCTTCAGCGAGGCGGCGTCGGAGCCGGCGCCCGGCTCGGTCAGACAGTAGCTGCCCAGCGCCTCGCCGGTCACCATTTTCGGCACCCACTGTTCGGCCAGCTGCTTGCTGCCGAAGCTGGCGATCATCCAGCTGACCATATTGTGGATGGTCAGGTAGGCGGCGGTGGAGGTGCAGCCAGCAGCCAGCTCTTCAAACACGATGGCGGAGTCCAGCCGCGACAGGCCCAGGCCGCCGTAGGCTTCCGGCGTGTAAAGGCCGAGAAAGCCCATGTCGCCGCTTTTGCGGATCACGTCCAGCGGGAAGATGGATTCAGCGTCCCATTCGGCGGCGTGCGGGGCCAGCTCGCGCTCGGCGAAATCGCGCGCGCTTTGCTGGAAGGCGGTCTGGTCTTCGTTCAGTTCGAAATTCATTTACAACTCCTTATGCCACGAAATCCACGAAACACACGAAAGAGGGACATGGCGATCAACTGGCTTCGCAGGCGGCCGAATTGATTGTATTTTTCGTGCGGGTCCGTGGTTTTCGCGGCTATCCAAAACGATTTCAGCGCAGCGAGATGGTAGTGTGCACCTTGCCGCTGCTGGCCTCGTCATCGAACCAGCGGCTGGTGACGGTCTTGGTCTGGGTGTAGAAAGCCACCACCTGCTTGCCGTAAGGGCCCAGGTCGCCCAGCTTGGACGCGCGGCTGCCGGTGAAGCTGAACAGCGGCACCGGCACCGGGATTGGCACGTTGATGCCCACTTGGCCGACATCGATGTCTTCCTGGAACTTGCGCGCCGCCGCGCCGCTCTGGGTGAACACCGCGGTGCCGTTGCCGTTGGGGTTGGCGTTGATGATGGCGATGGCTTCGTCCAGCGTGTCGGCGGCCATCAGGCACAGCACCGGGCCGAAGACTTCCTGGTGGTAGATCGCCATCTCGGGCTTGACGCCGGAGAAGATGGTGGGGCCGACGAAGTTGCCGTTGTCGAAACCGGCGACTTTCACGCCGCGGCCGTCCAGCTCCAGCTTGGCGCCTTCCTCCACGCCGCGGGCGATCAGGCTCTTGACGCGATCCAGCGCGGCGCAGGAGATAACCGGGCCGAGGTCCGGATTGTCCTTGCCGGGGCCCACTTTCAGCCCCTTGGCCTTGGCCACCAGTTCCGGAATCCATTGCTGCGCCTCGCCCACCAGTACCGCCACGCTGAGCGCCATGCAGCGCTGGCCGGCGGCGCCGAAGGCCGCGCCGGTCAGCTGGTTCAGCGCCTGTTCCTTGTTGGCGTCCGCCAGCACGATGGCGTGGTTCTTGGCGCCCATCATGCACTGGGCGCGCTTGCCGGACAGGGTGGCGCGCTGGTAGACGTGGGTGCCCACCTTGGTGGAGCCGACGAAGGACACCGCCTTGATGTCGGTGTGGTCGCAGATGGCGTCGACGACCGACGCCGCGCCGTGTACCACGTTGAGCACGCCCTTGGGGATGCCGGCTTCCAGCGCCAGCTCCACCAGCCGCATCGTCACCATCGGGTCTTGCTCGGATGGCTTCAGCACGAAGGTATTGCCGGTGGCGATGGCCATCGGGAACATCCACAGCGGGATCATCGCCGGGAAGTTGAACGGGGTGATGCCGGCGCACACGCCCAAGGGTTGCTGCACGGTGTAGGTGTCGACGCCGCCGGCGACGTTTTCGGCGTATTCGCCCATCTGCAGCGTGCCGATGTTGGCGGCGTGCTCCACCACCTCCAGGCCGCGGAAGATGTCGCCCTCGGCGTCGGCCAGGGTCTTGCCCTGCTCGGCGGTGAGGATGGCGGCCAATTCCTTTATGTTTTCGCGGATCAGCTGCTGGTATTTCAGGAAGATGCGGGCGCGGGCGCCGATAGGCGTCTTCTTCCAGGTCTTGAACGCTTCCTTGGCGGCGGCGACGGCGGCGTTCACCTCGTCGGCGGTGGCCAGCGGCACGCGCGCCAGCACTTCCTGGGTGGCCGGATTGACGATGTCGCGCCATTCCGTGGTTTTGGATTCGACGAATTCGCCGCCTATCAACAGCTTGACGTTGGGTACCGACTGGCTCATGGCACTGCCTCCTCTATATTGTTCGGGCTGATGGCGCTGCTCAGTTGTAGCTGTAGAAACCCTTGCCGCTCTTGCGGCCCAGGTGTCCGGCCTGCACCAGCTGGACCAGCAGCGGGCAGGCGCGGTATTTGCTGTCGCGGAACTCGCGGTGCAGGATGTCCATGATGGACAGGCAGGTGTCCAGGCCGATCAGATCGGCCAGAGCCAGCGGGCCGATCGGGTGGTTCATGCCCAGCTTCATCACGGTGTCGATGTCCTCGGCCGTGGCCAGGTTTTCGTACAGCGCGAAGGCGGCTTCGTTGATCATCGGCATCAGCACGCGGTTGGAGACGAAGCCGGCTCCGTCCTTCACCGTCACCGGGGTTTTGCCCAGCGCCTGGGATAGATGGAATACGGTGTTGTAGGCTTCGTCGCCGGTCTGCAGCGCGCGGATGATCTCCACCAGCTGCATCAGCGGCACCGGGTTCATGAAATGCATGCCCACCACCCGTTCCGGATGGCTGACCCAGCTGGCGATGCGGGTGAGGGAGATGGATGAGGTATTGGACGCCAGCACGCACTTTTCGCCGACGGCGGCGTCCAGCTCGCGGAAGATCTTTTCCTTGATTTCGGCATTCTCGGTGGCGGCCTCGATCACCACATCGCAGCCGGCCAGGTCGGCCAGTTTGGTGGTGGAGCGAATGTGGGCGAGGATGCCGGGTATATTGGCCTCGGCGATCAACTCCTTCTTGGCCATCCGCTGCAGGCTGATGTTGATGTTGGCCGTGCCCTTGATCAGCGCGACGTCGCTGACATCGGCCAATACCACGTCGAAGCCCTTCATCGCGAAGACCTGGGCAATGCCGTTGCCCATTGTGCCCGCGCCCACCACGCCGATTTTCTGGCTCATCTGTTTCTCCTGGACTGTTTGCTCTACTTTTGATCACGATAACTTGACGTTTACGTCAACGTCAACAGACAATGAACACAAAAGCACTCGACTGTGGCGCGCGTGGCCGCAGCGGGAAGATAAAAGGGACAGACGCATGGGCGAACAGGTTTTCAACATTACCGAGCTCGCGCAGGAGTTCGACATCACCACCCGCGCCATCCGCTTCTATGAGGACCAGGGCCTTTTGGAGCCGGAGCGGGCGGGGCAGCGCCGCATCTATAACCGCCGCGACCGCGTGCGCTTGATGCTGATCTTGCGCGGCAAGCGAATAGGCTTGTCCTTGCAGGAGATACGCGAGTTGTTCGCGCTGTACGACGCGGCGCGCGACGACGCGCCGCAATTGCAGGAATTCATCCGCATCCTGGCGCGCAAGGAGCAGCAGCTGCTGGCGCAAATGGAAGACATCAAGGTGGTGCTGACCGAAATCGGCCAGTTGCGCGGCCAGTGCGAGAAATCGCTGGGCAAGCGCGCCAACGGCCACAACCAAGCAAAGGAGCTGTGATGCAACAACAGGAAATCGTGATCGTGGGCATGGCGCGCACCGCCATGGGCGGCTTCCAGGGCGCGCTGGCCGGCCTGACCGCCAGCCAGCTGGGCGCGGCCGCGATCCGCGCCGCGGTGGAGCGCGCCGGCGTCGCCGCCGGCGACGTGGACGAAGTGATCATGGGCTGCGTGCTGCCGGCCGGCCAGGGCCAGGCGCCGGCGCGGCAGGCGGCCTTGGGCGGCGGCCTGCCGCAGGCCACGCCGTGCACCACCATCAACAAGATGTGCGGCTCCGGCATGAAGGCCGTGATGACGGCGCATGACCAGTTGTTGGCCGGCAATGGCGATGTGGTGGTGGCCGGCGGCATGGAAAGCATGAGCAACGCGCCCTATCTGATGCCCAAAGCGCGCGGCGGACTGCGCCTGGGCCACGGCGAGATCAAGGACCATATGTTCCTGGATGGCCTGGAAGACGCGTATCAGAAGGGCACGCTGATGGGCGTGTTCGCCGAGCAGTGCGCCGAGAAGTACGGCTTCAGCCGCCAGGACCAGGACGAATTCGCCATCGCCTCGTTGACCCGCGCGCAACAGGCGATCAAGGGCGGCCAGTTCAAGGATGAGATTGCCGCGGTAACCGTGCCGGGGCGCGGCGGCGACACCGTGGTGGACACCGACGAGCAGCCGCTGAAGGCGAATCTGGACAAGATTCCGACGCTGAAGCCGGCGTTCAAGAAGGACGGCACCGTCACCCCAGCCAACTCCAGCTCCATCTCCGACGGCGGCGCCGCGCTGGTGTTGATGACCGCGGCCGAGGCGGCCAAGCGCGGCCTGAAGCCGATCGCCCGCATCGCCGGCCACAGCAGCTATGCGCACGAGCCGGGCTGGTTCACCACCGCCCCGGTGCACGCCATCGAGAAACTTCTGTCCAAGACCGGCTGGAAGGCTGGCGAGGTGGATCTGTACGAGATCAACGAAGCCTTCGCCGTGGTGACGATGGCGGCGATGCATGACTTGAAGCTGCCGCACGACAAGGTGAACGTGCATGGCGGCGCCTGCGCGCTGGGCCACCCGATCGGCGCGTCCGGCTCCCGCATCGTGATCTCGCTGTTGTCGGCGCTGAAGCAGCGCGGCGGCAAGCGCGGCGTGGCCAGCCTGTGCATCGGCGGCGGCGAGGCCACCGCGCTGGCGGTCGAGCTGATCTAAGCGACTGCCGCGCTGACCGACGGGCCGCCGGGCATCCCCGCGGCCCGTTTGTTTTGGAACTTGCCTTGTCGTCGGCGATGGCGGATTTTGATAGAGTCGTGCCATGCTGGCGCGCCGCCGCCGGCTGCTTTATCATCGCCCGCCTTTAGCACCGTAACGAAAGCCGACATGACCGACACCCTTGAAGCATTGCCGCCCGAGATCCAGCTGGACGATTACCTGGCCGAGCATAACGCCACCATCGTCACCACCGAGGGCAGCCATGCGGTATCGGTGCATGGCGAACTGGATCTGGATGGCCATCGCGTCCCGTATCATCTGGTGCCGGACGAGGGCTTCCTCGGCAAGAGCGGCAAATGGCGAAAGCTGGATGGGGCGGCGAAGCTGGCGCTGGTGAAGGAACGCTGGAACGACGCCGCGCGGTTGAAGCTGGAAGGCCAGCTCGCCGCCTGCGCGCGCGAAGTGTTCGCGGTGGACGGCATCGACCCGCTGCGCGCGCTCAGCGCCTTCATGGCCAAGTACGAGCGCGCCAAGGTGCGCTGCAATATCGCGCTGGACCGGGTGGCCGCCGCCCGCAGCCGGCAGAGCGCCGACAAAGCTGCCGCCAAGACCCGCGACGCGGTCAATCTGTCGCGCTATCCGGAATCGTTCGCCACCGCCTACGCGATGCAGCGCCACTTCATCGCGGTGCTGGGGCCGACCAATTCCGGCAAGACCCACGCGGCGATGGAGCATTTGCAGAAAGCCAAGAGCGGCGTTTATCTCGCGCCCTTGCGTCTGCTGGCGCTGGAGAACTACACCCGTCTGCAGCAGGCCGGCGTCGCCGTCAGCCTGATCACCGGCGAGCAGCGCAAGCTGCACCCCGAGGCTACCCACGTCGCCAGCACGGTGGAGATGTTGAACCCGGAGCGGCAGGTGGAAGTGGCGGTGATCGACGAGATCCAGCTGCTGGATGATCCGGACCGCGGAGCGGCCTGGACCGCCGCCGTGTGCGGCGTCCCGGCGCAGACCATCTATCTGGTCGGCGCGCCGGAGTCGCGCGAGGCGATCGAATCGCTGGTGGCGCGCGTCGGCGGCACGCTGGAAGTGCGCACGCTGGAGCGCAAGACCGCGCTGCAGATGGACAAGGCGCCCTTGCTGTCGTTGAAAAACCTGCAGCCGGGCGATGTGCTGATCGCCTTTTCCCGGCGCGAGGTGCTGAACTGGCGCGACAAGGTGATAGAGCAGGGGCTGACCGTGTCGGCGATTTACGGCAACCTGTCGCCCGAGGTGCGGCAGGCGCAGGCCGAGCGCTTCGTCGCCGGCGAGACCCAGGTGGTGGTGGCCACCGACGCCATCGGCATGGGCCTGAACACCCCGGCTCGGCGCATCATCTTCACCACCGCCAGCAAGTGGGACGGTTACGCGGAGGGCATCGTCGCCGCGCCGCTGGCCAAGCAGATCGCCGGCCGCGCCGGCCGCTTCGGCAAGCATGAAACCGGCTATGTCGCCGGTTTCGACGGGCTCACCCACAAGACCATAGGCGCGCTGCTGCGCCAGAAAGCGGAGCCGCTGCCGAACAACGGCTTTTTCGTTGCGCCCAGCCTGAAGTATCTGGAAGCCATTTCCCAGGCGACCGGAGAAGCCAAGCTCAAGCCCTTGCTTGGTTTGTTCGCCAAGCACATCAATGTGCACGATGAATTTTTCCTGCCGGCCAATCTGTCGGATCAGATGGAGAAGGCGGAATGGCTGGATAGCCTGCCGCTGAGTCTGGCGGACCGCTTCACTTTCAGCCTGTGCCCGGTGTCGACCAAGATTCCGATGCTGGACAACGCGCTGCACGACTGGGCCGAACAGCGCGCGCGAAGCAAAACCGCGCCGCTGCTGCGGATGATGGGAACCGGCGGCCGCAACGAGCTGCAATATCTGGAAGACAGCTGCAAGTTGTACGCCGCTTATGCCTGGCTGGGGTACCGGATGCCGGAAACCTTCCCGGACGGCGAGATGGCGCAGCTGCTGATGCAAAGCACTTCCGAGCGCATCGATGCGCTGCTGCAGGCTCAGAACGCGCAAAAGAGAAAGAGCCGGGGAGGGCGCGAACCGATGAGGCGCAAGTCCGGGGCGGGGCGACAACGCTGAATCGACGGGAGTGGAGTCCTGCAAAGCTTTGAGCTAGGGCAGGACTCTCCTTGTGCGGCCTATTTGCGCGAGGTGTCGTATGCCTCTGTTGCTGGAAGGTGTGATGTGTGCTGAACATGATTATAGTTCGCCAACTATTGATCACGATTCTGGCTTGATTCAGGCGGTGGAGCGCCGGCTGATTCAGGCATTCCTCATTCTCCCCATTCAAGCTTGCGATGAAGGTGTTCTCGATCGGTTTGCCTGGATGGGTGATTTGCAATTGCACGTTGCGACGATGCGCACCTTTGTCCAGGCTCGGTTGGAGAGCTCTGGCCATGGTTGATTTGTGCTGGTCATGCAGGCCACCACCCTCGCGGCTCTGGCGCTAGAGAGCGAGCTTCTTCGATTCAGACGACCGACCTATGCCACACTGTTGATCGCCAGTAGGCAAATACGTTACCTGTTCCATGTCTTGTTTGCCACAGAATCCATTGCCCGATGTTGATCGCGCGCTGCGCTTGGGTGGCTGACGAAGCCGCGTGCTTCGCGATGCGGTGTGCTCTGAGCGTTTATGGTTGATGCGTCAGCTTCATGCTTGGATGTCGAGGAGTTGGTGGGCGGTTTGTCGCCTGGGAGTTCATTTTCAAGTTGTTTTGCTTGATGTGCTCCAAAGCATTCATGCCGTGACCTCCTCCCAACTAACCGAGCGGTCTAAGCTGGAGATTTCCGGCTTAAATGACCTCCTCCCAACTAACCGAGCGGTCTAAGCTGGAGATTTCCGGCTTAAAGATGAGCAAGTCGGAACTCGCTCGGGGTCTGGTCGCCCAGCGAACTGTGCGGCCTGAATTCGTTGTAATCCTGTCGCCAGCACTCGATTTTGTCACGTGCGTCATCCAGCGACAGAAACCAATGCACGTTCAGGCATTCATCCCGCAGGCTGCCGTTAAACGACTCGATAAAAGCATTATCCGTCGGTTTGCCTGGCCGCGAGAAGTCCAGCGTGACGCCTTGTTCGTATGCCCATTGATCCAGCGCCATCGATATAAACTCGCTGCCATTGTCGACCTGAATCCGTTGCGGCGTCCCGCGCAAGGCTTGAACATGCCGCATCGTAGCGACCACGTCCGCGGCTTTCAGCGCGAAATCCACAGTGATCGCCAGGCTCTCCCGGCTAAAATTATCCACTACAGTTAAGGCCCGGATTTTCTGGCCGTTGAACAGCTGATCGGCGACGAAATCCATGCTCCAGCAGGCATTCAAACTGGAGACCGCCGGCCGGACTTGCCGGTGCGCGGCCGCCACTCGCCGCTTGGGCCGTTTGCGCCGCAGATTCAGACCTTCCTCGCAGTAGATCCGGTAGGTCTTCTTGTGATTGATCTGCCAGCCCTCACGCCGTAGCAGGACGTGGATGCGGCGCGCGCCATAACGAATACGCGTGGCGGCGATCTCGCGGATTCGCTGCCGCTCCGCGCGATCGTCTCGAGGATGAGGGCGATAAAAATAACTAGCTTGCCGCAGTTGAATGACTGCGGTGGCGCGACGGATGCTGACGCGGTACGCGTCAATCAGGAAGTTGGCCAACTCGCGTTTGCGGGCCGGCCTCACAGCTTTTTTTGGATGACTTCCTGCAGCATCTGCTTGTCCAGGCTCAGGTCGGCGACCATGCGCTTGAGACGGGCGTTCTCTTCTTCCAGTTGCTTCAGGCGGCGCAACTCGCTGACGCCCAGGCCGCCGTATTTCTTCTTCCAGTTGTAGAAGGTGGCTTCAGAGACACCCATCTTGCGGCAGACCTCGGCGACGGTGGTGCCGGATTCCGCCTGGCGCAATGCGAAGGCGATCTGTTCTTCGGTAAACTTCGATTTTTTCATGACAAATCTCCTGCCCGGATGGGCTTAAATTTGCCAGAAATCTCTACTTTTCGCCGCTACGTTTTTGCGGGAGGAGGTCACCGTCGCATGACGATGTGGTGCTGGAGACTTCGCTTTAGAGCAAGCAAGCCAGTTTTGGCTACCTTGAGGATGGTGATTCTGGCCCACTTGTCCAAGTTGGGGCTGAAAACAATAAGTTTATTGACTGTTTATGGCACGATGCCTTGGTTTGTTGATCCGGAAGGTACTTTTTCCTTAAATGCTAGACGGAATGATGTGATGTGTCAATGATGGTATGCTATCATCATTGATGGTGGATTGCCTATCCGTGCTCGACGAACTCGCTAGGTTAGTTAGATTTTGTAAGCTGTTGGAATGTTTCGGGAGGGCGGTTAGGTCATTATGCTGAGTGAGGGTGAATTTTAAGGGGCTTATGGAATAGTATCGCCCCAAGCTGTCTGATAGATTATTTTGGCCGTATTGTGGATGTTCTGCACCTGCCAGAATTCTCGGCAAGTAGATAGTTTTCTAGCAGCTTAGTTGAGAAGTAGAATTCATGATAATTAAGGAGATGGTTTTCGATTTGTAGGCTCGGTGATTAGTTGTTTTCAACTGACTAAGATGGAGAAGGAGTCTAATTTTAATGGAAGTAAAAGCTAATGAAATTATTGCGGTTCGAAAAAAACTATCTGAAGACAGTCTTGTTGCCGATCAAGCATTGCAGCACCATAAATGGGTAGCTGAATGGATTAATTCCCTTGCAAAAGACTCCGACTCAATACTAGAGATTGGGTGCGGGAATTGTAAGCTGAGAAATTATTTGAAGGCTCGATACGTTGGCATTGATCCAATTAAGCACGGTGAATTAAGTGATGAGGAGTACTTTAGAGTTGGTCAGGGAGAGGCTGTGCCGTATCCTGCGGAAAGCTTTGATTTGATATTGATTAAGGATGCGATTAACTATTTTTCAGATATAGCTCCTGTGCTTAGGGAGGCATCGCGAGTTTTGAATAACAATGGCTCATTGTTGCTTACTGAAAGTGTTGGAAAGAAATTTCATCCGGCAACGCAAGTAATAAAGAATTTGCTAAAAAAGTACGTCGGCGTGGGTAGGAATATTTGGGATTCAACATACTTGAACTGGCATAGTGTTTATTTTCTAATCAGATCGGCAAAGAGGTTTGGATTTGATTCGGAATTCAAGTATGTTAAGGAGGAGTCTCGGTATTACTTGGTTCTAAAAAAGACTTCGAAACGCCAGTCGGAAATTTGATTGATTATGCAAAGTGGTGGATTTTTAGAGTGCGTGAGTGGCTTTTTGTGGTGTGGATTCTACATTTTGTTCAGTTTGATTGATTAAATAAATCAATGTTGACTAAAATGCGTTGGGCTAGTTTTTGGCACTAAGTTCTTCTAAAAGGAAGCACAAAAAATTGAGATTTCGGGAGGAGTCCAGTTCATTGCGGGCTAGTGGGAAGCGGCTGCGTTATGGTGGGTGCAGGCATGCTTAGGCATGGTGGCTGTGTTATGTCTGAAAGTACAGGCCTCGCTGTTGCGAGGCCTTATCGTGTACGTTGTCGGTGCTGCGTTTATCAGGCTGTTGTGGAGATATTGGTGCTGGATACGCTGGGTTGCAGCAAGGATTGGTTGGTCTGGTATTGCGATACCGCCAACTGGCCGCTGCCGTTGCGCCGCTGAGCCTGCTCTACCGGGCGGGTGGCCTGGGCCGCAGATTCGGTCGCGGTTTGGGCGGGCGTCGATGCCGGGGGCGTTGCTTGCTGCTTCGCGGCGGATGCCTGGGCCGTGTTTTGCGTTGCGGCCGGAGCCTGGGTTGTCACGTTGTTATTGGCGGCGGCATTGTTGCCGGCGCCTGCCGCTGCGGCGGCAGGCGGATTGCCGTTTACGGCCGGAGCGGCCGCGGCCGCGGCCGCAGGTTGCGGCGCGGTGGCCAGCGTGGCTTTGCTCGCAGGCGCGGCGGCGGTTTGCGCGGTCGTTTGCTGAGCGGAAGCCTGTTGAGCGGCCTGCTGCGCCCGGCTATTGGTCAGTTGCTGCTGCAGTTGTTGCTCAACCCGGGCGGAGTCCGGATTCTGCCGGACCGCGGTCTGGGTTTGAGGTTCGCTGGTGGCTTTCTGAACGGCGGCCTGGCCGTTTTCCACCGATGTCTGCGCCTGCCGGGTGTTTTGCCCGGCATAGAGCGTTTGCGGGGCGGGGTAGCCTACGCTCGCGATATTTGCCATGGCTAGGGTCCCAATGTTCCTATATCGCTGATATTAGAACATTTTTCTTATTTTGATAAGGTTTTTTCCTGTCTAGTCGAACAGTACCAGTTGCAACATCCGCTGGGCCAGGGCATCCACGTCGAGCTCGCCGTCGCGCCGATACCATTGAACGGTCCAGTGCAGGCTGCCGAGCAGCGTGCGGCGCAGCAGCCGGGTGTCTTGCTTGACCAGGCCGGCGTCGGCAGCTTCGTCCAGCACCTGCTGCCATAGCGCTTCGTAGCGGTCGCGCAACACCACCAGGCCGGGCTTGGCCGATTCCGAGACGCTGCGCCATTCGTACAGCATGACCTCCAGCGCCGCCTGGTTGTCGCCCAGCAGCGAATGGAGGTGGACGCGGAACAGCGCGGCCAGCTTGTCGCGGGTGTCGGTTGCGGCGGCGAGGGCTGCGGCCAGTTGTTCGGTGGTGCTGGCGATGCCCAGCGCCATCACCGCCACCAGGATCTCCTCCTTGGTGCGGAAATGGTAGAACAGGCTGCCGGACTGCATGCCGACGGCGCTGCCCAGATCGCGCACCGTCGTGCGTTCGTAGCCCTGGTCGCGGAACAGGATGGCGGCGGCGCGGATCAGCTCCATGCGCCGGCTGTTTTCCTCGGGAGGGCGGGTGGATTCCACGGCGCTCATGTCAGTCCTGTGCGAGGGGGACGAGGGAAGGGAGCAGTCTCTGCGCAGCCTGCCACACCAGTTCCGGTTGCATTTTCTCCAGACAGTCGGTATGGCCGTACGGGCAGCTCCGCTCGAAACAGGGGCTGCAGTCCAGATTCAGCGACACGATCTCCGCCCGCTGCGACAGCGGCGGGGTGAAGTCGGGGCTGGAGGAGCCGTACAACGCCACCAGCGGCTTGTCCAGCGCGGCGGCCACATGCATCAGGCCGGAGTCGTTGCACACGGCCAGCTTGGCCAGCCCCATCAGGTCTATCGCTTCGTCTAGGCCGGTGGCGCCGCACAGGTTGACGGCGGCGTCGCCGGCCAGCCGAGCGATGTCGTCGCCGATCTGCTTGTCCTTGGTGGAGCCGAACAGCCACACCGCGTAGCCTGCGGCCTGGAAGCGCTTGGCCAATTCGGCGAAGTGGCGGGCGGGCCAGCGCTTGGCCGGGCCGTATTCCGCGCCGGGGCAGAAGGCGGCGATGGGGCGCGAAACGTCCAGGCCCAGCTTGGCCGCGGCCTGGCGTTGGACGGATGGGGTGGCGATCAGCTGCGGATCGGGAATGGGGCGCGGCAGCGGCTGATTGCGGTCTTCCGCCAGCGCGCAGAAGCGCTCCACCATCATCGGCAGCTCTTGCTCGTCCAGTTCGCGGGCGTCGTTGAGCAGGCCGTAGCGCGACTCGCCGAGAAAGCCGGTGCGCAGCGGGATGCCGGCGAACAGCGGAATCAACGCCGATTTCAGCGAGTTGGGCAGCACGATGACCTGATCGAAGCGCTCGCGCGCCAGGTGGCGGGCCACCTTCCAGCGTTCGACCAGACGCAGCGCGCCGTGGCCGAAGGGGTTGAGGTGGGACTGGGCCACTTCCGGCATCCGCGCCAGCAGCGGCAGGGTCCAGGCAGGCGCGAACACATGCAACTCCAGCCCGGGGTGGCGCTGATGCAGGCGGCGGTACAGCGGCTGGGCCATCACGCTGTCACCGACCCAGGAGGGGCCGATGACCAGGATTTTCTTCTTCATGCGGTATTTCCGGTTCCAAACCCAAGCCGGCTGTCCGGTTCAGCGCGGCTTGGGTTTGGCGGCGGCAAGCAAAAAAGGTGTGGCCCTGGCCACACCCTTTGCCATCGAGGCCGGCTGCGGGCTCAGTGATGGTGGCCGACGGGGCCGACCAGCTTGTACTTGGTGCCGCAGTACGGACACAGGGCTTCGCCGGTCTTGTGCACCGGCAGGTAGACGCGCGGATGCGAGTTCCACGCCTTCATGTCCGGCATCGGGCAGTGCAGCGGCAGGTCGTGCTGGGTGACTTCGATATAGCGTTCGGTATTTTCTTTCTGTTCTGCCATGGTCATTCCTTGTTGCGGCAAGCGGGTGTCCGAAATGCATGTGCCAGCAGGCCGGCTGTGACCGGTCGCTGCTGGCGCGCAGTGCGGATATTACCCGTTTTATTTCACGTATGTGAGCCAGTATTCGTGTTCGGCGTCCAGGCCCTTGACGATGTTGAAGTAGCGCTTCTGGATTTCGGCGGTGATCGGGCCGCGGCTGCCGGCGCCGATGGGGCGGCGGTCCAGTTCGCGGATCGGGGTCACTTCGGCCGCGGTGCCGGTGAAGAAAGCTTCGTCGGCGCTGTAGACTTCGTCGCGGGTGATGCGCTTCTCGATCAGTTCCAGGCCCATTTCCTTGGCGATCTGCACCACGGTGTCGCGGGTGATGCCTTCCAGCGCGCTGGTCAGGTCCGGAGTATAAAGCTTGCCCTTGCGGACGATGAAGATGTTTTCGCCGGAGCCTTCGGCGACGAAGCCGTCAACGTCCAGCAGCAGCGCCTCGTCGTAGCCGTCGGCGGTGGCTTCGTTGTTGGCCAGGATGGAGTTCATGTAGTTGCCGTTGGCCTTGGCTTTGCACATGGTGATGTTGACGTGGTGGCGGGTGAAGGAGCTGGTCTTCACACGGATGCCTTTTTCCAGGCCTTCCTCGCCCAGGTAGGCGCCCCACGGCCAGGCGGCGACGATCACCTGCACGTCGTTCTTCATCGGAGCCACGCCCAGCTTGCCGGAGCCATAGAAGGCCATCGGACGGAAATAGCAGGACTTCAGGTCGTTGGCCTTGACCACGTCCAGATGGGCCTGGCTGATCTGTTCCGGGCTGAACGGCAGGTCCATGCCCAGGATCTTGGCGGAGCGGAACAGGCGTTCGGTATGGTCCTGCAGACGGAAGATCGCCGGGCCTTTCGGGGTTTCATAGGCGCGCACGCCTTCGAACACGCCCATGCCGTAGTGCAGGGTGTGGGTCAGCACGTGGGTGGTGGCGTCGCGCCAGTCCACCAGTTTGCCGTCATACCAGATATATCCGTCGCGATCAGCCATCGACATCTCAGTCTTCTCCTGTGTTGTGCTTGGTGTGGCGGCGGGTCGCGCCGGGGCGCCCGCAGCCGTGTTGATGGACCAGTGTATACCGCGGCCCGCGGACTTGTGAACCCGGGATCAGGAAAAATCGAGCGCTTGCTCGAAAACCTGTCTCCAGAGCTCCCGGCCCCGCGCATAAGCCACCCGCAACGGTTCATCGACATCCACCGCTTTCTTGTCGTTGAGGCGCGCGGCGTGTTGCAGCCGGCGATACAGCCGGTAGGCGGCGCGCGCGTCTTCGGCCAACTGCCGGTCTATCAGCCCGGCGTCGGCGGCCACCGCCAGCAGCGCGATGTTGCCGGTGTTGCCGGTGAGGGCGGGCAAGGTCTTGGCGTGGGCCAGGATCAGGTACTGGACGATGAATTCGATGTCGATGATGCCGCCGCGGGCGTTTTTCACGTCGCCGTCGTGGGCGGGGTGAGAGTCCAGCATGCGCTGGCGCATCGCCAGCACCTCGCCGCGCAGCTTGGCCGAGTCGCGTTCCAGGGTGAGGATGGCGTGGCGTTCGGCTTCGAACTGCGCGCCGATGCCGGCATCGCCGGCGACGAAGCGGGCGCGGGTCAGCGCCTGGTGCTCCCATGCCCAGGCCTGGTTTTCCTGGTATTGGCGGAAGGCGGAGATCGAGCTGACCAGCAGGCCGCTGGCGCCGTTGGGCCGCAGTCTGAGATCGATGTCGTACAGCACGCCGGCGGCGGTGGCGCTGGTCAGCCAGGTGGACAGCTTGCGCGCCAGCCGCGAGTACAGGTCGGGGGCGTCGGGGTGCTCGTCGTCGTACAGGAAAATGATGTCGAGATCGGACGCGTAGCCCAGCTCCTTGCCGCCCAGCTTGCCGTAGCCTATCACCGCGAAGCGCGGCGTTTCGCAGTGGCGAGAGGGGATGTCGCGCCAGGCGTGGCGCAGGGCGGCGTCGAGCACAAGGTCGGCCAGCCGCGACAATTCGTCCGACAGCGCCTCCAGCGTCCACATGCCGGCCAGATCCTGGGCCACCAACCGGAAGGTCTGGGCATGCTGGAAGTGGCGCAGCGCGTCCATCTTGGCTTCGACATCGCCGTCGGCATGGGCCAGTTGCGCCTCCAGCTGCGCGGAGAGCTGCGGCCACTCCGGCGCGGCGTAGAGCACGCGCGCGTCCAGCAGTTCGTCCAGCAGGATGGGGTGGCGGCTGAGGTAGGCGGACACCCAGGCGCTTGACGAGTACAGCGAGGCCAGCCGCTGCAGCGTCTGCGGGTATTCGGTCAGCAGCGCCAAATAGGAGGCGCGGCGGCTGATCGCCTCCATCAGGCCGATGATGCGCGACAGTGTGTCGTCGGCGTTGGGAAAACGCGCGGCCACCTCGATCAGCGCCGGCATCAGCGCGTCCAGCTTCTTGCGGCCGGCCAGCGGCATCTGCAGGTAACGCTGGCTCTGGGCTAGTCCGGTGAGCTGGCGGGCGGCGGATGCGGGATCGGCGTAGCCGAGGCCGGCCAGCCGGGCTTCGGGATTCTGCTCGGCCACGTCCAGCCACAGTTCGGACAGCGGATGGTCGGCGCTGTCTTCGCTCGGCAGGATGAAGACCTGCTCGAAGCGGCGGCTGACCTTGCGCCTGATCTCGTCCAGCGCGGCCATAAAGGCGGGCCAGTCGGCGTGGCCCATGCTGGCGGCGATCTTTTGGCGCGTTTCCTGCGCTCCCGGCAGGGTCTGGGTCTGCTGGTCGTCCAGGTATTGCAGCCGGTGCTCCAGATTGCGCAGGAAGGCGTAGGCTTCCTGCAGCTCTGCCACCGCGGCCGGCTCCAGCAGCCGCAGCGCCGCCAGCCTGTCCAGCGTGGCGCGGGTGCCGCGCAGCTGCAGCGTGCGGTCGCGGCCGCCGCGTATCAGTTGGAACACCTGGGCGATGAACTCGGCTTCGCGGATGCCGCCGGGCCCCAGCTTGATGTTGTCCGCCATGTCGCGCCGCGCCACTTCGCGGCGGATCTGCGCGTGCAGCTCGCGCATCGCGCCGTAAGCGTTGTAGTCCAGGTATTTGCGGTAGACGAAGGGGCGGACCAGCTGCGCCAATCCTTCGGCGTCGCCGGTGATGGCCTTGGCCTTGATCCAGGCGTAGCGCTCCCATTCGCGGCCCTGGGAGAGCAGGTAGTTTTCCAGCGCGGCGAAACTCATCACCAGCGGACCGGAGTCGCCATAGGGGCGCAGCCGCATGTCGACGCGGAATACTTGGCCGTCGGCGGTGGCGTCGTTGAGCAGCGCGATCAGCCGCTTGCCCACCTGGGTGAAGTACTCGTGGTTGCTGATCTTGCGGGCGCCGTCGGTTTCGCCGCCTTCCGGGTAGATGAAGATCAGGTCGATGTCGGAGCTGGCGTTGAGCTCGCCGCCGCCCAGCTTGCCCATGCCGACCACGATCAGCTGCTGCGGCTCGCCGCTGTCCTCGCCGATGGGCTGGCCGTATTGCGGCAGCGACGCGGCGGCGCAGGCCAGCGCTTGGCGGACGGCGAATTCGGCCAGCAGGCTGACGGTGGACACCACTTCGTCCAGCGTGGCCAGGCCCTCCAGGTCGCGGCAGATCAGCCGCGCCATCACCGCTTGCCGCAGGCGGCGCAAGGCTGGCGCCAGCGCCTCGGGCGCATCCAGCGCTGGCCAGTCGGCGAATGCCTGCATATCCTCAATGGCAAAGGAATGGCGAAGGCATTGCTCCAGTCGGCTCCGCTCCTCCGGCCGCGCGGCCAGAAGGCGGTGCAAATATTGGGAAAACTCGCAACTGCGGGCAATGGCAGCGCTCGTGTTTGCTGGCATAATAGCTCCGGACGGCTTGGCGCGGCTTACCGCGCCGGGGGCGGCTGCGGCCGGTTTCGCGCCGTGTTTTTCCTAACGCCATTGTAACGGTTTGCCATTGTTGAAAAAGCCCTCGTCGCCGTTGTCCCATATCCACGTCCTGCGCGTCGTCAAGCGCAGCCTGCTGGTGCTGGCCGTGTCGCTGTTCACGGCCTGCGCGCTGGTGTCCGCCGCGTTCGCGGCTTTCACGTACTGGCTGTTGCCCAATCTGGACCAATACCGGCCCCGGCTGGAGCAAACCCTGTCCGGCGCGCTTGGACACCATGTCAGCATCGGCCGCTTGAGCGGCCATTGGCTGGACGTGGCTCCCCAGTTCGAATTGTCCGGCGTGTCCATCGCCAATCCCGTGTCCGGCCAGGCGCTGACGCTGAGCCGCGTGACGGTGCAGCCGTCCTGGACCTCGCTGTGGACCTGGGAGCCGAGGCTGGCGATGCGGGTGGACGGCCCATCGGTGGAGTTGCGGCGAGGCGCCGACGGCGTCATCTATCTGAATGGCTTTGATCTCACCAGCGGCCCGTCCAGCGACAACGCGCTGGGCAACTGGCTGCTGCGCCAGCCATCGCTGGAAATCCTGAACGCCCGGCTGAGCTGGCAGGATGAAAGACTGGGCCTGCCGCGGCTGGACCTGCAGCGCGGCCAGTTGACGCTGGACCGGCATCTGCTGGGGCACCGGCTGCAATTGTCGGGCGTGCCGGCGGCTACCCTGGGCAAGGGCTTCCAGCTGAGCGCCAGCTGGCGCGGCGACGACATCAACGGCTGGGAGCGGTGGTCGGGTTCTGTCAAGGTGGCGCTCAACGGCGCCCGCGCCGATGTCTGGTCGCGCTATATGCGGGAGCTGGGCGTGCTGCATCGGGGCGAAGGCGACGGCACGCTGGAGATGTCGTTCTCCGATGGCAGCGTCAGCAGCCTGCAGGCCGACGTCAGCGTGCGCGACGCCGCCTACACGCCTCCCAGCGCGCGCGAGCTGGTGCTGCCGCAATTGCAGGGCAAGCTGCAGCTGGACCGGCAGTCCGGCGGCAGCTACAAGATCGTCGCCAGCGACCTGACCCTGGCCAGCGCCACCGGGCTCGCTTTCGACAAATCCTCGATCAAGGGGCAGTGGCAGCCTGGCGCGAAAGGCGGCGGCGAATTGACGCTGGACAATGTCGACGTCGGCCATCTGACGCCCCTCATCCACGCCTTGGGCGTGGACGCCAATCCGCTGTTCGCGCGCTTTTCGCCGCGCGGCGCGCTGCATGATGTGACGCTGGCCTGGCAAGGCGCGGCGGAAGCGCCTTCCAGCTTCAAGGTGAAGACCCGTTTCGAGGCGCTGGGCTGGCAACCGTTCGCCGATCTGCC
The DNA here is from genome assembly GCF_039708975.1 of Chromobacterium indicum. Taxonomy (NCBI): domain Bacteria; kingdom Pseudomonadati; phylum Pseudomonadota; class Betaproteobacteria; order Neisseriales; family Chromobacteriaceae; genus Chromobacterium; species Chromobacterium indicum. Next base: position 190,249 of record NZ_JAYFSJ010000001.1, read on the forward strand.
GGGCGTGTCCGGCGTGTCCGGGCGCATCGAGTTCAGCGAAGCCGGCGGCCGGCTGGCGCTGGACACCGGCAAGGCCGAAGTCAATTATCCGGCGGTATTCGCCCAGATTCTGCCTTTCGACCGCCTGTCCGCCGATGTGGAATGGAAGCAGAAGCAAGGCCGGCTGGACATCGATTTCCACAAGGTGGCTTTCGCCAACGCGGATTTGAGCGGCGAGCTGAGCGGCAGCTACCGCCACGCGGGCGAAGGCTCGGGCAGCGTGGACCTGAGCGCCGGCATCGAGCAGGTCAAGGCGGCCCGGATCGCGGCCTATCTGCCGCATCACGTCGGAGAGCATACGACCCGCTGGTTGCGCCAAGGCTTGCAGGATGGCATGGCGCGCAATCTGAAGATGAAGCTGTCTGGCGATCTGGACAAGTTTCCCTTCGCCGGCGGCAAGGGCGGAGAATTCCTGGTCGAAGCGGATATCGAGAAGGCCAAGCTGCTGTACCAGCAAGGCTGGCCGGCGATAGACGATATCGACGCCAAGCTGCGCTTTCACAACGAGGGCATGCAGGTGCTGGCGCAGCGGGCGACCACGGTAGGCGTGCCGCTGCGCGAGGTGACGGCGGAGATAGACCAGTTGGGCGCGGATGTGCCGTGGCTGAAGATAGACGGCAAGGTTGAGGATAGGTTGGACCGGATGCTGGCCTTCACCACCAAGAGTCCGGTGGACGGCTGGCTGGGCGGCTTTACCGGCCGCATCCGCGCCAGCGGTCCGGCGGCGCTGAGATTGAAGCTGGAGGTGCCTCTGGCCGGCAGCGACTCCACCCGCGTGCGCGGCGATCTGGATTTCCAGCGCAATTCGCTGAAGCTGGGCGGCTTGCCGCTGCCGGAGCTTGATGCGGCGCAGGGGCGGCTGACTTTCACCGAGCGCGGCGTGGACAGCAAGGGATTGCAGCTGAAGGCTTTCGGCGGCCCGTTCCGGCTGGCGGCCCATACCGGCGCCGACAAGCGCATGCGTTTCGAGATTGCCGGCGACGCCGACAATCGAGCGGTGCTGCAGCAGTATCTGCCGTCTCTCGCGCCGCTGGCCGGCGGCCGCTCCCGCTTCGACGGGCAGTTCGTGGTCCGCGATGGATTGGAGAGCCTGCAATTGACGTCCAGCCTGCAAGGCTTGTCGCTGGACGCGCCCAAGCCGTTCGGCAAGACGGCGGCGGCGGCGCTGCCATTGCAGCTGCAGCTGAAGCCTGCGCCGGCGCGCTTCGCCGGCGCCATGCGGCTGGAGTTTCAGCTGGCAGATTTGCTGGCCGGGCGCTTGCGCCTGGGTGGGGATGGGGAGCTGCAGGCCGGCGCGTTGGGCATAGGGCGCCAGCCCGGGGAGTTTCCCGCCAGCGGATTGGCGCTGAGGCTGCAGCAGCCTCGCATCGATCTGGACGACTGGCTGCCGTGGGCCGCCAAGCTGGACGCGGGCGGCAAGGGCGGCGCGCAGTCCGGCGCGCCGTTGACGGTGGATGTGGACACGCCGGAGCTGTCCGCCGCCGGTTTCACCTTGCATCAGGTCAGCGCCCGGGTGTCCCATCGCGGACAGGGCGGGCAATGGAGCGCGCAGTTGCGCTCGCGCGAAGCGGTGGGCGAGGTGGATTACCTGGCTGATGGCGGCGGCCAGCTGCATGCAGATCTGAGCCGGCTGGCGTTGAATTGGCCGCTGCGCGCCGAAAGCGGGGCCGCGCCGTCGTCGCTGAAGCAGCAGTTGCCGGCGATGAAGGTGCACATAGGGGAGCTGCTGCTGCAGAACCGCAGCATCGGCCAGCTGGACATGATGGCGCGCCGCGACGGCAGCGTGTGGAGGATGGACCCGTTGAAGCTGGTTTCTCCCGAGGGCACGCTGACCGGTAGCATGCAGGTGGACGAGCAGGGCGGGGGGCGCGTCGACAGCCGTTTTTCTTTGGATGTGAGCAATGCCGGCAAGCTGTTGGCCCGTTTCGGCCAAGGCGACGTGTTCCGCAACGGCCAGGGCCGTTTGGCGGGGCAACTGAGCTGGCCGGGCGGCTTGAGCGATCTGGACGCCGCCCACCTGTCCGGACAGATGGAGCTGGACTTCAAGAACGGTCGCTTCGCCAAGGTGGACCCGGGCGCGGCGCGGCTCTTGGGCGCGCTGAGCCTGCAATCGCTGCCGCGGCGGATACGGCTGGATTTCACCGATGTCTTCAGCGACGGCTTCGCCTTTGATACTCTGCAGGGGAAGGCCAGCGTGCGCGACGGCGTGTTCCGCTCGGACAAGGTAGAGATGAAGAGTCCGTCGGCCGAGGTCAATATCGCCGGCAGGGTGGATCTGGCCAACGAAACGCAGGCGCTGAAAGTGAAGGTAGTGCCGCATGTGGCCGAAAGCGTGGCGCTGGCGGCCGGCGCGGCCCTGCTGAACCCGGTGGTGGGCATCGCCACCCTGGCCGCGCAGAAGGTTTTGCAGGACCCGGTGGGCAAGATACTGTCGCTTGAATACGAGGTGAGCGGTTCGTTGAAGGATCCCCAGGTGAAGCGGGTGAACGTCGGCGATCCGATTCAGATCAAGGGGAAAAAACCATGAAACAAAAGTTTGTCGCCGCCGCCGTGCAGATGGTGTCCGGTTGCGGTCTGGAAGCCAATCTGGCGCGCGCCGATCAATTGCTGGCCGAGGCCGCCGCACGCGGCGCCAGCCTGGCGGTGCTGCCTGAGTATTTTTGCCTGATGGGGGAAAGGGAGACCGACAAGGTGGCCCTGCGCGAACCATTCGGCAACGGCCCCATCCAGCAGGCGCTGTCGGAAATGGCGCGCCGCCACGGTTTGTGGCTGCTGGGCGGCACGGTGCCGCTGCTTTGCGAGGAGGAAGGCAAGGTGCTCAACAGCAGCCTGCTCTACAATCCGCAGGGAGAGGTGGCGGCGCGTTACGACAAGATCCACCTGTTCGGCTTTACCGGGCAGGGCGAGAGTTACTGCGAGTCCAACACCATACGTCCGGGCGCGACGCCGACCAAGGCTGAGACGCCGCTGGCGGACATCGCCTTCGGCATCTGCTACGACCTGCGCTTCCCGGAACTGTTCCGGATGCTGGCGCCGTTCGACCTGCTGATCCTGCCGGCGGCGTTCACCGCCACTACCGGCGAAGCGCATTGGGAGCCGCTGCTGCGGGCCCGGGCGATAGAAAACCAGTGCTACCTGATCGCCTCCGCCCAGGGCGGAACGCATGAAAACGGTCGCAAGACGCATGGCCACTCGATGATCATCGACCCGTGGGGGCGCATCCTCGCCGAGCTGCCGGACGGCGAAGGGGTGGTCACCGCCGAGATCGATCCCGAATTGATACACTCGGTGCGGGGCCGCCTGCCGGCTCTGGCGCACCGGGCCATACGCTGAAAGAACGATATGCAAGACGCCTTCACCGCCGCAGACGAACTGCTGCTCAAACCCTACGGCCTGGACGAGGCCGCGCTGGAGCGCACGCTGGCGCACATGCGCCACCATGCCATCGACTACGCCGATCTTTACTTTCAGTACACCCGCAACGAGGGCTGGCATCTGGAGGAGGGCATCGTCAAGTCCGGCAGCTTCAGCATCGACCAGGGCGTCGGCGTGCGCGCCGTCGCCGGGGACAAGACGGCCTTCGCCTATTCCGACGCCATCAACCAGGACGCGCTCACCCGCGCGGCCGAGGCGGTGCGCGCGATCGGCAACGCCGGCGGTGACGGCAGCGCCGGCGCGGTGGAAAAGCGCAAGCCGAAGTCGCTGTATCCGTCCATCGATCCCTGTCACAGCCTGGAGGCCGCCGCCAAGGTGGCGTTGCTGGAAAAGGTGGAAAAGCTGGCCAAGGCGATAGATCCGCGCGTGATCCAGGTGATGGCCGGTTTGGCGATGGAGTACGACGTGGTCTACGTCGCGCGCCATGACGGCGTGAGGGCCGCCGATGTGCGCCCGCTGGTTCGGATGTCGGTATCGGTGATCGCCGAACAGAACGGCCGGCGCGAGCAGGGAGCGGCCGGCGGCGGGGGCCGCTTCGATCTTGCCTATTTCGACGACGCCGTGGTGGAGCGCTACGTGCGCGAGGCGGTCAAGCAGGCGCTGGTGAACCTGGACTCCCGGCCGGCGCCGGCCGGCCAGATGACCGTGGTGCTGGGGCCGGGCTGGCCGGGCGTGCTGCTGCACGAGGCGATCGGCCACGGCTTGGAGGGCGATTTCAATCGCAAGGGCACTTCGGCGTTCTCCGGCAAGATGGGTGAACGCGTGGCCGCGCCGGGCGTGACGGTGGTGGACGACGGGGTGATGGGCGGCCGCCGCGGCGCGCTGGCCATCGACGACGAGGGCAATGCCACTCAGCGCACCGTGCTGATCGAGGATGGCATTCTCAAGGGCTATATGCAGGATGCGATGAATTCGAGGCTGATGCAGGTGGCGCCCACCGGCAACGGCCGCCGCGAATCCTACGCCAGCATCCCGATGCCGCGGATGACCAACACCTATATGCTGGCCGGCGAGCGCGATCCGCAGGAAATCATCGCCTCAGTCAAGGATGGCCTGTACGCGGTGAATTTCGGCGGCGGCCAGGTGGACATCACCAGCGGCAAGTTCGTGTTCTCGGCGTCGGAGGCCTGGCGCATCGAGAACGGCAAGCTGACCTACCCGGTCAAGGGCGCCACGCTGATCGGCAGCGGCCCCGAGGTATTGAACTACGTGTCGATGATAGGCAACGATCTGGCGCTGGACCAGGGGGTGGGCGTGTGCGGCAAGGAGGGCCAGAGCGTGCCGGTAGGCGTCGGCCAGCCTACGCTGCGCATAGACGGCGGCCTGACCGTGGGCGGCACGGGCGGTTGATCATGCTTGCCAAGGCCAGGCGTCAGCCCGGCCTTTTTCATGCCGTCAAGGCTGTATGCCTTGCGCTTCCAGCGCGAGCGCCAGCCTTTCCAGTCCAATGCCGAAGCAGGCGCCTTCCCGGTAGGCGCCGCCGCCTGCTATCTGCTTCTGCGCCCCCAATTCAGGCACGCGCGCTTCGAATCCTTCCCCGCCCAGATAGTAGCTGAGTCCGCGCTTGGCCATGCTGTCCAGCTCGTAGCGCAAACCCAGACTGTCCAGAAAGTCGCGGCACAGCGTCAGGCTGCGCTCAAATGCGGCGGCGGGATCAGGCCCAAGATACTCATAGCCCAGCTGGGTGAATTCCCGATAGCGGCCGGCTTGCGGCCGCTCGTAGCGATAGCAGCGCGCGGCATAGAAAAATCCGGCCTCGCGCCTGCCGTTCAAAAACATCTGGCTTCTTTCCTGAAACAGCGCGGTGGCTTCCGGTATCAGGCAGCAGGCGCGGCCTTTTCGGTCCGGAAAAGCCCACATCTGCCCGAGTATTTCGCTGCCGCCGGCCTTGGCGACGAAAGTGTCCTGCCCCCATAAGGCGGGCAGGATGGTTTCTTCCGCGCCAGCGTCAATGAAGCCAGCTCCGGAAACGGCTCTCCAGTTGGCGAAGAGCGGCGGCCTCGCCGCCGCTGACGATGCGGGTGCCTCGGATCATGGTCATGATGCTTTCCTTTCAGGATTCGCGCGGAGCGCGCGGGAAATAAAAAAGGCGCCTTGCGGCGCCGGTCTGTGCGGGGCTGATTGGGTGGAGCGGATCAGCTTCCGTTTCCCTCCAGGCCTGCGCGCGCCGGCACCGCGCTCTTGGTAAGAACGTGGTGGTGGTGATGGCACTGGAAGGTTTTCATGTCTGCAGCATGGCGATTGTCCAGCCCGGATGTCAAGCCATTCGCCGCTTCCATTCTTAGAACCAGGCTCGCGGGCGGAGGCGCGGCGCGGCTGATCTTGATCAATGGGTGCAATGCTTTTGTCATTTTATTCTGTCGCGGCGGTTCGCAGAGGCGGGCAGCGTCTTAAACCAAAACGAGATTGGACTACGCGATGAGCAAGATGCATAACAGGATTCTGGCGGCTGGCGCGTGCGCGCTGGCCTTGGGCGTGTGTTCCGCCGCCGGCGCGGCGACCATTACGCCGCCGGGGGCGGGAGGGGCGGCGATCCCGTTTTCCGCGGTGGGACCGGCGGTGGTCAGCAAGTCGGGCGTAGATGTCGACTGCACCGCTGTGTTCAGCGGCACGGTGGACGGCGCCGGCAACATCCTGATCACCAGCGCCGCGTTCAAGGGCATTCCGGTGTGCAGGATGATCAAGGCCAGCGCCACGGCGGCCGCGCCATGGGTGGGCAAGGTGACCTCGTTCAACCAACTGACGATCGACCAGGTGATGGTCAACGTCAACACCCCCATCCTGGGCGGACAGTGCGGTCCGAGCCTGGTCGGCGGGCAGATAGGCGACAGCGGCAGCGAGACCGCGATTTCGCTGTCGGCCGCCCCCTTGGCTGGCGGCTGCGCGATCTCGGCCACGCTGACCACCACGCCCTATATGCACGTGACGCCTTGATCCTGGGCTGGCATGGGAAGCCATAGGCGCAGGGCTTTCCGATGGATCAGGCGCGGACCTGGCTGGCCTGGCCGATCTCGGGCTGCGGCATCGCGTCGTCGGCGCGCCACCTGCGCCGCGAGGCACGCAGCGCGTAGGCGCGGCGATAGGCGGCGGGAGTCAGCCCGGTCTGGCGGCGGAACAGGCGGCGAAAAGCGCAGGGGTCGTCGTAGCCGCATTGCTCGACGATGCCGGGCAGATCCAGCATGGTGACTTCCAGCAGCAGCTTGGCGCGCTCCACCCGCAGTTGTTGCAGGTAGTCCAGCGGCGTCATGTCGGCCACTTCGCGGAAATGGCGCAACAAGGTGCGGCTGCTGACCGCGGCGGCGGAGGCCACCCTGTCCAGGCTATAGGGCTCGGCCACGTGTTGTTCCAGCCAGCGCCGCGCCTTGAACACCACGCTGTCCCGGGTGGGCGTGCTCAACGCGGACAGCGTCTGCGCCGATTGCTCGAACCGTGCCGGCAGGTACAACAGTCCGTTGGTACAGCGCTGCGCCAGTTCGTCTCCGGCAAAATGGCGGACCAGTTCCAGCACCAGCTCGGTAGCCGCGGCCGGCGCGCCGCTGCAGAACACGCCGCCGTCCTGAGTGACCGGCCGGTCCATCAGCAGCTTCACCCTTGGGTGGCTGCTGGAGAACCAGCCGGCGATCAGCCAGGTGATGGTGGCGTTGCGGCCGTCCAGGATGCCGGCGCGGGCCAGCAGCGCGGCGCCGTTGTAATTGGTGGCGATGACATCGCCAGCGGCATGGCGCAGGGCGATCAGCCGCAGCGCCTTGTCGGCCCGATCCAGCTGCTGCTTCAGTTGCGGCACGCTGTCCATGTCCAGCCCGGGCACCAGCAGCGCGCAGCGCGCGGCGGCCGGACGGGCGGGAGAGGTGGGCAGCCACGCGGGCAGAGGCTGCTCCGTGCCATCGCTGTCGAGCAGCCGCCAGCTGAACGGCGGCGTTTTCCGCCTGGGGTGGTGAAGATGCCACAGTTTATTGGCCGCATGCAGCACGTCTATGGCGGAAAACAGCGTCCCGCTGAGGCAATTCGGCAGGCAAAGCAGGTCTATGCAGGCGTTCATGTCGGTCAGCCTTGGCGATATCCGCTTTAACCTTGGCGAAACCGGCTCGTAAAATCAAGTTCAAATGCATGTCATGTTTATCATGTCTATGCTGTTTGCTTTGCTGGCGCCTTGATATTCGTCAAGGCGGTTCTTTTCAAGGGCTGGCGATATCCGCCTGTTTATTGGCCGTTCTAGCTCCTTATCCCTTGGCGCGTCCTTCATAGACTGAGGTCAAAGCGGCGCCCCGCCTGGATTGTCCTCGCTCGACGCCGTTTTCCCCACCTCAAGGAAACGGAGTCGACACATGTCCAATCTGCCAGGGGTCATCCCCGCGATCAAACAGCGCGAAGAGCAGTTCATCGCCGTCCGGCACAGCATCCACGCGCATCCGGAACTGGGTTTCGAAGAGGTGGCCACCAGCAAGCTGGTGGCGGAGTCGCTGCGCGCCTGGGGTTACGAGGTGACTGCCGGCATCGGCGGCACCGGCGTTGTCGGCCAGCTGCGCTGCGGCGCGGGCGCGCGCCGGCTGGGCATACGCGCCGACATGGACGCGCTGCCGATACACGAGGACACCGGCCTGCCGTACGCCAGCAAGCTGCCCGGCAAGATGCACGCCTGCGGCCACGACGGCCATACCGCCATCCTGCTGGCGGCGGCGCGCCATCTGGCCGATACCCGCGAGTTCGACGGCACGCTGAACCTCATTTTCCAGCCGGCGGAGGAGGGGCAGGGCGGCGCCGCGCGGATGATGGCTGAAGGCCTGTTCGAACGCTTCCCCTGCGACGCGGTGTTCGCATTGCACAACGGCCCCACGCTGCCGGTGGGCAGCTTCATCGTCCAGCCCGGCGTGCTGGCGGCGTCGGCCGATATCGTGACCATCAAGCTGACCGGCAAGGGCGGCCATGGCGGCATGCCGCATACCTGCGTCGATCCCATCGTGGCGATGGCCTCCATCATCCTGTCGCTGCAGACCATCGTGTCCCGCAATTTGCCGCCGGACCAGCCCGCGGTGGTGTCCATCGGCTCGGCACAGGCCGGCAGCGCCAGCAATGTGATTCCCGATTGCGCCCGGCTGGAGCTGACGGTGCGCACTTACAACCCGGCCATCCAGCAGCAGATAGAAAGCCGGCTGCGGGAGCTGGTCAGCCTGCAGGCGCAAAGCTTCGGCGTGACGGCCGAGATCGAGTGGACACCGGTGACCCGGGTGCTGGTCAACACGCCGGAGGAAACGCGCATCGCGCGCGAAGTGGCGGAGGCTATGGTTGGTCCGCAGGCCATCGTGCCGCTGCCGGCCGGCGCGATGGGGGGGGACGACTTCTCATGGATGCTGGAGAAAGTGCCCGGCTGCTATGTGGTGCTGGGCAATGGAGTGGGCAGCAAGGGCGGCTGCATGATCCACAACCCCGGCTATGACTTCAACGACGAGATTCTCAGCCTTGGCGCCAGTTACTGGGCGCGGCTTGCTGAAACGTATCTGCGTTAGCGGGACTACGCGGCGCCGGGGGGCGACGCCGCGGCGACAATAAGCGCGAGGAGACAATAAGATGAAGCGGATGCACGGATGCGAGTCGCTGTTGTTGATGCTGCTGGCCGGGGCCGGCTATGCCGGCGAGATCACAGTCAGCACGCTGCCTTCAGGCCTGGGGGATGGATACCGTTTCGATCTGGACGGCTGGACGCTGGAAACCAAGGGCGCGATGGCGATAGGGAGCGTCTACCGGACGGAGAATCCCAACGATGTTTTCACCAACCACGCCAACGCGATGGACACTCTGAACGATGGCGATCTCAACTACCGGCGCGGCGATCTGATATCCGAATCCTGGCAGGGATACGCCCAAGGAGATCTGCGCAAGGGCGATGGCGGAGCGTTTGTCAGCGCCAAGGCCTGGTATGACTACGGCCTGATCCACCACGGGGTGCCGCATGGGCACTCGCCCAACGGCTATGCGCCCGGCGCGGCGCTGAACGACGACAAGTTCACCCAGCTGGGCCGCTTCAGCGGCGTGGCGCTGGATGACGCCTACGTGTATGGCGATTACAGCTTGGGCGATGCTTCCCTGTTGTTGAGGCTGGGACAGCAGGTGATCCCGTGGATCACGCCCACCACCATTCTGGGCGGCATCCAGCAGGTGAATGCGATGGATTTCAACGCGCTGGGCCGTTCCGGCACCATTCCGGAAATGGTCAACATCCCCGCGCCGGCGTTTTACGCCAAGCTGAAGGCCACGTCCAAACTGACCGTGGATGGCTATTACCAGTTCAAGTTCGAGCCCAACGCTTATCCCGCTTGCGGCACTTTCTACTCCGGTAGCGATTACGCCCAGCCGGGCTGCAATGCGCTGACCTTGAACGGCACGCTGCTTAGCAAGCTGCTCCGGCGCAATGTCGTCACCAGCGACCAGCAGTCGCTGGCCAACCCGCTGGACTATATCCAGCGAGCGCCGGACGACAAGCCGTATGGCGGCCAGTTCGGTTTCAGCCTCAGCTACCTGTTCGACAATATCGGCTTGCTGGGGCTGTTCTACTCCAACCAGGCCAGCATGATGAGCTTCAACCAGATGATACGCACCGGCCCCGGCGTCTTTCTGCCGGCGGCGGCGAATCAGGGGCGGGCGGTTCCCACCGGAATCGCCGGCCAGTTCCTGCGCGCCTATCCGGACAACATCCACATGTATGGCGTCAATTTCCGCACCCGCTTGCCGGATGGCACCGGGGTGTACAGCGAGCTCACTTATCGTCCCAACCAGCCGGTGGCGTGGAACGGTTCCGATTTTTTGTATGGCGTGCTGGCCGGAAGAGGGCCGCTGGGCTATCTGGCGGCCACCCCAGCCGGCTACCTGGCGCGCGGTTACGATACCTTCGGCAGCAGCCAGCTCACGCTGGGCGCGTCCAAAGCGCTGGGACGGTTGCTGGGCGGAGACGCCAAACTGTCGGCCGAAGCCGGCATCAAGCATCTGTCCGGTTTGCCGGACGCCTATGTGATGCGTTATGGCCGCGTGGGTTTCGGCCAGGCGCCCAGCGCGGCCACGCCCTCCTGTAACGGCACGGGGCCAAGCTGCGCGCTGGACGGTTTCGTCACCGCCAACGCCTGGGGATGGCGCGCCAAGCTGGAGGAGCGCTATTACGGCGCGCTGCCCGGCCTGGATCTGATGCCGTCGCTGGCGCTGGCCTATGATGTCAAAGGCTATTCGCACGATGGCCAGTTCATGGAAGGCAGGCGCAGCGCGCTATGGCGGCTGCAGGCGGAATACCGGAAGCGCTATCAGTTCGAGTTGTTGTATCTGAAGACGGCGGGCGGCGACTACAACACGCTGCAGGACCGCAGCCTGGCGATGATCAGCGCGGGCATCAAATTCTAATCGCCGCTGAGGGGCGGCGTTGAAAACAGCTTCAGAATGTTTGCGTGCCGCATGCGCATTCCGTTTCTGAAGCTGTTTCCAATTTTGCCTCGCCTTGGTCAGTGAGGGAACGAGCCGGCTATTGAGCAGAGTGGCTGCAGGAATCTGCAAGTTAATCGAATGGAATATCCGGCTGATCTTAAATATGCATTGAATTGTCCGTGCAAATACTAGGCCAGTGCTTTGTACTGGATTCCCACCTCGGTTAGGCGCTATGACCAGATTATCCGATATGTGATTATCGTGGGATCGAGTCCTCTCGAGGAGCGCGCGCGATCACCGAGGGAGGCGGCAGATGGGAGAGGTATCCATTCAGGCGGGCGTGCCCGCCAATGTTTTTCGCACCGGCGGCCGGATCCGCCTGGTGGACCGGCAGCGCTTGTTCGGCCATGCGTCGATGACTATCTGGCTGACCGGGCTGAGCGGCGCGGGCAAATCCACCATCGCCTACGACCTGGAGGCGAGACTGGTGGGCGGCGGATTTTCCGCGGTGGTGTTGGACGGGGACAATCTGCGCCATGGCATCAACCGCAACCTGGGTTTTACCGAGGAGGACCGCCGGGAAAACCTGCGCCGGGCGGCCGAGGTGGCGCGACTGATGAACGACGCCGGCCTGATCGTGATCTGTTCCTGCATCTCTCCGCTGCGCAGCGACCGAGAAATGGCGCGCGACATCGTCGGCGAGCGCCGTTTCGCCGAGGTTTACATCAGCACGCCGCTGGCGGTGTGTGAGGGGCGCGATTGCAAGGGCCTGTATGCGAAGGCGCGTTCCGGGCAGATCGCGCATTTCACCGGCGTCTCCGCGCCGTACGAAGCGCCGGAGCAGGCCGCGCTGGCGTTGGACACCAGCACGCTGAGCGTCGACGAGTGCGTGAGCCAGTTGTTCGGGATGGCGCTGCACTGTTGCAGCCCGGCGGCGATGGAGGAGGTCAGCCATGAATATCATATCTGACGAGGACCGGCCGCTGCCGGTGCTGATGATCCCGTTGAGGCGTTGCGGCAGCCACGCCTTGAGGCTGAGGCTCAATTTCAACTCGGATTTCTATTCGCCCTATCCGCTGCACATCGTCGATTTCATGCCGCTGCTGCCTTTGTACGGCGATTTGTCCGATGACCGCAATTACTTCCAGCTGGTGGTCGACGTGGTGGGTTTGCAAGCGGTCAGCATGGTGAAGTGGCCGGATGTGGTGTTTGATCCGGTGGAGATCTTCGAAGTGCTGTCCGGACAGACGCGCAGCGTGCACAAGGTGGCCTGGGAGCTGCTGCTGCGAGTGGGGGAGCGCCATCAAGCCCGCGTGGTGATGGACAAGTCGCTGGACAATGTCCATTACGCCGCCGAGTTGCTGGAGCTACTGCCGCAGATGCGCTTCCTCAATGTCGTGCGCGATCCGCGCGCCCAGGTGGCGTCGATCAATCGCGCCATCATCCATGACTTCGACACCGTTCTCAATGTGCGGACCTGGCTCGCGGCCTACCAGGCGGCCGACAGGCTGCTGACCGAACATCCGGACAAGGTATTGACCATACGCTACGAGGATTTCCTGACCGACCAGCAGATGGCGCTGCGCCAGGTGTGCGATTTCTTCGGCATCGCCTTCATGCCGCAGATGCTGGACATCCGCGGCTCGGCCGAAGCGGCGCAGATCGCGCAGCGTTCGGCGCTGTGGTCGTCCAACCACTTCCCGCCCATCATCGCCCACGCCGACAAGTTCAAGCAGCAGCTGTCGATGCGCGAAATCGAGATTATCGAAACCGCCTGCCGTCCCTATATGGAGCGTTATGGCTACACATTGTTGACGGACGCCAACTTGCCGGTGGACGAGAACATGGCGCTCGAAGCGGAGGAGCGTTCGCGGCAAGGACGCCTGCAAGCCTGGGAGGATCTGAAGCAGAAAAACTACCGTGATTACATCTTGCGGCAATGCAGGGCGGATTACTTGGCCAACCTTAAACTGCGTTTGTTGAGAGAGCCGCTTGCCGCGCCGCCAAAACCGGCCGTGCTGGCCAGCTAGCAGACAGGGCATGGCGGTAGCCATGCCTTTTTATTCTCAATAAATTTCTCTATTGACAGAAATTTCAGAAATTAATATCTTATCAAACATGGAACTGACACCTGTAAGCCAAAGATTCGTGCTCCACTGGGGCGAGATGGGCACCCGCTGGGGCGTCAATCGAACGGTCGCCCAGATTCACGCGCTGCTGTTCATCAGCGGCCGCGCGATGTGCGCGGAGGAGCTGGCGGAGACGCTGAACGTCGCCCGCTCCAATGTCAGCAACAGCCTGAAGGAGCTGCAAGGCTGGAAGCTGATCCGCATCGCCCATGTGCTGGGTGATAGGCGCGACCACTTCGAAACCTCGGGCGATGTGTGGGAACTGTTCCGCATCATTGTCGCCGAGCGCCAGCGGCGCGAGATCGAGCCGACCTTGCAGGTGCTGCGTGAATGCATGGATAGCCCGGACTTTTCCCTGGAAAGCCCGCTGGCTCAGCAGCGGATCAAGAATACCTGGCAGTTCATGGATACCTTGACCGCCTGGACGCGCGAGATGTTGAGGCTGTCCACGTCCACGCTGAGCAAGGTGCTGAAGATGGGGGCCGGCATTCAGAAACTGCTGGGCCGAGGCAAGCCGGAAACAGACGATTGAGGCGCCGGGCCGGGAAGGCTCCGGCGCGGATGCGAGCGATGGCCAGCCGTCTGGCTTGGCATAAGGGGAAATTTTGCCCATTAATTTCTGTTTTGACAGAAATTTCAGAAATAAAGGAGATTGCCATGAGCGGATTCATCATCGTCATGATTCTGGTGCCGGCGCTGTGCAGCTTGTTGTGCTGGTTTCTGCTGGCCGATCCCTTGCGGCAAGTCACGCTAGCCTTGTGCGAGAGCGGCGAGGGCGCGCCGTTCTGGAGCCGGGTTTTTCTGCTGCTGATACTGGCCACGCCACTGTTGACAGTGTTGCTGCTGGCGCCCGAGCACGCGTCGGCCTCCCTGTGGCTGGATATACGCGAAATCTTGAAGTGGGCGCTGATAGGCGTGGTGGCGCAGCTGTTGGTGTTGGTGCTGCTGGTGTGGCGCCAGGTGGCTTTCAGCAGGCCCAAGGCGGCGGGAACAGCCATCGCCGATCATGCCGGAGCGCTGCAATGAAGATATTGCTGCTGGGCGGCAATGGGTTTATCGGCCGGAGGCTGGCCGCCAGGCTGATCGAGGCGGGACATGAGCTGTCGGCCCCGTCCCGCGCCGAATTGGATCTGGCGCGTCCGAATCAGGGCTGGACCGTTTGGCTGGATGGCGTGGATGCCGTCGCCAATCTGGCCGGCGCGTTCCGGCAGGGGCGAGCCGGCGGGTTCGAAGCCATTCACCATGCCGGCCCATTGCGTCTGGCTGCATTGGCGAGGACGCATGGCGTCCGGCGTTGGGTGCAGTTGTCGGCTTTGGGCGCCGCAGCGCATGCCGGTGCGCCGTTCCTGTCCAGCAAGGGCAGAGGCGATGCCGCTCTGCTGGATTGCGGCATGGACGTTGTCGTCGCCCGGCCCTCGCTGATATACGGCGCGGACGGCGCCAGCAGCCGCGTGTTGCTGCGCTTGGCTCGCCTGCCGTTCTGGCTGTTGCCGGAAGGCGGCGGACAGCGCATCCAGCCGGTGGCGGCGGCCGACGTGGCCAAGGGGCTGCAGCGCTTGATCGAAGGCGATGCGCGCGGCGTGATCGATTTCGTCGGAGCGGAAGAAGCGTCTTTGGCCGATTATCTGCGGCAATTGAGGCGTTTGCAGGGCGTGGATGGCGCAGCCTGGTTATGCCCTGTGCCGGCTTGGCTGGCGGACGGATTGGCTGCCGCTTGCGGATGCTGGCCCGGCAGTCTGCTGAATCGAGACAGCCTGCGCATGCTGCGCCAAGGCTCGACAGCCGACCCGATCGCTTTCGCCGCGCTGCTTGGCCGCCAGCCGCTGTCGTTCAGGCAATTCAGGGAGGCAGCATGAAAGTTTCGCGGCGAATGGTGGAACTGTCGCTGGCCGCGTTGTGGCTGTGGAGTGGCTCTCAGCCGCCGTTGACGGCTTGGAGCGAGTCGATCGCTATGCTGGCGCGGCTGGGTTTGCCGCAGGCAGCGCTGGCGCCGTTGTTCCTGCTTTCCTGCGCGCTGGATGTCGCGTACGCGGTCTGGATCGTCTGGCGGCCCTCGGTGTTGGGATGGCGGCTGCAGGCGCTGACCGTGTTGTTTTACAGCGTGGCGGTAGCGGTGGCCTTGCCGGAGAACTGGCTGCATCCGTTCGCGCCGCTGGTGAAGAACTTGCCCATTCTGGCGATGCTGCTGTGGCTGGGCGCCAATCGGGAGGGAAAATCATGAATGCCTATTTGATCGTCAAGACCCTGCACATTCTGTCCGCCACGCTGATGGTGGGCACCGGACTCGGCTCCGCCTTTTACATGTTTTTCGCAAACCGCGGCGGCAAGGTGGCGGCTCAGGCTGAGGTGGCCCACTTGGTGGTGCGGGCCGATTGGTGGTTCACCACGCCGGCGGTGATTTTCCAGCCCTTGTCCGGTTTATGGCTGGCGCATCAGGCGGGGTGGCCGTTGAGCCAATCCTGGATTGTTTGGGCGCTGGGCTTATTTTTATTTGCCGGCGTGTGCTGGCTGCCGGTTGTGTGGCTGCAGATCCGGATGGCAGGCATGGCCCGCGACGCGGCGGAGGCTGGCCAGGCGCTGCCGGCGCGCTACTGGCGTTTCGCGCGGATCTGGGAGCGCCTGGGCTATCCGGCCTTCTGCGCGATGCTGGCGGTGTATTTCCTGATGGTGTTGAAGCCGGACTGGTCGTGAGTGCGGGGCGCGGCTGTTCCGCTGTCGACGTGAATGAGACTGAAGGCAGAACCTTCAAGAAAAATCGATGAAGGTATGGAGGACAGAAGTTAGGGCTATAGTTCAACGTCTCATCCGAGGGGCGCAAGGTTTGGGCCTGTTTGAAAGGCCATGTAGGCTGGTGTATTCAACCTCTGACAGCCGCAGGTCCCAATTCGCGTAAGTGAAGCCGTGCTGCAATCTGGGAACGATTTTGACAAACAGCTATTTGAGCTACTTGCTTCGCGTGGGCTGGCAGCCGCTTGGCTGGTCGACTCGCCTCAAGCGGCCCTTGAGATAGAGTGCCGCCAGCTCATCGCTGATCCGACTTTTCAGTCCGACTTGGCCGACTATCTCTCCGCCAACCCTGTGATCAGTGAGTCCATCGAAACGGTTCTTGCGCAATTGGCCTTCTCTGCTGGCGTTCATTGGCGTCAAGCCGAAAAGGTACTTCAACCATTGGCATGTCGAGGCTGGTACCTGGCGCGCTGGCTTCCTACTTTCTTACTTGTGGATGGCCCGCTTGGTCGCCTGCTGAGACAGAGTCCATCACCTCTCGCGAAGAAGCTGAAGTCCCATCATGCAAATTTTCCGCTTTTAGCTAGCGCGCGAGATGCTTTCAACAATGACCTGTTCCGCAAGGTGAGGAACGGTTTTGCGCACTGGTCATTTACTTGGAATGGTGTGAGCAATCCAGTTCAAATTGATGTCTTTCACTTCGAATCTGGTCGCAAGGAGGCGACGTTGTCTTTGCTGGAAGCCGAAGCACTTCACTACTTAGTCGTGTCTGTAATCCGCACGATCGATGAGGAACTGCTACGTAAGGCAAGCACAAGTGGCGAATAACTCCGATTACACAAAATTTGGATCGGTGCCTATGTATATGTTTGTCTCATCTTATTGGCGCCCTGACGGGCGCCCCGCTTACGCCAAACGGTTTTTTGTCATGGATGCGATGTCTTTCAGCCAGGGCCGCTGCTGCCAATGTCTGGCGGCGAATGCGTGGATCTGGTCTTGCATGGCCAAGGTCGCGCCTATCATGTCCAGGCCTTCGAGGAACATCCGGCGATGGCGTTCGGACAGCGAGAAAGACGCCGTCAGACTCTTGCTTCGCACCGTCATGGATGCGATATCGATCGCGACCAGGCTGTTTTCCGGCGCGGAGACGTCGGCCAGAATGGCTTCGACATCGGCTTCGGCCAGCGCCACCAGCATCAGGCTGCTGTTCATCGCGTTCGAATAGAAAATCTCGCCGAAGCTGGGCGCGATCACCGCCTGGATGCCGTATTGCCGCAGGCCCCAGACCGCGTGTTCGCGGCTGGATCCGCAGCCGAAATTGGGGCCGGTCACCAGTATCCTGGCTGCGGCGTATTCCGGCCGATTGAGAACGAACGCCGGACGGGGCTTTCCATCCGGGCCGAAGCGCATGTCGTACAGCAGGCCTTCGGCCAGGCCCGCCTTGTCGATGCGGCGCAGGAATTGCTTCGGCATGATCTGGTCGGTGTCCAGATTGTTGACCGGCAACGGCGCGGCCATGCCTTCGATTCGGGTGTGAACGGTCATGCTTGCGCTCCCAGTTTGCGAACGTCGGTGATGCAGCCGGCGACGGCGGCGGCGGCGGCCATGGCCGGGCTCATCAGGTGGGTGATCGCATCCCGGCCTTGGCGGCCTTCGAAATTGCGGTTGGTGGTGGAGGCGCACCGCTCGCCGGGGTTGAGCAGGTCGTCATTCATGGCCAGGCATAGGGAGCAGCCGGGTTGGCGCCATTCAAAGCCGGCTTCGATGAAGAGCTGAGCCAGACCTTCCTGTTCGGCCTGGCGGCGCACTTCGCCTGAGCCCGGCACGATCATGGCGCGCACCGAAGGCGCCACGCTTCGTCCGCGCACGATCTCCGCGACAGCGCGCAAGTCCTCGATGCGGGCATTGGTGCAAGAGCCGATGAAGACGCGCTGAACGGGCAAGCCTTCCAGTTGGGCGCCTTCGGCCAGGCCGGTATAGCGCAGCGCCCGCTGCATGGTGAGCCGCTCAGGCCCCTCCGGCGCCGACGCGACAGAGGGGACGTGGCCGCTGATCGGAATGGATTGGTCGGGGCTGGTGCCCCAGGTCACATAGGGCTCGACGTCGCCGGCCTGGAATTCGAGCTCAAGGTCGAATGGGGCGCCGTCGTCGCTGCGCAGGGCGCGCCAGTCCGCCTTCGCGGCGTCCAGCGTCGCTCCGGCCAGGTCCGGGCAATGGCGGGCGATGTATTCCAGCGTCAGCGCATCCGGCGCGATGAGCGCGCCGCGGGCGCCGGCCTCGACCGCCATATTGCACAGCGTCATCCGCGCTTCTATCGTCAACGCTTCAATGGCTTCGCCGCAGAACTCGACCGCGTAGCCGCGCGCGCCGTGCGCGCCGATCCGGTTGATGATCAGCAAGATCAGGTCCTTGGCTGTGGTGCCGAGCGGCAAGCGGCCGGCTACATGGATGCGCATGGTTTGCGCGAGGCGATAGACCAGGGTCTGGGTCGCCAATATGTGTTCGACTTCGGAGGTGCCGATGCCGAAACCTAAGGCTCCCAGCGCGCCGTAGGTTGTGGTGTGGCTGTCTCCGCAGAGAACGACCATGCCCGGGCGGATCATGCCCAGTTCCGGCGCGATGACATGTTCGATGCCTTGAAAACGGTCGTTGGCGTCGAACAGCAGAATGCCGTGGCGCTCGCAATTCTTCTTCAGGTTCGAGGCTTGCAATGCCGAATTCGGCTCCTCGATGATGCGGATCTCCACGGGGTGGGTCGGGATGATGTGGTCGACCACCGCCACGTTCTGGCTGGGCCGCAGGACGCCGCGGCCGGCTTCCGCCAGCCCGGCGAAGGCTTGCGGGCTGGTGTACTCGTTCATGATGTGCAGGTCGGCGTAAAGCAGCACGTTCTGCGGATCCAGACGCGCCACCGTGTGGGTGTCGACCAGCTTTTGGTAAAGCGTTAGGGGTGGGGTTTGCAATGCGGTCACTCTTGTCTCCCGGTGAGCCTGAAAGCGAGGCGGCTTCCTTTGGAGGCAAGTTAGTGGATTGCAAATTTCTGTACAATAATTGAAATATCAAACTGTTTTTAACTTGAACGCAAAAATGAACTCCATATCCGACGTCGCTTTTTTCCTGGAAGTGGTGAAGGCGGGCACGCTGTCCGGCGCGGCGCAAGAACTGGGCGTGTCCACCGCCGCCGTCAGCCGGCGTTTGGCCAATCTGGAGGCGCGGCTTGGCATTCGGCTGTTGAACCGCACGACGAGACGAGCGGCCGTCACGTATGAAGGCGAGCTGTATCTGGCGGAGGGGAAAAAGATTCTTGGGGAGCTGGAGGAGTTGGAGCAAAGGCTTGCCAGCGCCCAATCCATCCCGAAAGGGTTGCTGCGCGTCAATGCGACTTTCGGTTTTGGCCGGCAATTCATCGCCCCGGCGATAGCGGATTTCGTCGAGATTTATTCCGATGTCGACGTTCAGCTGTCTCTGTCCGACCGTCCTGCCAATCTGATCGAAGAAGGGTTCGATGTCTGCATCCGCTTCGGCGAAATGCCGGATGCCCGCCTCACCTCCAAGAAAATCGCCAGCAATCGCCGCCTGTTATGCGCATCTCCCGCTTATCTGGAGCGTTTCGGCATTCCGGCTTCGCCGATGGATCTGCAGCGCCATCGCTGCATTGTGATCCGGGAAAGCGACGAGACCTATGGCGCGTGGCACCTTCATTCAGGGACAGCGCAAACCAATGTGAAGGTTCGCGGGACGGTCTCGACCAACGATGGAGAGGCTGCGGTCAGCTGGGCGCTGCGAGGGTTGGGGATATTGCTGCGCTCGGAATGGAATGTCGCGCCTTATCTTCGCTCGGGACGATTGCGAGAAGTGCTAGGGGACTGGCAGTTTCCGGCAGCCGATATTCACGCGGTCTATCCGATGAAGAACAATCTGTCGGCGAAAGTGCGGGCCTTTGTCAGCCATCTGGATAAGCATTTTGAGCAATATCGGCCAAAAGCGGGAGGAAAGAGCGGTTGGTAGTGTGCGTATGGCCGGAGAAGAAATGATAAAAGCCGCCAAACCCTTGGTTTTGGCGGCTTTGCGAATGGATTAGATGCCGGCGTTGACGATGTCTTCACGCGTGAGCAGGAAGACGAATCCGTCGCCGCTCTGGGTTTCCATCCACATGAAGGGCAGGGAAGGGAAGCACTCTTCCAGCATGTCGCGGTTGTGGCCGATCTCCACCAGCAGCACGCCGCGTTCGTTGAGGAATTCCGGCGCGCGGCGCAGGATTTCGCGGGTGGCGTCCAGGCCGTCTTCGCCGGAGCCAAGCGCGATTTCCGGTTCGTGCAGGTACTCTTCCGGCAACTCTTCCACTGATTCGGCATCGACGTAGGGCGGGTTGGAGATGATCAGGTCGTACTTCTCCTCGATCCCCTCGAACATGTCGGTGTGGATCAGGTTGACGCGGTCCTGCAGGCCGTAGTGCTCGACGTTGACCGCAGCCACTTCCAGCGCGTCCAGCGAGATGTCGACGGCGTCGACCTCGGCGTCCGGATAGTGGCTGGCCAGTTGGATGGCCAGGCAGCCGGAGCCGGTGCACAGGTCCAGCGCGCGGTGCACCAGTTCCGGGTGTTCGATCCACGGCGCCAGCGGCTCGCCCAGCAGTTCGTAGATAAAGGAGCGCGGCACCAGCACGCGCTCGTCGACGTAGAAGTTGAACTCGCCCTGCCAGGCTTCGTTGGTCAGGTAGGCGACCGGCACCTTGTCTTCGGCGCGGCGGCGGATCAGCTCCACCACGCTTTCCACTTCTTCCGGCAGCAGTCTGGCGTCCAGGTAGGGTTCCAGCGTGTCGATCGGCAGCTGCAGCGCGGACAGGATCAGGTAGGCCGCCTCGTCGTGGGCGTTGTGGGTGCCGTGGCCGTAGGTGAGTTCGGCCTCGTTGAAGCGCGACACGGCGAAACGCAGCAGGTCGCGCGCGGTGGTGAAGTGGCTGGCGGCCAGTTGATACATGGGTTTCCTTTCAATGCAACGGGGACATGGATGCACCATGTCCCCTGACAGCGTAGTTCATGGGCCGCCGGGCGGCCCGGTCCGGCTTTAGAACGGCAGCTTGGCGTCGGTGGCGGTGGCCAGCACGCGGCGGAAGTCGCCCTTGATGCGTTCCAGCGCCTCCTCGGTGTCGGCTTCGAAGCGCAGCACGATCACCGGCGTGGTGTTGGACGCGCGGGCCAGGCCGAAGCCATCCTTGTACTCGACGCGCAGGCCGTCCAGCGTGTTCACTTCTTCGGCGCCGTCGAACTTGGCGGACTCCTGCAGCTTGGAGATCAGCGCGTGGTTCTCGCCTTCCTTGGCCATTTTCAGGTTCAGCTCGGGCGTGGAGACGGCGTTGGGCAGCGCGTTCAGCAGCTCGCTCGGGTCCTCGACGCGGGACAGCACTTCCAGCAGGCGGGCGCCGGTGTAGATGCCGTCGTCGAAGCCGTACCAGCGCTCCTTGAAGAACACGTGGCCGCTCATTTCGCCGGCCAGCAGCGCGCCGGTTTCCTTGATCTTGGCCTTGATGAAGCTGTGGCCGGTGCGCGCCATTACCGGCACGCCGCCGTTCTTCTTGATCCAGGGTTTGAGCAGGCGGGTGGACTTGACGTCGAAGATCACCTTGGCCTTGGGGTTGCGGTCCAGCACGTCTGCCGCGTACAGCATCAGCTGGCGGTCCGGCCAGATGATGTTGCCGTCCTTGGTGACCACGCCCAGGCGGTCGCCATCGCCATCGAAGGCAAGGCCGATCTCGGCGTCGGTCTTCTGCAGCGCCTCGATCAGGTCCTTCAGGTTTTCCGGCTTGGCCGGGTCCGGGTGGTGGTTCGGGAAATTGCCGTCCACGTCGCAGAACAGCTCGCGCACCTTGCAGCCCAGGCGGCGGTACAGCAGCGGGCCGAAAGCGCCGGCGACGCCGTTGCCGCTATCCACCACGATGTTCAGCGGGCGTTCCAGCTTGATGTCGGAGGTGATGCGTTCCAGGTAGGCTTCCGCGATGTCTTCGGTGCCGTAGCCGCCTTCGCCTTCGGCGAGGTCGCCGTCGACGATGCGCTGGTAGAGTTTCTGGATGTCCTCGCCGGCCAGGGTATCGCCGGCCAGCATCATCTTGAAGCCGTTGTAGTCGGGAGGGTTATGGCTGCCGGTCACCATCACGCCGGACAGCGTGCCCAGCTGGTGGGCGGCGAAGTACAGCATCGGGGTGGCGACGCGGCCGACGTCGATCACGTCCACGCCGGCGGCGCGGATGCCTTCGGCCAGCGCCTCGCTCAATTCGGGGCCGGACAGGCGGCCGTCGCGGCCGATCACGATGGCCTTGACCTTGCGGGCGATGGCTTCCGAGGCCACGGCCTGGCCGATTTGCCGCGCGACGGCGGCGGTCAGGGTTTTGCCGACGATGCCGCGGATGTCATACGCTTTGAAGATATCTTTGGATATTTTGTTCATGATGGCTTTGACGCGATATGAGGTTGGAGGGCGGAGGTGCGCCGCCCCGCTGGGGAGTCAGCCGCCGAGCTTCCCGCTCAAGGCGACCAGCTGCTGTAATTTCTGCTTGGCTTTGCCGCTGTCCAAGGCTTCGCGCGCCATGGTAACACCGTCGGCCAGGCTTGGGGCGATATCGGCGGTGTAAATCGCCGCGCCGGCGTTGAACAGCACGATGTCGCGGGCGGGTCCCGGCTGGCCGTCCAATACCGATAGCAGGCGGTCGCGGGACTGTTCGGCGGTGTTGGCGCGCAGGTCTTTCAGCTCGCAGGCGGCGAGGCTGAACTCGCCTGGCTCCAGCTGGTATTCCAGTATCTCGCCATTCTTGAGTTCCGCCACCATGCTGGGACCTGACAGTGTCAATTCGTCCAGGCCGTCGCTGCCATGGACGACCATCACGTGCTTGCTGCCCAGCTGCTTGAGCACGCGGGACTGGATGCCCACCAGGTCGGGGTGGAACACGCCCATCAACTGGTTGTCGGCGCCGGCCGGGTTGGTCAGCGGCCCCAGGATGTTGAAGATGGTGCGCGCGCCCAGTTCCTTGCGGATTGGCGCGACATGCTTCATCGCGCTGTTGTGGTTGGGCGCGAACATGAAGCCCAGGCCGATCTCGTCCAGGCACTGTCCGACCTGTTCCGCCGTCAATTGCAGGTTGACGCCGAGCAGCTCCAGCACGTCGGCGCTGCCGGAGCTGGACGATACCGAGCGGCCGCCATGCTTGGCCACGCGCGCGCCGGCGGCCGAGGCGACGAAGGCCGCGGTGGTGGAAATATTGAAGGTGTGGGACTTGTCGCCGCCGGTGCCGCAGGTGTCCACCAGATGATTGCGGTTGGATACCGGCACGTGGGTGGAGAATTCGCGCATCACGGTGGCGGCCGCAGCGATTTCCGATACGGATTCCACCTTGACCCTGAGGCCGATCAGAATGGCGGAGGTCTGCGCCGGCGTCAGTTCGCCGCGCATGATCTGGCGCATCAGCGCCAGCATTTCTTCGTAGAACAGCTCGTTGCCGTCGATCAGGCGGTTCAGCGCCGCTTGCGGGGTGATCATGTGGATTTCCTATCAGCTGTGGCGGGCGAGGTCGGCCAGCCTTTGCGTGTCGAGATCGATTTCGCAGGCCAGCCGGGCGCGGGCCGCGCCGTTGCCGCTGGCGTAGCTGGCTTCCACCCAGTCGCAGTGCTGGCGGCGGTAGTCGCGGTAGGACTGGCGGGCGCGGCGCAGTTCGCGCGCGGCGTGGAAGCGGCCGTCGGTGGCGGCGTCAAGCTTGCGCATCGCATCCAGCGCCTTGTCTTCCTGGGCGGCCAGCTGGCGGCCTGTTTCGCCGTGCCGTTGCTGCAGGCAGGCGGCGACGGCGGGGCTGTCGGCCTTGCTTTGCTCGCAATCGTCCAGCGCGCCGGACCAGGCGGGCGAGGCCAGCAGGACGCCGAGCAGCAGCGGCGTTAGTCGCATCAGGCGAATTCCTTCAGGAAGTTGTCCAGCATGCGGTGGCCATGCTCGGTGAGGATGGATTCCGGGTGGAACTGCACGCCCTCGATGGGCAGCGTCTTGTGGCGCACGCCCATGATTTCGCCGTCGTCGGTCCAGGCGGTGACTTCCAGGCAGTCCGGCAGCGTTTCGCGCTCGATCACCAGCGAGTGGTAGCGGGTGCAGGTGACGGGATTGGGCAGGCCGCGGAACATGCCCTTGTCCAGATGGCTGACCGGCGACACCTTGCCGTGCATCAGCTGCTTGGCGTGGATGACCTTGCCGCCGAAAGCCTGGCCTATGCCTTGGTGGCCCAGGCACACGCCCATGATGGGCAGCTTGCCGGCGAAATGGAGGATAGCCGGCACCGACACGCCCGCTTCATTGGGCGTGCAGGGCCCGGGGGAGATCACCAGGTATTTGGGCTGAAGCTCTTCGATCTGCTGCAGGGTGATTTCATCGTTGCGGAACACCTTCACGTCCTGGCCCAGCTCGCCGAAGTACTGCACCAGGTTGTAGGTGAAGGAATCGTAATTGTCGATCATCAATAGCATTGAATGATTAACCTTTTGAATTCATTGTTGAATTTTAAAATTTTGCTGCGGCGCCAGATATCTTGCCCGGTTTCGTGCCCGGTTTTTCTGCGCAGGACAGACGGCATGCATGATTACGGGTTGCCAACACTATACCCCATAGTCGGCAGTCGCCGTCACCCCCGGAATTCGGCTTTGCCCTGCCGTGTCGCGCCTGTTCATGAGGCGCTGCGGTTCAGCTGGTCGCCATAGCGCTCCATCCAGCCCGCCAGTTGCTGCAGCGGTTGCTGCAGCGTGCTGCCCAGCGCGGTGATCTGGTATTCGACGCGGGGCGGAACCTCGGCGTAAACCGTGCGCCGCACCAGGCCGCGCTGTTCGAAAGCGCGCAGCTGGCGGGTGAGTTCCTTTTGGGTGATGGTGCCGACCGCTCGCTGCAGTTCGCCGAAACGCACCGGTCGATCCATCACGATCAGGCGGTAAAGAATGGGAATCGCCCATTTACCGGCGATCAGGTCGATGAATTGCAGCATCGGACAGGTGCTGGCTGAGGCGGTTTCCTGCTGATTTTTCAAAGTCATGATGGATGATTAGTATCAATTCAATACCTACTATATATTGCATACTAATGGCCATAAAGAGGCTGCGTCGGTTGCGTCAATGGCATGCCGCCGGGACTGGCCCAAACGCCGGCTTTCGCAAGCTGGGCATGCCGGGCCGCTGGCCTGGAACGGCCGGAGGAACTGGCCAAGGCGCGGCGTTCCTGGCTCCCGACGAGTCCTGCTACATGCTGGGCGGCGAGCTGCGGGGGGATGGCGGCGTCGGCAGTCTGCAGACGGCGTTCTTCTTGGGTATGACGTTTGTGTTTTACGGCGCTAGAATGGTCCGCATGGAAATCGAAGCGTCATCTCAATGAATGATCCCAAATCCGCTGTTCTGGGCGCCGAGGCGGCAAGCGAAGACATGCGCTCGCGTCGTCGCGCGCTGCTGGCCGCAAGCGGCGCCCACGCGGTCCACGACGGCCTGACCGACCTGGTCTACGTGCTGCTGCCCATCTGGCAGGCGCAATTCGGCATCGGCTACGCGATGGTGGGCTTGCTGCGCGGCGCGTATTCCGGCGCGATGGCCGGCTTCCAGCTGTTGGCCAGCCGCTTGGCCAAGCGCTGGGGGCGCAAGCGCATGCTGGTTGGCGGCACCGCGCTGGCGGGCATGGCCTATCTGTTGGCCGGCCAAGCGGGCGGCCTGGCGGTCCTGCTGCTGGCCTTGGCGCTGGGCGGTCTGGGCGCCAGCGTCCAGCACCCGCTGGCGTCTTCGCTGGTGGCGGACAGCCATGAGGCCGGCGGCGGCTCGCGGCAGGCGCTGGCGCAATACAATTTCGCCGGCGATATCGGCAAGACGCTGATCCCGGCGTTGACAGGCTTGCTGCTGACGATGGCGAGCTGGCGGCTCAGCGTCAGCCTGATGGGGCTGCTGGGCTTGGCGGCGGCCGGGGTGCTGTGGCGGCTGATTCCGGACCGTTTGCCAAGCGCTGCGGCAAAGTCGGTGGCGCGGGCGGCGGGCAAGGGCTCGAGGGGCGGCTTGCGCGCCTTGCTGGCCACCGGCGCGATAGACAGCGCGGCGCGGATGGGCTTTCTGACTTTTCTCCCCTTCCTGCTGCAGAGCAAGGGGGCGGGCACGGCGGGCATTGGTTTGGCGCTGTCGCTGTTGTTCGTCGGCGGCGCGTTCGGCAAGCTGTTCTGCGGCTATCTGGGCGCGCGTATCGGCATGGTCAGGACGGTATGGCTGACCGAGGGGATGACCGCTCTGCTGATCGCGATGAGCCTGGTTTTGCCGCTGTTTGGAACCATGGCGATGCTGCCCTTGCTGGGCTTGGCGCTGAACGGCACTTCATCGGTGCTGTACGGCACCGTGCCGGAGCTGGCCGATGCCACTGGGCGGGAACATGCGTTCGCCTTGTTCTACACCGGCACGATAGGCGGCGGCGCGTTGTCGCCAGTGCTGTTCGGCCGTTTGGGCGATCTCGCCGGCGTGCCGGTGGCGATGCTGGCGCTGGCGGCCTTTCTGTTGTTGACGCTGCCTTTGTCCTGGCGGGTGGGCAGGGATCTGGATGCATAAGAAAACGCCGGCATGAGCCGGCGTTTTGGGGTTGGAAAGGTCAGGCGTCCAGCCCGTCCCGCACCATCTGGGCGGCGCGCAGCACCGCGCGCGCCTTGTTCTGCGTTTCCTGCCATTCCGATTGCGGAACCGAGTCGGCGACGATACCGGCGCCGGACTGCACGTAGAGCATGCCGTTCTTCAGCACCGCGGTGCGGATGGCTATGGCGAGATCCATGTCGCCGTTGAAGCCCAGGTAGCCCACCGCGCCGCCGTAGACGCCGCGCTTGGTCGGCTCGAATTCGTCGATGATCTGCATCGCCCGCACCTTGGGCGCGCCGGACAGCGTGCCGGCCGGGAAGGTGGCCTTGATCACGTCGATATTGCTGATCTTGCGGTCCACCTGGCCTTCGACATTGGACACGATGTGCATCACGTGGGAATAGCGCTCGATCGCCATATTGTCGGTGATCTTCACGGTGCCGATGTCGGCGACGCGGCCGACGTCGTTGCGGCCAAGGTCCATCAGCATCACGTGTTCGGCGATTTCCTTGGGATCGGCCAGCAGCTCGGCGGCTAGCGCCTCGTCGTGCTCGCGGCTGTGGCCGCGCGGGCGGGTGCCGGCGATCGGGCGCACGGTCACGGTTTCGCCTTCGCGGCGAACCAGGATTTCCGGCGAGGCGCCCACCACGTGGAAGTCGTCGAAATGATAGAAGAACATGTACGGCGACGGGTTGAGGTTGCGCAGCGCGCGGTACAGCGCGATAGGGGAGCCGTGATAGGGCTGCTGCATGCGCTGGGCCAGCACTACCTGCATGATGTCGCCGTCGTGGATATAGCGCTGACAGGATGCCACCGCTTCCTTGAACGCGTCCTCGCCGTATTCCGACACCGCCTCGCCCTCGTGCGGTTGCGGCAGCGACAGCGGGATGGCCAGCGGCTCGCGCAGTTTGGCGCGCAGCTGTGCCAGCCGCGCCTTGGCTTTCTGCAGTGCGTTGGGCACTTCGGGGTCGGCGTAAACCACCAGATAGAGCTTGCCGGACAGGTTGTCCACCACGGCGATCTCTTCCGACAGCATCAGCAGAATGTCTGGTGTGCCGACCGGGTCCGGTTTCTGGACGTCGGCCAGGCGGCGCTCCACATAGCGTATGGTGTCGTAGCCGAAGTAGCCGACCAGGCCGCCGGAGTAGCGCGGCAGGCCGGGCAGCTCCGGGATGCGGAAACGGTGCTGGAAGGCTTCGATGAAGGCCAGCGGGTCGCCGTCGTGGCGCTCTATCACCTTGTCGCCGCACTCCACCTGCACCCGCTGGCCATTGACGCGCAAGCGGGTGTCGGCCGGCAAGCCGATGATGGAATAGCGGCCGTGGCGCTCGCCGCCCACCACCGATTCCAGCAGGTAGCTGTACGGCTGGTTGGCGAGCTTCAGGTAGATGGACAGCGGGCTGTCCAGATCGGCCAGCAGTTCCTGGGTGACGGGGATGCGGTTGTAGCCGGCGGCGGCCAGCTGGTCAAACTCTTGCGCTTGCATGCGGTTCTTCCTGTGTCTTGTCAGTTTGGGCGGGGTCGTGCGGGGCGTGGGCCGGGCGACGCCATCGCCAGCTGGCGGGGCAGGGAAGAAAGGCCATGGGCGTTTGAGTTCCTTCAGGGTTGACGGGATTCAGTCATTCTTCATCAAATCGTAGAGCTCGGCAACACTGTTTACCGTCAGGTCCGCGCCCAGCGTGGACGCGTCGGCGTAGCCGTAGCTGACGGCGATGGCCGCGCTGCCGGCTGCGCGGGCGGCGGCTACGTCGTTGGCGGAGTCGCCTACCATCGCCAGTTCCTGCGGCTGAATCCCCAGCACCTGGCAGCAATGCAAGAGCGGCAGCGCCGATGGTTTCTTCTCCGGCAGCGTGTCGCCGCCGAGGATCAGGCTGAACAGGTCGCGCAGGCCCAGTTGCTCGGCTAATGGCACGGCCAAGCGTTCGGATTTGTTGGTGATCATGACCAGCGGCAGCTTGAGGGCGCGCAGCAGGGCGAGGCCGTCGAGCACGCCGGGATAGACTGTGGTGCGGACAGCCAGGCGCTCGCTGTAGCGCTGGACGAAGAAACGGTAGCCGCGCTCCCACAGCGGGCCGTCGGCCTCGGCGTGGCGCTCGTCGGTGATGGCGCGGTGCACCAGGCTGGCGATGCCGTCGCCGACGTGGCTCTTGATCCGCTCGGGATCAAGCGGAGGCAGCCCCAGATGCTCGCGCATCGCGTTGGCGGCGTCGGCCAGATCGGGAATGGAGTCGACCAGGGTGCCGTCCAGATCGAAGGCGACTGCTTTGATGTGCTTGAGATTCATGTATCTGCTTTGCTGCCGCGGCCGGCGGGCCGCGGCGGAATGGGTGATGCGGAGTGTCTAGAGCTCGCGGATGTCGACGACTTGCAGCTGGCCGAAGGCTGGCGAAACCAGGTAGTCGACGATCTTGCGCGCGGCGTCGCCCGGGCTGCTCAGCGCACCGTCGGACTTCAGCGCGTCGAAGCGGGCCTTCTGCGGAAATTGGCCCTCGTCGCTGGCGCGGATATTGCCTTGCATGTCGGTGTCCACCACGCCAGGGTACAGCGCGACGATGCGCGCCGGATTGGCCTTGCCTTCCTGCTCCACGGCCACGCTGCGGCTGAAGTGGTCCAGGCTCGCCTTGGTGGCGCAGTACACACTCCAGCCCGGATAGGCTTTGGCGGCTGCGCCGGACGAGATGTTCAGGATGCGGCGGCGCGCCGGCAGACGATCGGTGGCGGACAGCAGCGCGTCGGTGGCCAGCAGCGGCGCGGTGACGTTGACGGCGATAGCCTTCACCACCTCGTCGGCCGGATAATGGCCGGCCTGGGCGATGGGCGTCACCACGCCGGCGTTGTTGATCAGCGTGACGGTCGCGCATTCCGGCAGCGGCAGTTGCTGCAAAGCGGTGTGGATGGAGGCGGAGGCCTGGGCGGCGTCGGCCAGATCGGCGTTGACGGCCAGCAGCCGCTCGGGATGGCGGGCGGCCAGCCCTTCCAGCGCCGGGCCGGCGTTGCGGGCGATGCCGATGACGAAATAGCCGTCGCTCAGCAGCGTTTCGCAGATGGCGTAACCCAGGCCGCGCGAGGCGCCGGTGACGATGAATGCATGCATTGCTTTACCCCTTGATGGTGGAGGAGGCCAGCCGCGCTCTTATGCCTGGACGCGGGCCAGCTCGGCGCGCATCGCGTCGATGACGGCTTTGTAATCCTTCTGGCCGTAGATGGCGGAGCCGGCCACGAAGGTGTCGGCGCCGGCGGCCGCCACCTGGGCGATGTTGTCCACCTTGACGCCGCCGTCCACTTCCAACCAGATTTCGCCGCCGCGCTTGGCGGTGTATTCGTCGATGCGCTGGCGGACCTGCCGGATCTTTTCCAGCGCGTGCGGAATGAACGATTGTCCGCCGAAGCCCGGGTTCACCGACATGATCAGGATCATGTCCAGCTTGTCCATCACGTGGTCCAGGTAGGAGAGCGGCGTGGCCGGATTGAACACCAGGCCGGCCTTACAGCCGGCATCCTTGATCAGGCCCAGCGTGCGGTCGATGTGTTCCGAACCCTCCGGATGGAAGGTGATGATGTCGGCGCCGGCCTTGGCGAAGGCGGCGGCCAGCGCGTCGACCGGCTTCACCATCAGGTGCACGTCGATGGGCGCGCTGCTGTGCGGGCGGATGGCCTCGCAGAACATCGGGCCCATGGTCAGGTTGGGGACGTAGTGATTGTCCATCACGTCGAAGTGGATGATGTCGGCGCCGGCGGCGATGACATCGCTGACTTCCTGGCCCAGGCGGGCGAAATCGGCGGACAGAATGCTGGGGGCGATACGGAAAGTGCGCATGGCGATTGCTCTGACATCGATAAACGAGGAATGCCCGGCATTCTACCGCGCCAAAAGCGGTTTGGCCGGATAAAATGAAAACCAAGATCAATCAGGAGAAGCCGAAATGGCCGACAAACTCTACCAGATGGAGGTGCGGGCGGAGCCGCAATACGTGGCGGACCAGTCCAGCGTCGCCAATGATGTCTACGTGTTCGCCTATCGCGTCCGCATCACCAATACCGGCAGCGAGCCGGCGCAACTGATCAGCCGTCACTGGATCATCACCGACGCCAACCAGCAGGTGCAGGAGGTGCGCGGCATGGGCGTGGTGGGCGAGCAGCCGCATCTCGATCCCGGCCAGGTATTCGAGTATTCCAGCGCCGCGCATATCACCACGCCGTACGGCAGCATGAAGGGCGTCTACCAGATGATGGCGGACGATGGCCAGCGTTTCGAGGCGTCCATTCCCGAAATGACGCTGGTGGCGCCGCGGGTGCTGCACTAATCGCTTTTACAGGAAGAGTCTTTTTCGTCGCGCGGCCAGGTCCACCAGACGATGAAAGTGGCGAGCCCGCCGGCTCCCAGCGCTTCCAGCAACAGAATCCACATGATGTCCGCCCCTTTATGAAGTGAAGTGCTATTTCACTTTGGGATAGGTCTTAGTCACAGGCAAACCTTATTTATGCGTATCACCCATAGCGGCCCGGCGCCGTCCGGCCGCAACGATTGGCAAACCATCCAGACCCTGCTGCCCTATCTGTGGGCGTTCAAGTGGCGAGTTTCCCTGGCCCTGGCCTGCATGGTGCTGGCCAAAGTAGGGGCGGTGACGGTACCGCTGTACTTGAAGGACATCGTCGACCAGCTGTCGGTGCCGGCTACGCTGCTGGCCATCCCGGTGCTGGCGCTGACCGGCTACGGCGTGGCGCGGCTGCTGTCTGGCGTGCTGGGCGAGCTGCGCGACGCCGTGTTCGCCCGCGTGATCCAGGGTGCGGTGCGCAGCGTGGCGCGCAATGTGTTCCGCCATCTGTTCAAGCTGTCGCTGCGTTTCCATCTGGAGCGGCACACCGGCGGCATGAGCCGCGACATCGAGCGCGGCACCAAGGGCATAGGCTTTCTGTTGAATTTCACCGTGTTCAACATCCTGCCCACGCTGCTGGAAATCGGCATGGTGTCGGCCATCCTGCTGCATCGCTACTCGTGGGAGTTCGCGGTGGTGACGCTGGGCACCATCGGGCTATACATCGCATTCACGCTGCTGGTGACCGAGTGGCGCACTGTCTACCGCCGCACGATGAACGACCTGGATTCCAAGGCCAATTCCAAGGCGATAGACGCGCTGCTGAATTACGAAACGGTCAAATACTTCAATAACGAGGAATACGAGTCCAAGCGTTATGACCGCAACCTGGAGGCCTGGGAGGCGTCGGCGATCAAGAACCAGGTGTCGCTGTCGCTGCTGAACGCAGGCCAGGCCGCCATCATCGCCATCGGCGTCACGCTGGTGATGGTGCTGGCGGCGCGCGACGTGGTGGCGCACCGGATGACGGTGGGCGACGTGGTGCTGGTGGCCACCTTTATCACCCAGCTGTACGCGCCGCTGAACTTCCTGGGTTTCGTCTACCGCGAGATCAAGCATTCGCTGGCCGATATCGAACGGATGTTCAAGCTGCTGGGCGTCAATCTGGAAGTGGCGGACGCGCCGGACGCCAAGACGCTGGCGGCCCGCAACGCGACGATACGTTTCGAGCGCGTCGGCTTCGCCTACGAATCCAAGCGGCAGATCCTGCATGATGTGGACTTCGCCATCCCCGCCGGGCAGACGCTGGCGGTGGTCGGCGCCAGCGGCGCCGGCAAGTCCACGCTGTCGCGGCTGATGTTCCGCTTCTACGACGCTACCTCCGGCGCGGTGAGGATCAACGGCGAGGACATCCGCGCGCTGACGCAGGATTCGCTGCGGGCCCATATCGGCATCGTGCCGCAGGATACGGTGCTGTTCAACGACACCGTTTATTACAACATCGCCTATGGCAAGCCCGGCGCCACCCGCGAGGAAGTGATCGAGGCGGCACGCTCCGCCCACATCCACGACTTCGTCAGCAGCCTGCCGGACGGTTACGACACCATGGTCGGCGAGCGCGGGCTGAAATTGTCCGGCGGCGAGAAACAGCGCGTCGCCATCGCGCGCACCATTCTGAAGAATCCGCCGATACTGATCTTCGACGAGGCCACCAGCGCGCTGGATTCGCGCACCGAGAAGGCGATCCAGCGCGAACTGACCGCCATCTCCGCCGACCGCACCACGCTGATCATCGCCCACCGGCTGTCCACCATCGTCGACGCCGACCGCATCCTGGTGCTCGACGCCGGCCGGGTGGTGGAGCAGGGCAGCCATCGCGAACTGTTGGAGCTGGGGGGGCGCTACGCCGAAATGTGGCGGTTGCAGCAGGAGAGCGAGGCGGTGGCCGAGTAAGGACTCGCGGCGATCCTGCGCCTGGCGTTATCGCTGCGGCATCGGTTCGGGCATGGCCCGATCCCGCAGGGGATCCGCAAGGCGCGGGCTGGATGGAATGGCCAATGCGCGCCTGCAGCAAGGCTATGCTGAATAGGCCGCGGCCGAGCGGTATCCGGTGGGTATCTATCTCGCCTCGGGTGGGGGTGATGGCGCGAATGCCATTGTTTTCAAAGCGGCGGTCAGGAAGAGAATATGGCCAGGCAAGCCATGCCGGCGATCAGACCGTATTGCCAATGGCGGCAGAGGTGCGGATAACTGTTTCGCATCAGCTGGGGCTAGTGATGGATGCGTGTCCATCTTGTTTGCAAAGCGCTGCAGCAGGTTGGCGGAATCGGCGGGAGGGGTATGGCGTACAAATGCGTACTGCTATCGGTTTTTATGCTGATTGCCGGGTTTTCGCACGCGGAAAGCCGCAAGCTGACGCTGTGCTACGACAAATATCCGCCGTATGCGATAGGCGAGTTTGGCGAGGCGGCCAGCGGCGGCATCAAGGTGAAGCTGCTGCAGGATATCGGCAAGCAACTCGATATCCTGGTCGCGGTCAAGATATTGCCTTGGAAACGTTGCCTGAGCGCGGCCAAGGATGGCCTGGTGGATGGCATTCTTCCCCTATACAAGACGCCAGAGCGGGAGCAGTTCATGGCGTTCTCCCTGCCCGTAATGCGGCAGTACAACTGTTTTCTTTATAAAAAAAGCGCATTCCGCGGCCGCGTGGATTGGACCGATTATCAGGCGCTGAAAGATCATCACCTGGGAATGGAAATCGGCTCGGTGGTCGACAAGGACATGGAGGCGATATTCGAGTCCGCTCATCCGATCGAGCGGGCAGCGGATTCCATAACCTTGATGAAGATGATGGACTCAGGCCGCATCGATCTCGCCACCATAGATTCCAACGTCGGGAAGTATCTGGTCAATCAGCAGGGCGTCGCCGATACGATAGGCGTTTCCGATGTGCCGATCGGCAAGCTGTCCTACGCCGCGTTTGGATTTTCCAGGGCGTCGGGTGCGGACAAGTGGGTCGCCGAATTCAACAAGGTCATTGAGAAAATGCGCAAGGCGGGGCTATTGGAAAAGCTAGAGGCCCAGACGTCGAAGTAGGACGCGGAGAGGGCCTCGTTTTCGCGGGCCGGTCGGCGGCGCTTGGCCGCCCCCTTAGACGGGGCTGGCCGTATTTTGCAGCACGGTGCGGTAGCCGTCGTGATCGACGAATGTGGCGCCGTGGACGTTCCAGTAAGGATTGGCCGAGGGCTGCTGGGCAAAGCCGGCTGCGCGCATGCAGGCGCAGGCGGCCTCCCATTCGGCGTGGTCGGGGAGGTAGAGCACCAGCAGGTCTTCAACTGTCGGGCTGGGGTGAGCCGGGTGGCGATGGCTGACGACGAATTCCAGATGGTAGCCGGCGCCGGGCAGGCCCAGCATCACGCCGTCGAAACCTTCATGATCCTTGAAGCTGCCCAGCTGCTGCAGATTCAGGCCTTCGCAATACATCGCCTTGCTGAGGTTGAGATTGCCGACCGGGCGGGCGATGCGCAACTGGGGCGTGTGCTTGTACATGGCGATGGAGGCGGGTGGTTTGGAGATGCCTTCATCATGGCATGAGGGCGGACGCTCAGCCAGCTTTCCCCGCCTTGATGCGCTTCATTTCTTCCATCACCAGCGCGCCCTGGCGCAGCGCTTCGCGCAGCGCGTCGGCTTGCGGCAGGCCGGCGAACTCCAGCGACGGGTCCAGCGCGGCCAGCGCGCGGCGGACGCTGGCGCAGACGTCGGCGGCGGCGGCGAAGTCGGCGGGCCCCATCACCTTGCCGTTGCGGATGCGGCGGTAGTAGGCGCGGGTGGAGTTCAGATACTGGGCGGCGGTTTCCTGGCCGTCCAGCCGGCCTTCCTCCGCCATCGCTTCCAGCAACCCGACCAACTGGCGGCAGGCGGCCTCGGCCTGGGTGTTGCGCTGATCCTGTGCGCGGCGTTGTTGTTGGCCCGGCTTGGGGGCGGCGGTTTTCTTGTTGCGCTCGGCCATTGTCGTGTCCTTGGTCTGCTGAGCGCGCATTCTAGCGGCGAGGGAGGCCGGCGTCTAATTCATGCAGTTCGAAGCGGGCCAGATGGTCGAAGCCGGAGGGCAGCGACACCTCGACGAAATCCTGAAGGCAGAACAGCGTGAGCTTGCCGCCGTAGACGGCGCCGGTGTCCAGATGCATCACATTGTCGTAGAGAACGGCGTCAGGCTGGGGGGTATGCCCCGCCAGGACCAGATCGATGCCGGCCACCGTGCCGGCGCCACCGTTCCGAGCGCGCTCGCGGGACCACAGCAGCGTGTCGCGATCCTGTTCATCGGGGTTGCCGGCCTCCAATCTGGCGGCCAGCGCGGTCCAGTCGTTGCCGGGACAATCGGCGTGGACCACGCCGATTTTGCCGCTCTCCACTTCCACTTCCAACGCCAGCGGCAGCCGGGACAGTACGGCGGCGCAGGCGTCCAGCTCGGCTGGGCTCAGTTCGGCCAGCCACCGGCCGCCATTGCGCAGATGGCGCTCCTGATCCTCCAGCGGGTTGCGCGCCGCGTCCAGCGCCATCTGTTCATGATTGCCGCGCACCGCGTGAAACCAGGGCTGGGCCAGCCATTCCGTCACCATCGGGCTGTCCGGCCCTCTATCCACCAGGTCGCCCACCGATAGCAGCCGGTCGCGAGCGGGATCGAAGGCGACGATCTTGAGCAGGCGGGACAGCTGGGCGAAGCAGCCGTGCACGTCGCCGACTGTCCAGTCCCGGCCTTGGGTGTTGCGAGGCAGTTTTTCGATCAGCATGGCGTCGCGCTCCGGGCGGTTTTCTCAGCGGGCCATCCAGTCCCGGCAGAACTCGTCGCGGAAGCGGATCAGCCACTCCAGCTTCCGCTCGGCCATGTCGCGTCCGGCCTTGGTGTGCATCATGCCGGGCAGTCTGGCCAGCTTGACGTCGATATGGTCGATCGCCCAGGCCTGATCGTCCAGGCCGCGCTGCTCGGCCATCGGGTCGATCGGGTGGGCCAGCGCGCGCCCCATGCGGCCGGATACGTAGAACATGCGGGCCAGGCCAACCGGTCCCAGTGCGTCCATGCGGTCGGCGTCCTGTACGATCTTGGCCTCCAGCGTGCGCGGCGGGATGGCGGCCGAGTAGCTGTGCGCCTCGATGGCGTGGGCCAGGTTATCCAGTTGGGCGTCGGAGAGGCCGCTGTCGGCCAGCAATTGGCGCGCGCGCTCGGCGGACCAGTGCGAGGCGAGCTGGCGCTGCGGGTGGTTCTTGGGCAAGTTGACCAGGTCGTGCAGGTAGCTGCCGGCCATGACGACGATGGGGTCAGCCTCGGGATAGTGGGCCAGCAGCTTGCGCGCGACGGCCCAGACGCGGTGGAGATGGCTGAGGTCATGGGCGCCGTCGTCGTCCGGCGGCTGGCTTTCCAGCAAGGCGATCAGGCGTTGCTGCCATTCGGTCTGTTGCTGCGGGGTCATGCGGCAGGTCCTGATGTTTGCGCGCGCCGGCGGTGCGCCGGCGTGGCGGGGTTGCGCGCGCCGTCCGCTGGGGAGCGGCGAAAATGACGGATTAAAAATAATCCGTATTGTCATTTTAACACCCGCAGGCGGAATCGCCGGCTAGCGCGCAGCGGAAAGCGCCATTTCCCATTGGGACAGGCGGTAGACGGCCTGGTGGCGCAGCAACAGGGAAACCAGAGGCAGATCGCGGCTGTCGACGTTGTTGAAACCCAGGCGGCCGTACGCGCTTAGTCCCTGGGCGGCCAGCAGCAACTGGCTGGCGACGCCCTGGCGGCGGAAGGCGGGATCCACTTGCAGCTCGGCGACCTCGCCGTCCGGCGACATCAGCAGCGAGCCCAGGCTTTGTCCGTCGCGGTCGATGGTCAGCCAGCGCAGCGGCGGGTCGGCCCGCAGCAACGATTCGCGCCGATTGGGCACGGCCTGGGGGTAGGAGAGGGCGTCGGGAGCCGGCCATCGCGCCGGATCGTGGGCCGAGTGAATGGTCACCGGCCATGCGCGGCGGGTCTGAACCTGCGCCGTCATCTGGTAGCAGTCCAGCTTGCGCAGCGGCGCGAAGCCCAGCGAGGCGTAGGCGTCGCGCGCCCGCTGGTTGCCGTCTATCACTTCCAGGCGCTGGCGGCGGATGCCGTGGGCGGCCAGCAGGCGGCTGACCAGCCCCGCCATATCGGTCAGCGCGTGGCGCCGCCGCGCGGCGGGCGCGACCCCGGCGGCGATGCAATAGCCTTCCCGTTCCCCGTCGATTTCCGGCGTCGCGCATAGCCAGAAGCCGGCCAGGCTGCCATCCAGCCAGGCGCCGGCGCTCAGCTCGGGCGCCCAGCCGCGCCGACGCAACATGGCGGCCAGTTGCGGCAGGCTAGGCTGAGCGGGCACCAGGTAGTCGCTGAAAGCGTCGAGAAAGCAGGGGTGGAGGTCTTCCGGCGCCAGCCCCGCCAGCGATGCGATCTTCATCGGAGGGCGGGCTCGGGCGCGGCGGAAACGATGGACAGCGCGCGCTGAACGAGGGCGTCTTCTTCTCCGACCGGCGCGATGTAGGACAGGATCTCGCGGGTTTTCGCCTCGCCAGCCAGGCGCAGCAGCACCCAGGCTGCCAGGTATTGAGAGGACAGGCAGCCGCCGGCGGTGGCGATATTGCCTGAAACCCGGAAAGCCGCGGACGGCACGCGGATGCCGAGCTGTTCCAGCATGGGCCGGGTCATGCCGTCGGTACAGGCGACGCCGTCAGGGAGCAGGCCCAGCCGGTGCAGCACCAGCGCGCCCGAGCACTGGGAGCCTATCAGCTGGCGGGACGGGTCCAGCCTCAGCTGGCTCATGATCGCGTCGTCGGCCACCCAGTCGCGGGTGCGCCAGCCGCTGCCGATCAACACCGCGTCGGCGCGATTGGCGTAGGACAGGTCTTCCTGGCGCTCCACGCGGGTGCCGCTGCGGGACTGGATGACGGGCGCGGGCGAGCAGATGCGCACGCTCCAGCCCTGAGGGCTCATCCGGCCCAAGATGCCGGCGGCGATCATGGAGTCCAGCTCGTTGAAACAGTCCAGCGTGACGATGGCGATATCCATAGGGGCGGTTCCGTTGCGTTGATGCATCGGCCTATGTTGTTCGCATTGGGCTGCGGGGTCAATTGCGGGGAGGGAAAGACCCCGCCGGGCGGCGGGGGCGGGCGGGATCAGTCTTCCAGCCAGATCAGCGAGGCCATGCGGCCGGTCTCGCGGTCGCGGCGGTAGGAGAAGAAGCGGTCGCGGTCGATCACGGTGCAGAAGTCGCCGCCGTAGACGCGCGAGACGCCCAGCTTTTCCAGCCGCAGCCGCGCCAGCGCGTAGATGTCGGCGAGGTATTTGCCGTCGCCGATGTCGACGAAGGCATGGTCCGCCTCGGCGTCTTTCTCGACAAAGGCCTGGCGCACTTCCGCTCCCACTTCGAAGGCGTCGGGGCCGATGGCCGGGCCGAGCCAGGCCATCAATTCCGACGGCGGCAGCGCCATCGAGGCCACGGTCGCCTCGATCACGCCGTCGCACAGCCCGCGCCAGCCGGCGTGGGCCGCGGCCACCGCCCGGCCTTGCTCGTCGCACAGCAGCACCGGCAGGCAGTCGGCGGTCATGACCGCGCAGACGACGCCTGGTGCGCGGGCGAAGCTGGCGTCGGCGTCGGGCGCGGCATCGCCGACGGTTGCCGCGTCGGCCACAGCGATGCCGTGCACCTGAGTGAGCCATGCCGGCTCGGCGGGCAGCTCGTCTCGCAGCCGCGCGCGGTTGGCCGCCACGGCCTCCGGATCGTCGCCGACATGCGCGCCCAGGTTCAGGCTGGCGTAGGGAGGCTGGCTGGCGCCGCCGCTGCGCGTGGTCGCCAGCGTGCGGACCCGGGCGGGGGCGGGCCAGTCGGCCTCGATCCAGTCCTTATCGGGCATAGATGACCTCGACGTCGCCGTCATCATCGTCGTCCTCGTCCCAGTCTTCCTCGTCCTCGCCATCGCCGTGGGCGAAGGTTTCATCGTCCGCCACCGCGCCGTCGCCGCGCAACAGGTCCAGCAATGCGCGGAAGTCGTCGGGCAACGGCGCTTTCCAGCTGCGTTCTTCGCCGGTGGCCGGGTGGATCAGCGCCAGCGCGAAAGCGTGCAGCGCCTGGCGGCCCAGCGCCTTTACCGCGGCGGCGGCGTCCTCGTCCATCTTGTGGCGCGGATTGCCGTACACCGGGTCGCCAGCCAGCGGGTGGCCCGCTTCGCGCATGTGGACGCGGATCTGGTGGGTGCGGCCCGTCTCGAGCTTGCATTCCACGTAGGAATGGCTGGCGAAGCGCTCCAGCACCCGCAGATGGGTGATGGCCGGCTTGCCGCCGAATTTCAGCACCGCCATTTTCAGCCGGTTGTGAGGGTCGCGGCCGATGTTGGCGTCGATGGTGCCGTCGAAGGGCACCACGCCGTCGGCGATGGCGCGGTAGACGCGCTTCACGGTGCGGGCCTGCATCTGGCGTACCAGCTCGGTTTGGGCCGGCACGGTCTTGGCCACCACCATCAGGCCGGAGGTGTCCTTGTCCAGGCGGTGGACGATGCCGGCGCGCGGCACGTTGGCCAGCGACGGGCAGTGGTGCAGCAGGCCGTTGAGCAGGGTGCCGCTCCAGTTGCCGGAGGCGGGGTGCACGACCAGGCCAGCGGGCTTGTTGATCACCAGGATGTGATCGTCCTCGAACACGATGGGCAGATCCATCGGCTCGGGCTGGAAGGCCATTTCTTCATTGGTGAGCTGCAGCGTCACTTCCAGCTTCTCGCCGCCCAGCATCTTGGTCTTGGGCGCGACGACCTGGCCATCCACCTTCACCAGCCCGTCTTTGACCCATTGAGTCAGCCGGCTGCGGGAGTAATCGGGCAGCAATTTGGCGAGCGCGGCGTCAAGCCGTTCGCCGCACAGCGAGAGCGGCACCTCAAGAAGTTGCGTGGCGGATACCTCGTTTTCCGAGATGTCGCTATAATCGTCCGGGTCAATGTAAGGATCAGTCATGAAAAGATACGTTGTTGCAGCTATGTTGGTGATGGTGGGGCTTGCCGGGTGTGCAACCACGGAAACCTACGACGAAACGCGCGGTTGGACCGTGGAGAAGCTCTATTCGGAAGCTCACGATGAGTTGAACAGCGGTAATTATACTCGCGCAGTCAAGCTGTATGAAACGCTGGAAGCGCGCTTTCCCTACGGACGCTACGCGCAGCAGGCCCAAATGGACCTGGCCTACACCCATTACAAGGACGGCGAGCCCGAGCTGGCCATCGCCTCCGCCGATCGCTTCATCAAGCTGCATCCTACGCATCCGAACATCGACTACATCTATTATCTGAAGGGTTTGGTGTATTACAACGATGATTCCGGCCTGCTCGCCAAATGGGCCGGCCAGGACATGAGCGAACGCGATCCGCGCGCCGCCCGCGAGGCCTTCTCCGCTTTCCGCGAGCTGACCACCCGTTTCCCCAATAGCACCTACGCGCCGGACGCCAAGGCGAAGATGATCCGCCTGGTGGACGCGCTGGGCGGCAACGAGATGCACGTGGCGCGCTACTACATGAAGCGCGGCGCCTATCTGGCCGCGGCCAACCGTGCCCAGGGCGTGGTCAAGGACTACTCCAACACCAAGTATCCGGAAGAGGCGCTGGCCATCATGGTGTCGGCCTACGACAAGCTGCAGCTGCCGAAGCTGCGCGACGACGCGCGCCGCGTGCTGGCGCTCAACTATCCGCAGAGCCAGTACCTGAGCAAGTCGTGGACGGTCGAAGAGATGCCGTGGTGGAAGCTATGGAAGTAAGCTTCCCTGCGTGTTGAAGTCGAACAGCCCGTCGAGAAATCGGCGGGCTGTTTTGCCGCAGGCGCTTAGAAGCCTGCGACGCGCTCCCGGCAGGCTCTCGCCTCGGACATGATTCTGGCGAACAGCTCGGCCACGCTGGGCAGGTCGTCGATCAATCCCTGAGCCTGGCCGATCAATTGCACGCCTTTTTCATGGTTTCCCTCCTGTATCGCCAGGCGGATGGATTCGGTGGCGGCGCCGAACAGCGCCAGCTGGCGCAGCGCTTGCGGCTGGCTGAGCATGCCGCCTATCGCCACCTTCATCACCGGCATGCCCATCCGGCGCGCCATCTGGCTGGCGCGGAGGGCGGCGGGGATCAGCCCCAGCGGCTTGCGGCAGGCGCGGCGCGCGGCGGGGGTGTCCATCATCCGGCACCAGAGGCCGTCGAAATTCTTCGAGTAAAGCGTATCGCCGACGCCCCGCTGCAGCACCATGTCCTTGGTGGCGGCGTGGACCGGACTTTCCCGGGTCATGGCCAGCCGGGAGCCCATGGCCACGGCGTCGGCTCCCAGGGCCAGCGCCGCCACCAGGCCGGCGCCGTCGGCGAAGCCCCCTGCCGCGACGATGGGCAGCGAGCTTGCGCGGCGGATGGCTGGAATCAGCACCAGCGAGGTCACGCTGCCGCCGTGGGCCGCAGCCTCGTGGCCGGTGACCAGCAGCGCGTCCGCGCCGCATCTTTCGGCCGATTGCGCGTGCTTTTCCGTCACCACGGTGGCCAGCACCTTGCCGCCGTAACGATGCGCGGCCTCGGCGATCCAGTCGCCTTTGCCCAGCGAGTAGTTGATCACCGGCACGTGCTCCTCCAGCGCGACCTTGGCGTTGTCGGCCGCGCCGGGCATCATCAGCGTGCAGCCGATGCCGAAGGGTTTGTCGGTGAGCTCGCGTATGCGGCGGATGGCGGCGCGGGTGGCGTCCGCCGACAACGGGCCGGTGGCCAGTATGCCCAGGCCGCCGGCGTTGCTGACTGCCGCAACCAGTTCCGGGGTGGCGATATAGCTCATGCCGGGGCAGAGCAGGGGGAGCTGGATGCCGAACAGGCGGGTGATGGCGGTTTGCATGGAGGCGGGCGCGGGTGGTTTACAATGACGCTTCATTGTTGATGTATTTGTCCTGAATTTCAAACGAATGTTTTAATCCATGGCGCTGATCATAGTTTTGATGGGGTGGTTGTACGCGGTGTTGATGCTGGCGGCGGGGCAGCGCAGCGTGGCTGCCGGCGCGGCGGTGTTTTTCTTTCTGGGCGTGCTGCCGGTCTGGTTTGTCGCGTGGGTGGTGCGCAACAGGCTGCGCAAGCGGCGGCGGGCCGCGGAGGGCGAGGGAAAGGCTTGAATCCGGCTGTCCTGAAATGCTACAATCTCGTGTTCCCCACCGTGTTGGCGGGGAATTGTTAATCCAAAACTACGCACATCCGCGCCAAAGGGTGCCCGCAGGCTGAAGC
The DNA here is from genome assembly GCF_039708975.1 of Chromobacterium indicum. NCBI lineage: Bacteria > Pseudomonadati > Pseudomonadota > Betaproteobacteria > Neisseriales > Chromobacteriaceae > Chromobacterium > Chromobacterium indicum. Next base: position 232,177 of record NZ_JAYFSJ010000001.1, read on the forward strand.
CTTCAGGGTTGTCTGCGCGGATGGAGGCTTAACCCTTTTAGGAGTTTTTGCATGTCCACCAACGTTACCATGCGTCAAATGCTTGAGGCCGGCGTTCACTTCGGCCACCAAACCCGTTTCTGGAACCCGAAGATGGCTCAGTACATCTTTGGCAGCCGCAACAAGATCCACATCATCAACCTGGAAAAGACTCTGCCGCTGTTCATCAGCGCCCAGGAATATGTGCGTCGTCTGGCCGCCAACAAGGGTACCGTAATGTTTGTTGGCACCAAGCGTCAGGCGCGTGAGATCGTCCGTGAAGAAGCTGCCCGCGCTGGCATGCCGTTTGTTGATCACCGCTGGCTCGGCGGCATGCTGACCAACTACAAGACCGTGAAGCAGTCCATCAAGCGTCTTGAAGAAAAGCGTGCCATCCTGGAAGGCGCTGACACCGGTTACAACAAGAAAGAACTGTTGGACCTGCAACGCGAAGTTGACAAGCTGGAACGCTCGCTGGGTGGTATCAAGGATATGAAGGGCCTGCCGGACGCCATCTTCGTTATCGATACTGGCTACCAGAAGGGCACCATTGTCGAAGCCAAGAAACTGGGTATCCCGGTTATCGGCGTTGTTGATACCAACAACTCCCCGGACGGCATCGATTACGTGGTTCCGGGCAACGACGACTCCTCCCGCGCCATCCGCTTGTACGCTCGCGGCATCGCCGACGCGGTACTGGAAGGTCGCGCGAACTCTCTGCAAGAGATCGTCGCAGCTGCTGAAACGGCCCAGGCCGAGTAAGCAGAAAAGGGGCGAAAGCCCCTTTTTTTGGACCCGAACATTCACGTAATCTAAATCATTCAGGAGTAGCAAGATGGCGGAAATCACCGCAAAAATGGTTTCGGATCTGCGCGTGGCCACCGGCCTCGGCATGATGGAGTGCAAGAAGGCTCTGGTTGAAGCTGACGGCGACGCGGCCAAGGCTGAAGAAATCCTGCGCATCAAGTCCGGCAACAAGGCTTCCAAGATGGCTGGCCGCCTGGCCGCCGAAGGCATCATCGGCTCCCACGTGGAAGCCGGCGTTGGCGCCCTGGTTGAAGTGAACTGCGAAACCGACTTCGTCGCCAAGGATCCGACCTTCCTGGCTCTGGCCGCCGCCGCCGCCAAGGCTGCCGTCATCGCCAATCCGGCCGATGTCGAAGCGCTGTCCGCAGTGGAAGTCGACGGCGTGTCCGTGGAAGACATCCGCAAGGCTGCCATCGCCAAGCTGGGCGAGAACATGACCATCCGTCGCTTCGTTCGCTACCAGACCGAAGGCGCGATCGCCACCTACCTGCACGGTGCCAAGATCGGCGTTATCGTCGACTACGCCGGCGCCGAGCAAGTGGGCAAGGACGTGGCCATGCACATCGCCGCTTCCAAGCCGATCTGCGTGTCCAAGGACCAGGTTTCTTCCGAAACCCTGGATCAAGAGCGCAAGATCTACAGCGCCCAGGCTGCCGAGTCCGGCAAGCCGGCCGATATCGTCGCCAAGATGGTTGAAGGCCGCATCAACAAGTTCCTGGCCGAAGTGACCCTGCTGGGTCAGCCTTTCGTCAAGAACCCGGATGTGACCGTCGAGAAGCTGCTGGCCGAGCAAAAAGCCTCGGTCAAGGCATTCGCCATGTTCGTAGTGGGCGAAGGCATCGAGAAGAAAGTAGTAGACTACGCAGCTGAAGTGGCTGCGGCTGCCAAGCTGTAAGTTTCGACTTACCGCTTTACCAACGGCACCCTGCCTGCAGGGTGCCGTTTTGCAAATTGAACACATCATAACCGCCAATCCGAGGACATCATGAGCCAAGTTCCCGCCTATAAACGCATCCTGTTGAAACTTTCCGGCGAAGCCCTGATGGGGGATGACAGCTATGGCATCAACCGCTCGACCATCGAGCAGATCGTGGGTCAGATCAAAGAAGTGGTGGGCCTGGGCGTTGAAGTGGGCATCGTGATCGGCGGCGGCAATATTTTCCGCGGCGTGGCGCCGGCTGCGGCGGGCATGGATCGCGCGACGGCGGATTACATGGGCATGATGGCCACTGTGATGAACGCGCTGGCGTTGAAGGATGCGATGACCAAGGCGGGCCTGATCGCCCGGGTGCAGTCCGCGCTGACCATGCAGCAGATCGCCGAGCCCTATGTCCGCGGCAAGGCGATGCAGTACCTGGAGGAGGGCAAGGTGGTGATCTTCGCCGCCGGCACCGGCAACCCCTTCTTCACTACCGATACCGCTGCCGCGTTGCGCGGCATGGAGATGAATGTCGACATCATGCTGAAGGCCACCAAGGTGGACGGCGTGTATACCGATGATCCGAAAAAGAATCCCGACGCGGTCCGCTACCAGAGCGTGACTTTCGACGAGGCGATCTCGCGCAATCTGAAGGTGATGGACGCCACTGCCTTCGCCTTGTGCCGCGATCAGCACCTCAATATCAAGGTGTTCAGCATCTTCAAGAACGGCGCGCTGCGCCGCGTCGTGCTTGGCGAAGACGAAGGCACGCTGGTACACTGCTGAGTTTGAAAATTGCTGAGGGCGAAAACGGCAATGGCCGTTTTCGCCTTGTCATTTGAAGTATTCCGGGAGTGCGACATGATTAACGAAATCAAAAAATCGGCCGAACAAAAAATGCAGAAGACGCAGGAAGCGTTCAAGAACGACCTGGCCAAGGTTCGTACCGGACGCGCCCATACCGGCATTCTGGATCATGTCATGGTTGACTATTACGGCAGCGACGTGCCGGTCAATCAAGTAGCCAACGTCACCCTGATCGATGCCCGCACCATCGGCGTGCAGCCGTGGGAAAAACCGATGCTGGCCAAGATCGAAAAGGCTATCCGTGATTGCGATCTGGGCCTGAATCCGGCCTCGATGGGCGAGATCATCCGCGTGCCGATGCCGATGCTGACCGAAGAGCGCCGCAAGGACCTGATCAAGGTGGTGCGCGGAGAAGCCGAAGGCGCCCGCGTGGCCGTGCGCAACATCCGCCGCGATTCCAACAACGAATTCAAGAACCTGCTGAAGGACAAGACCATCACCGAGGACGACGAGCGCCGCGGCCAGGATGAGATCCAGAAGCTGACCGACAAGTACATCGCCGAAGTCGACAAGATGCTGGCTGCCAAAGAAGCCGATCTGCTGGCGGTATAAGGGGCGGATCTTGTTTTCCGGTTCTTCGAAAACTGTGCCGGAGGGGTGCGAGCCGCCCCGGCATATCGCCATCATCATGGATGGCAACGGCCGCTGGGCCAAGAAACGCTTCCTGCCGCGCGTGGCCGGCCACAAGCGCGGCCTGGATGCCGTGCGCGAGGTGGTGAAGGCCTGCAAGGAGATGGGCGTCGGTTATCTGACGCTGTTCGCTTTCTCCACCGAGAACTGGCGTCGGCCGCAGGAAGAAGTGTCTTTCCTGATGGACCTGTTCCTGCGCGCGCTAGAGCACGAAGTCTCCAAGCTCCATAACAACAATATCCGCCTGAAGGTGCTGGGTTCGCGCGAGCGGTTCAGCGCGGAACTGTCCGAACGCATCGACCGCGCAGAGGCCAAGACCGCCGGCAACGACGGTCTGGTGCTGACCATCGCCGCCGATTACGGCGGCCGCTGGGATATCGTTCACGCGGTGAATCAGCTGATCGCCGAGGGCCAGGCCTCCATCACCGAGGCTATGGTGACGGAGCGTCTCGGCATGGCATGGGCGCCGGAGCCGGATCTGTTCATCCGCACCGGCGGCGAGCAGCGCATCAGCAACTTCCTGCTGTGGCAGCTGGCGTATTCCGAGTTGTACTTCACCGACCTGTTGTGGCCCGATTTCGACCAAGCGGCGCTGCAGGGGGCGATCCACTCCTACTGGCAGCGGGAGCGCCGCTTTGGCCGCACCAGCGAGCAATTGCCCGAGCACCTGCGCCGAGACAAGCTCTGACTTCATGCTGATAACGCGAATTCTCACCGCGCTCGTATTGCTGCCGCTCATGCTGGCGGCGCTGTTCCTGTTCCCCGCCGCCGCCTGGGCGGGGTTTTCCTGGTTGATCGTCGTTCTGGCCCTGTGGGAGTACGCCCGGATGGTCGGGATGTCCCTTCCCCGGCAGGCGTGCTATCTTGCGCTTTCCACGCTGTTCGCCGCCGCGGCCTGGTTCGGCCACTGGCGGATGCAAGGCTTCGAGCATGGCGCGGTGTTGGCGCTGTGGCTGTTGCTGGTGCCGGCCTGGCTGGCCAGGCGCTGGGCCATGCCTGCCGGCCTGCCGGCCTGGCTGCTGGGCTGGGCGCTGATGCTGCCGGCCTGGTTCGCCTTCCTTGAATGGCGTCCCGACGCCACGGCGCATGACGCGCTGGCCCTGTTGTCCGTGATGGGTTTGGTTTGGGTGGCCGACGTCGCCGCCTATTTCTCCGGCAAGGCCTTTGGTCGACGCAAGCTGGCGCCGGCCATCAGTCCGGGCAAGAGCTGGGAGGGCGTTTACGGCGCGGTGGTCTGCGTGGCGATCTATGTCGCCTTGGTTGACCATTTCGGCTGGCTGGACATCAAGCTGCCGCTGTGGGGCCTGCTGGCGCTGGCGTTGCCGCTGACCGCGGTCAGCGTGTGCGGCGATTTGCTGGAGTCCTGGTTCAAGCGCTCCGCGGGCATCAAGGACAGCAGCCGGCTGTTGCCGGGCCATGGCGGCGTCTACGACCGCATCGACAGCTTGATCGCCGTGCTGGCGGTCAGCAACGCCCTGCGCGCGCTGGGCGGCATGTAATTCTGGAAACATAGCAATGACCAAACCTCAGGGTATTGCCGTACTGGGGGCGACCGGCAGCGTAGGCTGCAATACGCTGGATGTGATCGCCCGTCATCCGGAGCGCTACCGCGTGGTGGCGCTGACCGCCCATCGCCAGCTCGACAAACTGTTCGAGCAGGCGCTCCGTTTTCATCCCGATTATCTGGTGGTGGCCGATGCCGACGCGGCCGAGAGCCTGCGCGCGCGCTTGGCTGACGCCGGCCTGCGCGCGGAAGTGCTGCATGGGGCGGACGCGCTGGTCCAGGTGGCTTCGTTGCCGGAAGTGGATGCGGTGATGGCCGCCATCGTCGGCGCGGCGGGTTTGCCGTCGGCGCTGGCCGCGGCGCGGGCCGGCAAGCGCATGCTGCTGGCCAACAAGGAGTCGCTGGTGGTGGCTGGCCGCTTGTTCATGGACGCGGTGCGCGCGAGCGGTTCGGCGCTGCTGCCGGTGGATAGCGAGCACAGCGCCATCTTTCAATCGCTGCCCGCCGATTACGCCGCCAATCCCGACGCCGCGGGCGTGAGCAAGATCATTCTTACCGCGTCGGGCGGGCCGTTCCGCAGCCGCCCGGCCGCCGATCTGCTCCATGTCACGCCGGACGACGCCTGCCGCCATCCCAATTGGAGCATGGGCCGCAAGATTTCCGTCGATTCCGCCACGCTGATGAACAAGGGGCTTGAGGTGATCGAGGCGCGCTGGCTGTTCAACGTGCCGCCCAGCCGCATCGAGGTGGCTGTGCATCCGCAAAGCGTGATCCACTCCATGGTCCAGTACCGCGACGGCTCGGTGATGGCGCAGCTGGGCTCGCCCGATATGCGCACGCCGATCGCCTGCGCGTTGGCCTGGCCCGAGCGCATCGACGCCGGCGTGGAGCCCATGGACTTCTTCGCCCTGTCCGACCTTACGTTCGAGAAGCCGGATCTTGAGCGCTTCCCTTGTTTGCAGCTGGCGTTCGACGCGCTGGAAATGGGCGGCGACGCGCCGGCGGTATTGAATGCCGCCAATGAAGTGGCGGTGGCGGCGTTCCTGGAGGGGCGGCTGCGTTTCGTCGACATCCCGCGCGTGGTTTCCGCCGCGCTGGCCGGCGTGTCCTGCGCGGCGAGCGACAGCCTGGAAGGCTTGCTGGCCCGTGACCAGGAGGCGCGTCGTTTCGCCGAGGGCAGGGTGGCGGCATGCTGACGCTGCTGGCGTTTCTGGTGGCCATCGGCCTGCTGGTGACTTTTCACGAGCTGGGCCACTACTGGGTGGCCAAGCTGTGCGGCGTCAAGGTGCTGCGTTTCTCCATCGGTTTCGGTTCGCCGTTGTTGCGCTTTCGTCCGCGCGAGACGGAGTGGGTGGTGTGCCCGATTCCCTTGGGCGGCTATGTGAAAATGCTGGACGAGCGCGAGGGCCTGGTCGACGAGGCGGATCGTCCGCGGGCTTTCAACAATCAGCATGTGCTCAAGCGCATGGCCATCGTCTCCGCGGGGCCGCTGGCCAATCTGTTGCTGGCGGCGCTGCTGTACTGGGCGGTGATCGCCCAAGGCGTGCCGCAGCTGCATCCGCTGGTGGGCACCGTGGTCGAGCAGACGCCGGCCGCGGCGGCGGGTTTCAAGGAGGGCGATCGCATCCTCAGCGTGGCGGGCAGGCCTGTCGCCAGCTGGCAGGAGGTTAGGCTGGGTATCGTCGAGGCCGCGATGTCTTCCGCCGTGGTGCGGGTCGAGGTGCAGGACGCGTCCGGAGCCAGGAAGCGGCGCGATATCGATGCCCGCCGTTTCGGCGAGAAGGCCGAGCAGGCCTTGCAGCAGGGCGATCCTGGCGTGTCCCCGGCGCGTTTCCTGGCGCAGGTGGGCGTGCTGGAGGAGAAGGGCGTCGCAGCCAAGGCTGGCCTCAAGGTGGGCGACAAGCTGCAGGCGGTGAACGGCGTGATGCTCCGGAACTGGGAAGAGTGGGTGCACGTGGTGCGCAACAGCCCGGGCAAGGAGTTGTCGGTGCGCGTCGAGCGGGCCGGCAAGCCGCTGGAGATCAAGCTGCGTCCGCAGGCGGTCGCGCAGGATGATGAGGTGGTCGGCCGCATCGGCGTGGGGCCGTCGCCGGATCGCGCCTGGAGCGATCAGTTGGCCTTCACCCGGCATTACGACGCCGTAGGGGCCTTTGCCGCCGCCTGGAGCAAGACCGGCGAAACCGCCTGGATGAGCGTCAAATTTCTCGGCAACATGTTGATCGGCCGCGCTTCTTTGAACAATCTGTCGGGTCCGCTGACTATCGCAAATGTCGCGGGCCAGACCGCCCGCGAGGGCTTGACGCCGTATCTGGAATTTCTGGCGCTGATCAGCGTCAGCATCGGGGTGTTGAATCTGCTTCCCATACCGGTTCTGGATGGGGGCCACTTAATGTATTATGTCGCGGAGCTGGTCAGAGGTAAGCCCGTCAGCGAACGGGTGCAATTGCTCGGACAAAAGATTGGTTTCATATTGCTGGCGTCTTTGATGGCATTTGCCATGCTGAACGATTTCAGCCGCCTATTTGGGGGTTAAAACACATTTATGAAATTGAAGCGACTCGCAGTGGCCGTAATGGGCCTGACCATGGCCACCGTTGCCATGGCTGCAGATCCGTTTGTGATCAAAGATATCCGCGTTGAAGGCCTGCAGCGTACCGAGCCGGGCACGGTCTTCAACTATCTGCCGGTCAAGGTGGGCGACACCTTTACCGATGCCAAGGCCAAAGAAGCGATCAAGGCGCTGTTCGGCACCGGCTTCTTCAACGACGTGCGCGTGGAAAGCCGCGGCGGCACGCTGATCGTCACCGTGGCGGAGCGCCCGGTGATCACCCAACTGAACATCAACGGCGCCAAGGAATTCAGCAAGGACCAGCTGAAGAAGGCGCTGAAGGACAACGGCTTCGCCGAGTCTTTGATTTTTGACCAGGCCTTGCTGGATGGCGCGGTGCAGGAACTGAAGCGCCAGTATTACAGCCGCGGCAAGTATTCGGTGGAAATCACCCCCGGCGTCACCAAGCTGGAGCGCAACCGCGTCGCCGTGACGCTGGACATCAATGAAGGCGTGACTGCGCGGATCAAGGAAATCCGCATCGTCGGCGCCAACGCTTTCGCCCAGTCCAAGCTGCTGGACGAGTTCAGCCTGACCACCGGCGGCTGGCTTTCCTGGGCCACCAAGGACGACCAGTATTCCAAGCAGAAGCTGACTGGCGATCTGGAGAAGCTGAAGGCTTTCTACCAGAACCAGGGCTATATGGAATTCGGCATCGATTCCTCTCAGGTTTCGATCAGCGCCGACAAGAAGGACATGTATCTGGTCATCAATGTGCACGAGGGCAAGAAGTACACCGTGTCCGACGTGCGCCTGGCTGGCGACCTGAAGGTGCCGGAAGCCGAATTGCTGAGCCTGGTGCAGGTGAAGCGCGGCGACACCTTCAACAATGAGAAGGTGACCGAGTCGGTGAAGGCGTTGAGCGACCGTCTGGGCAACGAGGGCTACGCCTTCGCCAATGTCAACGTGCTGCCGGACATCGATCGCGAGAAGCAAACCGCCGCCTTCACTTTCTTCGTCGACCCGGGCCGCAAGACCTATGTCCGCCGCGTCAACGTGGCAGGCAACAGCAAGACCCGCGACGAAGTGATCCGCCGCGAGCTGCGCCAACTGGAGGGCGCGCCGTACAACGCCGCCAACGTCAAGCGCAGCAAGGAGCGCCTGGAGCTGCTCGGCTATTTCGAGGACGTCAACGTCGAAACGCCGGCGGTGACGGATGCGCCGGACCAGGTAGACATGAATATCGGCCTGAAGGAACGCTCCACCGGCAGCATTTCCGGCAGCCTGGGTTATGTGCAGGGCGAGGGCCTGGTGCTGGGCGCGAACATTTCCCAGAGCAACATCTTCGGCTCCGGCAAATACATGTCGCTGGGCATGTCCACCGGCAAGGTGAACAAGAATTACTCGCTGTCGTTCACCGATCCGTATTTCACGCCGGACGGCGTCAGCCTGGGCTATGACCTGTACAACCGCGTCTACAACCCGGACGCCACATCGATCTCCGCGTACAAGACCAGCACCGTTGGCGCCGACATGCGTTTCGGCGTGCCGATCACCGAGTACGACCGCATCAATTTCACGATTGGCGCGGAAAAGACCGACATCACCACGTACAGCAACAGCCCGCAGCAGTACATCGACTTCGTCAATCAGTACGGCAGCAGCAACTATACCTTCCTGGGCACCGTAGGCTGGGGCCGGGATACCCGCGACAGCGCGCTGTGGCCGACTCGCGGCGCCAGCATCCGCGTCAACGCCGACTTCGGCCTGCCGGGCGGCTCTTTGCAGTACTACAGCCTGACCCACCAGCAGACCTGGTTCTTCCCGCTGTCGAAGGACTTCACGCTGATGCTGAACGGCGAATTGGGCTATGCTGACGGCTACGGCAAAACCAGGCAGTTGCCGTTCTTCAAGAACTACTATATGGGCGGCCTGGGATCGGTCCGCGGCTACGACAGCAGCAGCATCGGCCCGTACGATTCGGCGGCGAACTCCTACCTCGGCGGCAACCGCAAGGTAGTGGCCAACGCGGAAATCCTGTTCCCCTTCCCGGGCATGAAGGACAACAAGTCGCTGCGCACCAGCCTGTTCTTCGATGCGGGCACCTTGTGGAACACCAACCTGACGGCATCGGAAAAGGCGTTGGGCATCACCAGCTCGCCGAGCGATGGCTTCCGCTATTCCGTGGGTCTGGCATTGACCTGGCTGTCGCCGATGGGGCCGATGAAGTTCAGTATCGCCAACCCGTTGAAGAAAGAGCAGGGAGACAAGGTTCAGCGCTTCCAATTCCAGCTGGGCACGTCGTTCTAACCGTTATCAGGATGAGATCATGAAAGCATTGAAATGGTGGCTGGCAGTGCTGAGCGTGGCGGCGCTGCCGGTTCATGCCGCCGACTTCAAGCTGGGCTTCATCAACATCGAGCGCATTTATCGCGAGGCTGGCGTGTCCGTCGCCATCTACAAGAAGCTGGACAAGGAATTCTCCAGCCGCCGCGACGAGTTGAAGAAGATGGAGACGCGCGCCAAGGATCTGGAATCCATGTTGGCGAAAAACAGCCTGTCGCCGGATGACCGCAAGCGCTTCGAGCGGGAATACGCGGGGCTGGATCGCGATTACCGCGCCAAATCCCGCGAGCTGGCCGAGGATTACAACCAGCGCCGCAATGAGGAATTCGCCGGGGTGACCGAGCGGGCCAACCGCGCGGTCAAGGAGATCGCCCAGCGCGAGAACTATGATCTGATCCTGCAGGAAGCGGTGTACATCAATCCCAAGTTCGATCTGACGCCGCAAGTGTTGAAAGAGCTGGACAAGTAGTCGTTTAAACCGTTACCGGAGCAAGCCGACCCCGAGTCGGCTTTGTTTTTGATGTCCTACACACTCGAACATATCGTAGAGCAACTGGGCGGAGAGCTGCGCGGCCAGAACCGGGACGTGTCCCGGCTGGCTCCGCTGGAGCTGGCGGGCGCCGATGAAATCGCTTTCGTCGCCAGCGCCAAGTTCCGCCGCCAGATGCTGGAGAGCGCGGCGGGCGCGCTGATCGTCACCGAAGCGCTGGCGGCAGAGCTGCCGGAGCGTTCGCTGATCGTGGCCGCCGATCCCTACCTGTATTTCGCGCGTCTGGCCACATTGTTCCATCCGCCGAAGGTGCCGCGCGCCGGCATCCATCCGCGCGCGGTGGTGGGCGAAGGCTGCCAGATAGGCGAGAGCAGCGAGATCGCGGCCAACGCCACCGTCGGCGACAATGTCGTCATCGGCGAACGCTGCCGCATCATGCCGGGCGTGGTGGTCGGCGATGGTTGCCAGATCGGCGACGACGTCACGCTTTACCCCAATGTCACCGTCTACCACAGTTGCGTGATCGGCGACCGCGTCGGCGTGCATTCCGGCAGCGTGATCGGCGGCGACGGCTTCGGCCTGGCCTGGGACAAGGACCATTGGTTCAAGATTCCGCAAACCGGCCGCGTGGTGCTGGAGGATGACGTCGAGATCGGCGCCAACACCACGGTGGACCGCGGCGCGCTGGCCGACACGGTGATCCGCAAGGGCGCCAAGATAGATAATCTGGTGCAGATTGCCCATAACGTCGAAATCGGCGAGCATACCGCTATCGCAGGCTGCGTCGGCATCGCCGGCAGCACCAAGATAGGCGCGCGCTGCACCGTGGGCGGCGCGGCGATGTTCGTCGGCCACATCGACGTGGCGGACCGCACCCATATCGGCGGCGGCACCCTGGTGTCGAAGTCGATCAAGGAGGCCGGCAACTACGCGTCCTCCTACCCGTTGCAAAGCATGAAGGACTGGCTGTCCAACGCCGTCCACGTGCGCCATCTGGACGATTTCGCCAAGCGCGTGAAGCAGCTTGAGCGGGAACTGGAAACACTGAAAAAATCGAAGGAAGAACCTCATGAGTGAACACGCTGTCTCGATCGATGTCCGCGAGATCATGCGCTGCCTGCCGCATCGTTATCCGTTCCTGCTGGTTGACCGCGTCACCGAGCTGGAGCCCAATGTGCGCATCAAGGCGCTGAAGAACGTCACCATCAATGAGCCGTTCTTTGCCGGCCACTTCGAACAATATCCGGTGATGCCGGGCGTGCTGATCATCGAAGCGCTGGCCCAGGCCGCCGGCATTCTGGCGATCAAGAGCCAGGGCGAGCGCTCGGAGAACGAGCTGTATTTCTTCGTCGGCATCGACCATGCCCGCTTCAAGCGCCAGGTGGTGCCGGGCGACCAACTGGTGTTCGAAGTGACGCAAATGACCGTCAAGCGCGGCATCGGCAAGTACGCCGCCCGCGCGCTGGTGGACGGCCAGGTGGCTTGCGAAGCCGAGATCATGTGCGCCCGCCGCGAGGTGTAAGCATGGCCATCCATCCGACCGCAATCGTAGATCCCAAGGCGCAGATCGCCGACGATGTCGAAATCGGCGCCTATTCCATCATCGGCCCCAATGTCAGCATCGGCGCCGGCAGCTGGATCGGTCCGCACGTGGTGATCGAAGGCCATACCTCCATCGGCAAGAACAACCGCGTGTTCCAGTTCTGCTCGCTGGGCGCCCAGCCTCAGGACAAGAAATACGCCGGCGAGCCGACGCGTCTGGAGATTGGCGACAACAACACCATCCGCGAATTCTGCACCTTCAACACCGGCACCGCCCAGGACGTCGGCGTCACACGCATCGGCAGCGACAACTGGGTGATGGCCTATGTGCACATCGCGCACGACTGCCAGGTGGGCGACCATGCCATCTTCGCCAACAACGCGACGCTGGCCGGCCATGTGCGCATCGGCGACTGGGTGATTTTGGGCGGCTTCACCAGCGTGCACCAGTTCGCCATCATCGGCGAACACGCGATGACGGCGTTCGCCAGCGCGGTGGCGCAGGACGTGCCGCCGTTCGTGATGGCGCACGGCAACCGAGCCGTGCCTTCCGGCATCAATGCGGAAGGTCTGAAGCGCCGCGGTTTCACGCCGGAGCAAATCCGCCGCATCCGCAACGCCTACAAGACGCTGTACCGCCAGGGTTTGAGCTACGACGAGGCCAAGGCCGCCATTCTGGCCGAGGCCGGCGAGGAACATGCCGAGCTGGAGCCGTTCGTGCGCTTCTTTGAACAATCGGCGCGAGGCATCATCCGCTGAGCTTATGAGCGATCAACTTTTCAAGCGCAAGGGGGCCTTGAAGGTTGCCATGGTGGCCGGGGAGGCTTCCGGCGATCTGCTGGCCGCCCACCTGATGGATGCGCTGCGCGCGCACCGCAGCGATATCGAATTCGCCGGCATCGGCGGCCCGCGCATGGAGGCCCGCGGCTTTCACAGCATGGTGCCGCAAGAGAAGCTGGCGGTGCGCGGCTATTCCGAAGTGCTGAAGAGCCTGCCCGAGCTGCTGAAGATTCGCCGCCGGCTGCGCGAGCAGTTGCTGGCGGAGAGGCCGGACGTGTTCATCGGCGTGGACGCGCCGGATTTCAATCTGGGGCTGGAGGCCGGATTGAAGAAGGCCGGCATTCCCACAGTGCACTATGTCAGCCCGTCGGTATGGGCGTGGCGGCCGGAGCGCATCCAGAAGATCGGCCGCGCGGTCAACCACGTGCTGTGCCTGTTCCCGATGGAGCCGCCGCTGTACCGCCAGGCCGGCGTGCCGGTCACCTATGTCGGCCATCCGTTGGCCAGCGAGATACCGCTGGAGCCGGACAAGGAGGCGATGCGCGACCAACTGGGACTGCCGCAGGGCGTGCCGGTGTTCACGCTGATGCCGGGCAGCCGCCGGAGCGAGCTGGAATACATGGCGCCCATCTACCTGGATACCGCGCGCCTGCTGTTGCGCGAATATCCGGACGCCCAGTTCCTGGTGCCGCTGGCCACCCGCGCCACCATGGACCAGTTCGAGCAGATGCTGTACCGCTTCAAGGCGCGCGATCTGCCCATCCGCAGGTTGTTCGGCCATGCGCAGATGGCGACCATCGCCAGCGACGTGGTGCTGGTCACCAGCGGCACGGCGACGCTGGAGGTGGCGTTGACCAAGCGGCCGATGGTGATCAGCTACAAGCTGTCCGCCTTCACCTATCGGCTGGTCAAGCGCAAGATCCGGCTGCCGTACGTCGGCTTGCCGAATATCCTGTGCGGCCGGTTCGTGGTGCCGGAGTTGTTGCAGAAGCAAGCCACGCCGCAAAAGCTGGCAGAAGAGATGCAGCGGCTTTATACGGACTCCGCGGCGCGGTCCGATATGGAAAAGGCTTTCACCGAGCTGCATCTGGCTTTGAAGCAGGATACCGCCACCCGCGCCGCGCGCGCGGTGCTGGAGGTGGCGCGATGCCATTGATTTGCGGCGTCGACGAGGCCGGCCGCGGGCCGTTGGCCGGCGCGGTCTTCACAGCGGCGGTCATTCTCGACCCGGCCAGGCCCATCGCCGGTTTGGCCGACTCCAAGGTATTGAGCGAAGCGAAACGCGACGCGCTGGCGGAGTTGATCAAGCGCGACGCGCTGGCCTGGTGCATCGCCAGCGCCAGCGTCGAGGAGATCGACAAGCTCAACATCCTGCACGCCACCATGCTGGCCATGACGCGCGCGGTGGAGGGGCTGCCTGTGCGTCCGGACCTGGCGCAGATAGACGGCAACCGCGTGCCCAAGCATCTGCCGGTGCCGGGCGAGGCCATCGTCAAGGGCGACGCCAAGGTTGCGGCCATTTCCGCCGCGTCCATCCTTGCCAAGACCGCGCGCGACGCCGAGCTGGTGGCACTGGACGCTTTGCATCCGCAATACGGTTTCGCCCGCAACAAGGGCTATCCCACCGCCGAGCATCTGGCCGCGATCGAAGCCCACGGCGTCCTGCCGGCGCACCGGAAGACCTTCGGCCCGGTCAGGGCCTGGCTGGCCAGCCACCAGGGAGCCTTGTTCTAGCATGGCGGAGCAGGGCGGCAAGCGCTGCTTTCCGCCGGTGGCGGACGCCGATACCCGGTTGCTGATTTTGGGATCGTTGCCCGGCGACGCTTCTCTGGCTGCCAGCCAGTACTACGCCCACCCGCGCAACCAGTTCTGGCGCCTGCTGGGCGAAGTGCTGGGACGGGATCTGGTTTCGCTGGCCTACGAAGAACGCCTGATGGCCTTGCGCGAATCGGGCGTGGGCCTGTGGGACGTGGTGGCCCAGGCCAGCCGCAAGGGCAGCCTGGACGCCGATCTGAGGGAAATCCAGCATAACGATCTGAGCGATTTCGTCGCCGGCTTGCCCGCCCTGCGCGCGGTGGCTTTCAACGGCGCGACCGCCGCCAAGGCGGAAGCGCAGCTGGCCGGACTGGGCCTCGCCGTTGCGCGCTTGCCCTCGTCCAGCCCGGCGCATACGCTGGCCTACGAGGCAAAACTTGCGGTCTGGCGGCAGTTGGAACGATATTTAGACTTGTCAGCGTAATTTCGCACCCAGCCGGAGGGTTGCCGATGAACCGTTATTGCATCTGGTTTGTCACCACGGACGACAGCGTGATGCGTCGCGCGGAAGTCGCCATCAATGGCGTGATCCATAGTCATCAGGTGCTGGAGGAAATCGAGGGGCAGTTGGCCGGAGAGTGCGGTCTCAGCCAGGTGATGATCGTGGACTGGAAGCGCTTCGAAACGCCAGAGCAGGATGGCGGCCGGCTGGTGCGGGTGGCCTGACCGTTCCCTAACGGCCCTCATGCCGCAACCCCGCGCCCGGGCCGGCTGGCGGCGAGCCTAATCCGCAGGGCTGTCCAGGTGTCCCTGCTCGACGCATGCTTGCCGGGTGGCCTGGAATTGGGCGATCACCTGCGCGATCTGCGGCGCCGGCGCGCAATTGGATTGCAGCGACTGGCTTTCCAGCTCCTGGCAGCGCTGGGCCAGGCTGGCGAAGCCCAGCGTCACCGCCCCGCCTTTCATGCCATGGGCCAGATGAAACAGGTTTTCCCGATCCGGTTGCCGCTGGTTGAGCCGCAATTGCCGTACCGATTCCTGGTGGTTGGCGAAGTATTGTTCCACCAGCTGCCGGTATTGCTGATCAGACAGCAGGTCGACGAAATCCGTGATGGTGCGCGCGTCGAGGACGGGTTCTTCCCTTGCCTGCGGCGCGGCGCTGGGCGCCGGCGGAAACTGTTTCTGCAGCACCGCCAGCAGCTGGTCGCGGCTCAGCGGCTTGGTCAGGAAATCGTCCAGTCCTTGTTCCAGCATTTGCTGGCGGGTTTCCGGGAAGGCATCCGCGGTCAGCGCGATGATAGGCATCCTGGGGGTTAGCGCTTCCTCGCGCAGTCCGCGCGCGGTTTTCACACCGTCCATGCCAGGCATGTGAAGGTCCATCAGAACCAGGTCGAAGGGGTGGGCGGCGGCCAGCCGCAGCGCCTCGGGGCCGTCCGACGCCAGCGTCGGCTGCTGGTTCAGCCTTTCCAACAACGCTTGCAGATACTTGCGGTTCACCGCGTTGTCGTCCACCACCAGGATTCTCAGCGGCCTGCTCAGCGTGTCGTGGCTGGAGAAGGACTCGATGGCTTCGGGAGGGATGTCCGGCGCGGCGATCACTCTCAGCGGCAGCGTCAACTGAAAGCAACTGCCCTGGGCGGGAACGCTGCTGACCGAGATTTCGCCGCCCATCAGCCGGGCCAGGTTTTGAGAAATCTCCAGGCCCAGGCCGCTGCCTCCGTACTGGCGGGCGGTGGAGCCGTCGCCCTGGGAGAAGCGCTTGAACAGCTTCGCCTGGGTGGCCTGGTCCATGCCGATTCCGGTGTCGGTCACCACCAGCAGCAACTGAGCCGTGCCCGGCTGCTCTCCCGGCGGCGCCGAAGCGTGAACGGTGACGCCGCCGCGCTCGGTGAACTTGATGGCGTTGCTCAGCAGATTGAGCAGTATCTGCCGCAGGCGGGTCGGGTCCAGCTCCACCCATTCCGGAATTTCCGACGCCATGTCCAGATTCATCATCAGGCCCTTGGCCTGCGCCTGGGCGTTCATCAGATTGGCCACCTGGCGCAGCAGATAAGCGAGGTTGCAGGTGACCGGCGCCAGCTCAAGCTTGCCCGACTCCAGCTTGCTGGCGTCCAGCACATCGTTCAGCAGCAGCAGCAGATGGCGCGCCGACTCCTCGGCCATGCGGATGTAGCCAGCCTGGCTGGCGCTGGGGTGGGTGTCGGCCAGCAGCGCCAGCATGCCCAGCACGCCGTTGAGCGGCGTGCGTATTTCGTGGCTCATATTGGCGAGAAAGGCACTTTTGGCCAGGCTGCCGGCCTCGGCCTGGCTGCGGGCCTCCTCCAGGCTGTCGGTCAGTGTTTCCAGCGTCCGGCGGCGCTTTTCCAGCTGCCGCAGTTGCCGGATCACAGTGAAGCCGAAGCCGAAAATCAACACCCATTCAAAGCCCATCAGCCAATTGCTGACGGTGATGTACTGCTGCATGGTGCGGTTTCGATTGTCCACCTGCAGCGCGACAGCTTGGTTGGCCTGCAGCGACATATCGTGCAGGCCGTCGGACAGCGAGGCGGACAACTGTTCCAGCCGCGCCAGGCGGGCATGGTCGTTCGCCGCGGGCGCGACGCTGAAGTAGGCGTCGCCCTGGCGGACGAAGGCGTCCAGCCGGCTTTGCATCAGCAGGTATTGCGGCTGATTCTGCAGCAGCCGGCGGTATTGGCCGCCGCGTATGATGCCGATGCGGCTGACGAAGATGTCGTAGCGCTGTTGCAGCTGGTCGGACGTGATCTGGTCGTGTTGCGCCTCATGCAGCGCGGCCCGGAGATGAAAGTTTTCCGCCTCCAGCTGAAAATAGGCCCAGATGAGGTTGTCGTCCTGGTAGAGCACCGCGCTGGTGAGCGTCTGGGATTGTCGATGCTGGACATAGGCGGCCCCGGCGAACACGCATAGCAGGGTGGCGCCGATGGCCGCCAGCATCCGCCAGGAAGTGGAGTGCTCTTTGCCCTGAGTCATGGCCTCACTCCACCTGCAATGACTTCAATTGCCAGGCGGAACGGTTGTAATAGATTTCCGAGCGCAGCGCGGGCTGGCTGTCGTAGGGGTAGACGATGAACAGCGGCCCTTTGTCCCGCACCGGCATTGGCTTGCCGTTGAGCAAACGGGCCAGCACCACCTGGTAGCGCGCGGCGTCGTCCAGCGGGATGTCGGTTTTGTAGTCATTCAGAGCGATGGCTTTCAGCGTGCGGCCCTTCGCGCCGACCAGATTGAGCACGTCCTGCAGATACGGCCCGGTGAAGCGGCTGACGCCAGGCAGCCATGGCGTGCGGGTGGCGATGGTGTGTTGCGGCAGCGCCGCGAGCATGTTCATGTCGAACACCGCGTCGTTGTCGTGATTCTTGTTGCTGATCTGGCCGCTGATGGTCAACACCACCTTGCCGGCGGGGCTGGGCAACGGGGGGCTTTCGGCCTGGCACGGCGGGATGGCCAGGAACAGCAGGATCAGAACGGCGCGGCCGAGGGCGTACATGGCTAGGCTCCTAAATATATTCCGGCTTCACACGGTGTCGGAAAGGTTGGGCGCGGCGTGAAGGAAAACGCCGCGGTGTTTCAGCAGCCAGCTGCGAAAGCTTTCCGCGTCCACCGGCGGCGAGATGAAGGACCCTTGGGCGATTTCCACGCCCAACTGCCGGCAAAGCTGCCATTCCGACTCTGTCGCCACGCCTTCGGCCACCACGTCCAGGCCCAGCTGGCGTCCAAGTTCGGCGCTGGCGCGGACGATGGAGAAGTTGGTCGGGTTGCGCGCGGCGTCGATGACGAAGCCCTTGTCTATCTTCAGCTCGGTGAAGGGAATGCGCGATAGGCGGTCCATGCTGGCGAAGCCGGTGCCGAAATCGTCTATGGATAGCCGCGCGCCTTTCAGCCGCAGGCGAGTGAGCAATTCCAGCGCGCGCGTCGGATTGGCCATCAGGCCGGTTTCCGTCACCTCCACGATCAGGCGGCTGAAGGGAAAGCCGCAATCGACGAGTATGCGTTCGAAGCGGGATACCAGCGCGATTTCGTTCAGCGACTCCACCGACAGGTTCAGCGACATCGCCAGCGGCGTCTCGCTGGGCAGCCTGTCCATGATGACAGCCGCCTGCCGCAGCATCTGCAGGGTCAGTTCGGTGATCAGGCTGGAGTTTTCCGCCAGCTGGATGAACTGCTGGGGGCCTATCAGTCCGAGCCGGGGATGCTGCCATCGGGCCAGGACTTCCGCCGAGCGTATCTGGCCGTCTTTCATTGATACCTGGGGCTGCAGGAAAGGGCGGAGCTCGCCCTTGCCGATGGCGGCGCGCAACTCTTCCTCCGTGGGCGGGGACACGACGCCCGGAACGTGGCGGCTGGCGGGGGGCGGCTGATTGATCAGGCGCTGCAGCGTCTGGTGGTTGATGGGCTTGGGCAGCACCCCCGCCAGCCATAGATCGTACATGCGGGCCAGCTCGGCCACCGACTCGATCACTCTCTCGTCGAAGCCGCTGGAAATCAGCAGCATGCCTTGAAAACCTCGCTCGCCCAGATGACGGACGAACTCGATGCCGTCCATGCGCGGCATGTCGAGGTCGCAGAAGATCACGTCGAAACGCCGATCGCCGGCGTCCAGCTGGATCAGCGCGTCCAGGCCGTCGCTGGCCACCACCACATTTTCGTAGCCGAGGCGTTGCAACACCATCACGAGAAATTGCTGCGATACGGCATCGTCGTCTATGACCAGTATCTGGTGCATCGCCTCTCCCATGGCGCCAGACCGCCATACGGTGTGGATGCTGCAATTATAGTGATGGGTTTCCGGGCGGGTAAGGGGCCGCCCGGCGGGGAGTCAACTATCCTGGCCGATGTCCAGCTGGCGGATCTTGCCGTTTGCGTCCAGATGGAATTTGAAGTAGGTGTTGAAATTGCCCCAACGGTCGCTGTGAAAGCCGCCGTACACGTCCAGACCCTGGTTTTCCACCCGGTCTATGCTGGTGAAGTGCTCGTGTCCCATCGCGTGTTCGCTGAATTTGTGGAAATTGGCTGGCAGTCCATCGTCCGTCAGTGTCGCATCGGTGTTGAACTGCGCCATCCAGTTGGCGTGGTCGCCGTGTTGCAATGCCTCTATCGCCAGCCGCACAGCCGGCTGGGTGAGTATGTCCAGATTCATGAGGGTTCTCCTTGGTGCAATGCTTCCCGCTCGTCTCGATCTTCCTGGCAAAGGCCGCGCGCATGGCGATATCGCCTTGTTGTCATCGCGGCGGAAGAGTCGAAAACAGGAGCAGTCCCGATAACTTGCAACTTTAAAGCCCTGCTCGCGCTGTCTGGAACGGCGCGGCAGAAGGTTCCGTCAGCCTGATGGTGGAGGACGGCAGGCGTGGCGAGAAAGGCCATGCCGGTGGCGAATGCCACAGTACGCTATAGCCAACGCGCGGGGGGATTGCAATCAGCGGCTTGACCATTGTCGTGCCTGGGCGCGTGGTTTGCCGCTACAATGGCGCCTCGTTGAATAGACACCAACCTGTTACTGGATTTTTATGTTGCGCATTTCCGAACTCAAGCTGCCGCTGGACCATACTCCTGAGGAGCTGGCCGACGCCGTCGCCGGCTTTTTGAAAGCGCCGGCGGACGACGTTCGCGGCTTCACCGTGTTCAAACGCAGTTACGACGCCCGCAAGGGCGTGATGAGCCTGGTCTACATCATCGACGTGGATGTGGCTAATGAGGACAAGCTGTTCGCCCGTTTCAAGGGCGACCGCCGGGTGATGCCCACCCCGGACACCAATTATTACTATGTCGGCCAGGCGCCGGCGGAGCTGAAGCAGCGTCCGGTGGTGGTGGGCTTTGGCCCCTGCGGCATTTTCGCGGCGCTGATCCTGGCCCAGATGGGTTTCAAGCCCATCGTGCTGGAACGCGGCAAGGAAGTGCGCCAGCGCACCAAGGACACCTGGGGCCTGTGGCGCAAGAGCGAGCTGAATACCGAGTCCAATGTGCAGTATGGCGAGGGCGGCGCCGGCACCTTCTCAGACGGCAAGCTGTACAGCCAGATCAAGGACCCGCGCCATCTGGGCCGCAAGGTGTTGACCGAGTTCGTCAAGGCCGGCGCGCCGGAGGAAATCCTCTACCTGGCCCGTCCGCACATCGGCACTTTCCGCTTGGTCTCCATGGTGGAGAACATGCGCGCCGAGATCATTGAACTGGGCGGCGAAATCCGCTTCGAGCAGCGCGTGGACGACCTGATTCTGGACGGCGACCGCGTGCGCGGCGTCAAGCTGGCTGACGGCGGCGAGGTGCTGAGCGACCACGTGGTGCTGGCGCTGGGCCACAGCGCGCGCGACACCTTCCAGATGCTGGAGAAGCGCGGCGTCTACATGGAGGCCAAGCCGTTCTCGGTAGGCGTCCGCATCGAACATCCGCAATCGCTGATCGATGCGGCGCGCTGGGGCAAGTACGCCGGCCATCCGCTATTGGGAGCGGCGGACTACAAGCTGGTGCACCACGCCGGCAACGGCCGCGCGGTGTACAGCTTCTGCATGTGCCCGGGCGGCACCGTGGTGGCGGCCACTTCGGAAGAAAAGCGCGTGGTCACCAACGGCATGAGCCAGTATTCGCGCAACGAGCGCAACGCCAACTCCGGCTTCGTGGTCAGCATTTCGCCCGAGGTCGACTACCCGGGCGGCCCGCTGGCCGGCCTGGACTTCCAGCGCGAGCTGGAAAGCAAAGCATATGAATTGGGCGGCGGCGATTATTTCGCGCCGGCGCAGTTGCTGGGCGACTTCATGGCCGGCAAGGCATCCACCCAGCTGGGCAGCGTCGAGCCGTCGTACAAGCCGGGCGTGACCATGACCGATCTCGCGCGCATCCTGCCCGACTTCTGCGTGGAGGCGATGCGCGAGGCGATTCCGCACTTCGCCCGCCAGATCCGCGGCTACGATCTGCACGACGCGGTGCTGACCGGCCTGGAAACCCGCACCAGTTCGCCGCTGCGCATCACCCGCGGCGATGATGGCCAGAGCCTGAACGTCAAAGGCCTGTTCCCGGCGGGCGAGGGCGCGGGCTACGCCGGCGGTATTCTGTCGGCGGGCGTGGACGGCATCAAGGTGGCGGAGGCGGTGGCCAAGGCCATGCTGGGCCGATAAGACGTTTATCGTTCATGAACCGCCGCGGCCCGTCAGCCGCGGCGGTTTTTATTTGTCCATACACATAATGTTCATCCAGGCGTCAAACGTCTGGCATCCGGCCTTGGCAGGATGCCGGTTTCGCTCGGGAGAACAAAATGGATAGACGGAATTTCATCAAGACCGCGCTGGCGGGCAGCGGCGGCCTGCTGTTGGGGCCGGCCGCCCAGGCCGCGCCGGCGCTGATCACGCCGGACCGGCTGCGTCCGCAGGCAAGCTCCGGCATCCAGATCGGCGATGTGGGCGCGGACCGGGCGATAGTCTGGGCGCGAGCGGATCGCACGGCGCGCATGCTGGTGGAGTGGGATGTCAGCGAGCGCTTTGCCAATCCCAGGAAGCTGCGCGGGCCGTGGGCCACCGAGGCTGCCGATTTCACCACCCGCATCGATCTGAGCGGCTTGCCGGCCGGCGAGCAGCTGTTCGTCCGCGTGCGCTACGAAGACGCCGCTTTGCCGCGGGCGCTGTCCGAGCCGCTGCTGGGCCGTTTCCGCACGGTATCGAGGCAGCCGCGCGACTTGCGCTTCGTCTGGTCCGGCGACACCGCCGGCCAGGGCTTCGGCATCAACCCGGACTGGGGCGGCATGCGCATCTATGAAACCATGCGCCGGCAACAGCCCGACTTCTTCGTCCACTGCGGCGATACCATCTACGCCGACGGTCCGATGGCCGCCGAAATGACGGTGGAAGAGGGGAAAATATGGCGCAACCTGGTGACGCCCGAGGTAAGCAAGGTGGCGGAGACGCTGGACGAGTACCGCGGCCGTTATCGCTACAACCTGATGGACCACAATGTGCGGCGCTTTGCCGCCGAGGTGCCGCAGATCTGGCAGTGGGACGACCACGAGGTGGTCAACAACTGGTCGGATAGCAAGAATCTGGCCGACGATGCCCGCTACCGCGAAAAGAGCATAGGCGTGCTGCAGGCCCGCGCCACGCGCGCCTTCATGGAGTACGCGCCGCTGCGCCATTACGGCGACCGCGAAAGCGAGCGGGTGTACCGCCATTTACCGCAGGGGCCGCTGCTGGACGTGTTCGTGGTGGACATGCGCAGCTACCGCGACGCCAACGGCGCCAATCTGCAGGCCGAGGGCGAGCCGGGCGGCAGCTTCATGGGCCGCGAGCAGCTGCGATGGTTGCTGGAGGGGCTGAAGTCGTCGCGCGCGGTCTGGAAGGCGGTGATGGCGGACATGCCGCTGGCGCTGCAGGTGGGCGACGGCAAGAACGCCGACGGCAGCCCGCGCTGGGAAGCGATGGCCAATGGCGACCATGGACAGCCGCGCGGGCGCGAACTGGAGCTGGCCTGGCTGCTGGGTGAGATCAAGCGTCATGATATCCGCAACGTGGTCTGGTTCACCGCCGACGTCCATTACACCGCCGCCCACCACTACCATCCGGAACGGGCGGCATTCGCCGACTTCAATCCGTTCTGGGAGTTCGTATCAGGCCCGCTCAACGCCGGCACCTTCGGACCGAACGCGCTGGACATGACTTTCGGCCCCAAGGTCGTATACCAGAAAGCCCCGCCCGCGCAGAACGCCTCGCCGCTGGCCGGGATGCAGTTCTTCGGCCAGGTGGACATCGATGCCCGCAGCCGGGCGATGACGGTGAGGCTGAAGGATGTGGCCGGGCAGACCCTGTTCTCGCAGGAGTTGCCGCCGGCCTGATCATCGCAGGCGCCGCCGGCGGGTTCTCGCCGGCGGCCATCCCGTAACGATATGTCTCGGCAAGCAAAGCTTAATGGCGGCATTGACAGGGGCATTGTTCTGATCTAGATAAAATCATGATGTCACAATGACAATACCGCCGGTTTCACTTTGCATCGATGACCGGCATCCGCGTCCGCAGCGATGCCTGCGCCGCGCCTTCTGCAATGGTATTCGTGGCCTGACTGTTCGATCCTGTCCGGGAGAAAGTCAATGGTGCGAATCGCGTCCCCCATCAGTGAAATCAAGGAACGTTACGAGGTTGTGGTGATCGGCTCCGGCTATGGCGGCGGCATCGCCGCGTCGCGGATGGCGCGGGCAGGCCGTTCCGTCTGTCTGCTGGAGCGGGGACGGGAGATCATTCCCGGCGAGTACCCCGACACGCTGGCGGAAGCGACCGAGGAATTCCAGGTCCACCACCCGGATGGCCACCTCGGCTCCCGCACCGGCCTTTACGATTTGCACGTCAACGCGCAGCAGAACGTGATCGTCGGCTGCGGCCTGGGCGGCACTTCGCTGATCAATGCCAACGTCTCGCTGCAGCCGGAGCCTCAGGTGTTCGAGGACCCGCGCTGGCCGGAGGGCGTGCGCGACCATGTCGACACGCTGCTGAAGGAGGGCTACGCGCGGGCGCAGCAGATGCTGAAGCCCACGCCCTACCCGGAAGCCGCGCCCACGCTGCCCAAGCTGCAGGCCAACCAGAAGTCCGGCGAGCGCATCCAGGCCAAGCATGTCTTCTACCGGCCGCCGATCAATGTGACTTTCGAAAAGCTGCCGAACGATCTCAACCATGTCGGCGTCGAGCAGAAACCCTGTAATTATTGCGGCGACTGCGTGTCCGGCTGCAACAACCACGCCAAGAACACCACGCTGATGAACTATCTGCCGGACGCCTGCAATCACGGCGCGGAGATTTTCTGCCAGGCGTCGGTACGCTACCTGGAGCGGGATGGCGATGGCTGGATCATCCATTTCCAGTACGTGGGCACCGGACGCGAGAAATTCGACGCGCCGACGCTGTTCGTCAAGGCGGACATCGTCATCCTGTCCGCTGGCACGCTGGGCTCCACTGAAATCCTGCTGCGCTCCCGCGCCGAGGGCCTGCCGCTGTCCGACCAGCTGGGCCAGCACATGAGCGGCAACGGCGACATCCTCGGCTTCGGCTACAACAACGGCGACAAGATCAACGGCATCGGCTTCGGCACGCACTCGGCCAAGGAAGTCGGCCCGGTCGGCCCCTGTATCACCTCCATCATCGACATGCGCGACGAGAGCGGCTGGCGCCGGCGCATGGTGATAGAAGAGGGCTCCATTCCCGGCGCCATCGGCGGGGTGATGGTGCCGGCGATGGCCGCGGCGTCGGCCGAGCTGGGCCAGCCTTCGGAAACCGGCGCGCTGGCCAGGATCAAGTATGCGGCGCGGGAGGTGGAGAGCGCGCTGCGCGGGCCTTACCACGGCGCGATGAACCGGCTGCAGACCTATCTGATCATGAGCCACGACGACGGCGCCGGCCGGATGGTGCTGGACGACCACGATCAGTTGCGGCTGGATTGGCCTGATGTGGGCGAGCAGCCCAACTTCAAGATCGGCAACGACAGGCTGCAGGAGGCCACCCGGGCATTGGGCGGCATCTATGTGCGCAATCCGATCTGGACCGATCTGTTCAAGCACAGCCTGATCACCGTGCACCCGCTGGGCGGCTGCGTGATGGGCGAGGACGCCGGCCAGGGCGTGGTCAACCACAAGGGCCAGGCGTTTTGCGGAACGAGCGGGCGCGATGTCTATCCCGGCTTGTATGTGACCGACGGCTCGGTGATTCCCACCTCGCTGGCGGTGAACCCGCTGTTCACCATCTCGGCGGTCAGCGAGCGGGCGATGGCGCTGCTGGCGGCGGACCGCGGCTGGAAGATCGACTACACGCTGCCATCGGCGCCGAGCCGCGCGCCGCAGCCTCAGCCGGACAAGCCCGGCATCGAATTCACCGAGACGATGAAGGGCTTTTTCTCCACCGCCCACCGCCAGCCGGCGGGAACCGATCTGGCCGTATACGAGGCGGCGGCCCAGGCCGGCCGGGACGCCGGTTCGACCATGGGCTTTACCGTCACGGTGGCGTCCGACGATCTGGACCGGTTGATTTCCGACCCCAGCCATCCAGCCACCATTGTCGGCACGCTGAACGCGCCGGCCTTGTCGGCGCTGCCGCTGACAGTCAGCCATGGCGTGTTCAACCTGTTCGAGGAATATCCGCAGCAGGTGGGCGAGCGCCACATGAATTACAAGATGCGCTTGAGCGCCGAGGATGGGTCTGAGTACTTCTTCAGCGCGTTCAAGTCGGTGCCCAGCGATCACGGCCCGCTCAAGATTTGGGCCGATACCAGCACCTTGTACGTGACGGTATACAAGGGCGTGGACGATGGCGGCGAGGTAGCCGGCAGCGGGGTGCTGCACATCGAGCCGGCGGACTTCGCGCGGCAGATGACCACGATGAAGGTGCTCAACGTCTCCAGCGAGGCGGAGCGGCTGAAACAGCTGGCGCGCTTCGGCGAATATTTCGCCGGCGTGCTGTGGGAGAGCTATGGCGGCGTGCTGGCGCCCAATGTCTACTTCAATCCGGACGCGCCGCCGCGCAAGAAGCGTCCGCTCAACGCCGGCGCGCCCGAGGTGGCGTTCTTCCCGACCGACGACGGCGTCAATCTGCGGCTCACGCGCTACAACGGCGGCGGCAAGGGACCGGTGATGCTGGTGCATGGCCTGGGCGTGGGGTCGAACATCTTCTCCACCGACACCATCTCCACCAATCTGCTGGAGTACCTGTACCAGCACGGCTACGACGTGTGGCTGCTGGACTTCCGCGTCAGCATCCTGCTGGAAGCCAGCAAGCAGCAGTGGGATGGCGACCAGGTGGCGCGCTACGACTATCCGGCGGCGATCCGGCGGATACGCGAAGCCACCGGCGCGGCCGACGTGCAGTGCGTGGTGCACTGCTACGGCGCCACCACCTTCTTCATGTCCATGCTGGCCGGGCTGGAAGGGGTGAGGTCGGTGGTGTGCTCGCAGATCGCCGCCGACATCGTGGTGCCGGCCGCCACCCAGGTGAAGACCGGTCTGCATCTGCCGACGGTGCTGGACAAGCTGGGCGTGCAATCGCTGACCGCTTACACCGCGTCCGACTCCAACTGGTTCGAGAAGCTGTACGACACCGCGCTGAAGGGCTATGCGCTGGCGGAGGCGCAGGGCTATTGCAACAACCCGGTCTGCCACCGCATCACCTTCATGTACGCGCCGCTGTACCGTCACGAAACCCTGAACGAGACGCTGCACGACAATCTGCACGAGCTGTTCGGGGTGGCGAACATGCGCACCATGGAGCATCTGGCGCGGATGTGCCGCGAGGGACGGCTGGTGTCCTTCGACGGCGACGACATCTACATGCCGCACTTCGACCGGTTGCAAATGCCCATTCTGTTCATCAGCGGCGAGCAGAACGAGTGCTACCTGCCGGAGAGCACCGAGCGCACGTACGACAAGCTGGTGCAGCGTTTCGGGCCGGAGCGTTACAGCCGGCTGGTGGTGCCGGGCTACGGCCACATCGACTGCATGTTCGGCAAGAACGCGGCGGCCGATGTTTACCCGGCCATCGTCGCCCATCTGGACAAGACCGCAGGCGGCTGAGGCGAAAGCGCCGGGGCCGCTGTCCGGTCCCGGCCGCGCCTGGCCATTCGACGCCGTCTTCACAAGGACCTTCCCATGGACAAGACTCGTTGCGCGGAATGTGGCTTGCGCTGGTTCCAGCGCTTCATCTGGATCGGCATCGCCATCAATATGGTGTTCGCCATCCCGGCGCTGTTCTGGCCGGATTTCCTGAACAGCAGCTTCGGCCTGCCCGGCCAGGCGGTGTACCCGTGGCTGCAGAACGCCGGCATGCTGCTGGTGGGTGTCAGCCTGTTTTACGCGCCGGCCGGCGTCAACGCCGCGCGCTATCCGGTGTATTCCTGGCTGTGCGTGCTGTCCCGGCTGATCGCGGTGGTGTTCTGGATCTACCTGATCCAGACCTCCGGCTATCCGGACGCCTTCAAGCCCTTGCTGTATTCCGACGCCGCGATGTTCGCGATCCTGGGCGCGCTGCTGTATGTCGGCCTGCCGGCGGAGCAGCGGCCGTGGCCATTGATCCGCGCCGGCCTGTGCGGCTTGTGGCGTTGCCTGGCCAAGTGCTTTTCCGGCGTCCGCCGCAAGATCGCCATTGTCGTGGTGCTGGTGTTGGCCTTCATCGGCTATGAGGCCTGGGCCAATCTGCTGCGCGAAGTGCCGCAGCCGCCGCTGGCGTCCGACGTGGACCACTTCAAGTACGCGGCGATAGGCCTGGGGCCGGATGCGCGCATTCCCTTGTACGTGTTCTCGGTGCTGCCGCAGGTGTGCGCGCAGCGCATGCCCAAGCTGGGCACAGGCTGGCAGGCTTTCGGCTTCATCTATGAGGGCGGGCATGACCTGCCGATCGGCCTGGCCAAGCGCCAGATCGGCTATCCGTCGGTGGAGCCCAATTGCGCGCTGTGCCACACCGGCATGTACCGCAAGAGCGCCGACGACGTGCCGGTGCCGGTGCCGACCGCGCCGGCTGCGCTGCTGGATCTGGAGTCGTTCCAGTGGTTCCTGTACGACTGCGCCGGCGATCCGGACTTCAACGCCAAGGTGATCGACGCCATCGAGCAGCATTACGAGCTGGGGCCGATAGAGAAGCTGTTCTACCGGTTTTTGATCGTGCCGGCCACGCGCCAGGCCTTCCTGAAACAGAAGCAGCAGTATGCGTGGCAAAAGCTGCGGCCGCAGCAGGGGCCGGGCCGCACCGACACCTTCAACCCTACCAAGATGGTGGTATTCGGTTTCCCGGACGACTCCACCATCGGCACGGTAGACCTGCCGCAGATCTGGAACCAGATGCCGCGCGAGTCGCTGTACCTGCACTGGGACGGCAACAACAACGACATCAAGGAGCGCAACTACGCGGCGGCGATGGCGGTGGGCGCGACCCCGCAGTCGGTGCTGCCGGCCGAGTTCAAGCGCGTGACCGACTGGCTGCTGACGCATCAGCCGCCCAAGTGGCCGTTCGGTGGACTGGACCAGGTGCGCGCGCATCGCGGCCAGGCGCTGTGGGAGAAGAATTGCGCCAGCTGCCACGATTTCGGCAAGGCCGATACCGGCCAGGTGACCGTGGGGCTGGACGAACTGGGCACTGACCCCTACCGCGTCAACTCCTTCACCGTGGGCCTGGTGGACAAGTTCCACGAATTCAAGAAGCCGCCGTTCGATTTCGGCGCCTACCGCAAGACGCAGAGCTACAGCAACACGCCGACCGACGGCATCTGGCTGCGCGCGCCGTATCTGCACAACGGCTCGGTGCCGACGCTGTGGGACCTGCTGCAGAAGCCCGACAAGCGGCCCAAGGTGTTCTACCGCGGCTCCAGCGTGTTCGACACCCGCAACGTCGGCTTCCTTTCTGCCGGGCCTGAGGTCAAGGGCGGGGGCTACTTCAAGTTCGATACCCGCTTGCCGGGCAACCACAACACTGGCCACGAGTACGGAATTGGTTTGTCCGACAGCGAGAAGTGGGACCTGATCGAGTACATGAAAATCTTGTGAGCCGGAATGGCTGGATAGCGAACGGAGGCGGAACATGAGCATGTTCGACGATTGGCGCAAACGAGTAGAGGATGATCTCGTCGGCGCACAGCAAGCACTGCAGCAGAAGCAGCAACTGCTCGAGCGGCTGAAGCAGGTGCACCAGCAGGCGCTGGACCTGATAGACAGCGGCTCCACCGTGCCGGTGGACATTCCCTGGGAGTTTGCCCATGGTTTGTCCATCCTGGAGGGCGTGGTGGATGGCAGGCATTTGCCATCCACCGAGGAGGAGCTGCCCACTCGGGTGATGGACGACGGCACCTTGCTGGGCTGTCGCAAATGGGAGCTGTTGGACCCGCAATGGGGCGAGGCGCTGGTGGAGTGGTTCGAGCATTTGCTGAATCGGGCGCCCTGGGCGGCCAAGCCCAACCATATCGCCATGCTTGACAATGCCAGTTTCAACATCGCCGGCGACTGGGGAACAGGCGAGTACATCGCCGCCAAGGTGGCCAAGGCGATGAGCGCGATGCCTGCCGACTATACGGTGCACCTTGGCGATGTTTACTACGCCGGCTCCAGTCCGGATGAGCTGCGCGACTTCGCCTCCTGGCCGGCCGGGACGCGCGGCCAGTTCACGCTGAACTCCAACCATGAGATGTACAACGGCGCCTTCGGCTACTTCCAGGAATTGGGTTTGCGCTTTCCCCTTCAGCAGGGGACCAGCTACTTCAGTTTGTACAACCAGAATTGGCTGATTATTGGGCTGGACACCGCTTACTGGTCGGAGAAGTTCAATCTTTACATGGACGGCGCGCTGGGCGACGCGCAAACCGCGTGGCTGAAAGAGGTGACGGCTGGCTGGCAGGGTAAGATTCTGCTGCTGTCTCACCACCAGGGTTATGCCATGGATGGCTCTACCAAGACGCCGCTGTACCAGGAGGTAGCCGCCGCGCTGGGCCGCGACCCGGATTACTGGTACTGGGGCCATCTGCACAACGTCATATGCTACCAGCCGCAGGGCAAGCTGCTGGCCCGCTGCGTCGGCCACGGCGCGATTCCGTACGGGCCGGCCAAGGCTCTGGACGGCAAGCCGCAGGTGGCGTGGGCGGAGACGCGCTCCGCCGACGACTGCCAGTATCCGGAGCGGGTGCTGAACGGTTTCGTGAGACTGGAGTTGAATGGCGACGCGCTGACGGAAACCTTCTACGACGAAAACGGCTACCAGAGGTGGCCCGAGCATTAGTCGGCGAAGAGGGTCAGCCGGGCTCGCTGACGGCGCGGCTGCCTTCTATTTCCAGCACCACGGTATGGGCCAGCGTTTTCAGATGCCTTTTCTCCTCTCCGGCCAGGCGCTTGGGTTTGGAGTCGATCAGGCACAGCGTGCCGATGGCGTGGCCGGACGACAGTTTCAGCGGCGCTCCGGCGTAGAAGCGGATATTGGGATCGCCGAGCACCAGCGGATTGTCGGAGAAGCGGTTGTCGTCGCTGGCGTCGGGTATTTCCAAGATGTCGTCGCCGAGGATGGCGTGTCCGCAGAAGCTGATGTCGCGCGGGGTTTCGCTCGCGTCCAGCCCGCAGTGCGACTTGAACCACTGGCGATTGCTGTCCACCAGGCTGATCAGCGCGATCTTGACTGCGAAGCGGGAGCGGCAGTAGGCGGTGATCGCGTCGTAGCGTTCTTCCGGATCGGTATCCAGAATGAGCAACTCTTGCAGCACCCGGACGCGTTCAGCCTCGTTGGTGGGAATGCCAGGAGATTGCATGGGGGCCTCTTGGAATGAGGAATGATTTTCATTATAGGCCGTGACGTCAGGCTGTTAATGCTATTTTTGATGTCATTTTTAATGTTGATAGCATGATTAATACTAAGTGGGATTAGAACTTGCATGAATTCAATGCGTCTGTAATTTTGTTAGGGCATTTGCTCTAACGCCGCGAATTTTCCAACGACAAAGGAGATGCAGATGAACGATCAAATCCAAACCGCGGATATCGAGCTGGATGCCTGGTTCCAGGAAGAAACCTTCGCCGAAGCGGTGGAGATGATGCAGGACAAGGCCGTAGTGCCGTTCGGCACCGCGTTGTGGCCGGTCTGATGGGGCATTAGCCGAATCCATGTCTGACAACGGGGCCCTGGCGGCCTCGTTTTTTAGATCCGCCAACAAAAAACGGATCCTGGGCCGCGCCTCCTTGTCACACGACTGGCACCGCCCGTGCCGGCGCGTTTTGGCTCAGAGACTCCGCGAAGTTTTGTCAGCGGTTCTTGGGAGAAAGCTGAATGCGCATCACCACCGAAGAGCAGGCGCGTAGCGTCCGCAATATGTACGCCTGCCTGGCGCTGCATCCGGCGGCCAGGGACAAGGCGGCCTCGGGAGAGGCCATCCGCCTGTTGCTGGGATTCGACGCATATCACGGCGAAGTCGCCGCGGACATCGCTGAAGGCGCCGGCGAGGCCATCGCCGCGGACATCCGTTTGGCCGAGCTGGAGAACGGGAGCGCGGACGCGCTGGCGGCCGCGATCGAACAATGCGATGTCTTCATTTTCCTGTACCGCTCGTCCACGTTGCCGTCTATCGATCCGCGCGGGCCGGTCTTCCTGTTGCCGATCAAGCAAGCGATGCAGTCTCATTGGAAGAAATCCATCTTGTTCAAGGACTACGGGCCGCATTTTTACGAGGCGTTCTCCGAGCCGCGGGCGCGGATGGCCGAGCGTAACCGCGGCCTGATCGCGCTGGCGGAGCAAGCCGGGCGGGTAGTGTTCGAACAGGCGGGAGGCGGGTACTTGAGCGGCTCCATCGGCCCGGACCAGTCCTGGACCTCGATAGACGGCGACGGCAATGTCGATCTCGTCCCAGGAGAGATCGCCACTTCCATCGCCGATCTGCAGGGCGAGGTGCGCTTCAGCGGCGCTTTTCTCAGCACGATACCGTTCGCCGTCAAATACGGCGTGGTCCGCGATTTCGCTACCTTGCGCATCCGGGATAGCCGAGTGGCGGACTTCAGCTGCGGCGACGCTCGTTTCTCGGCGGATTTCGACAAATACCTGAGCGCCAACGCCGGCAACGCCGCGGTGGCGGAGTTCGGCATCGGCACCAACTGCGGCGTGAAGGGACTGTATGGGCTGAACGCCGGCTTCGAGGAGCGCCATCCTGGGCTGCACTTGGGCCTGGGCGGCGGCGAGCTGGGCAGCCACCACCTGGACCTGATCTTTTCGGGTGGCCGGCTGCGCTTCGACGACAAGGTGTTTTTCGACGGCGGGTTCTTGATCTAGCTGAACACCGCGCTGAAATCGTCTGGGATGTTAAAGCGATATTCCCCGTCCACCAGCACGAAATAGCAACTCCGTTGGTTTGCCGCCTGGTCCGCGTCGGTGTCCAGCACATCGCCGGGAACCGGTATGGTGTCGAAGACGATCACGCCGGAGTTGACGGTCTGGCCGGGCGGCACGTCGAAGGCGTGGCCAGGCGCGTCGGGCACGACGCGAATGGTGACGGCGGTGTTGTTGGTGATCGGGCAGTTGTTAAGAGCGAGCGGCATGGCGGCCTCCTGCGAGCGTTCCGGCGCGGGAGCCGCGCCAGCATGCCGATAGGTACGATCGCCGGGGCGGGGCGTGAAGCCCCGTCTGCCATTCTCAGCCCGGGTCCAGCCGGCAGGCCTTGCCGGTGCCGGCGAAGCCGCCGTACAGCTTCATCTGGTCCGGCGTCTTGCGGGAAATGAAGAAGCTGTCCGGCAGCGATTTGCCGGCCAGCGGCTTGGGCCAGGTCAGCAGGCCTTTCTCGTCCATATATCCCTTGAAGCTCTCGCCGCCGCGGAACACTTCCACCGTCTGGGTGCGGCGGTCGAAGCTGAACCGAATCTGATCGTCGCAGTGGTAGCTGGCCTGGATGCGTTGCGGCGGCTGGCAGCCGCTCAGCGCGGCCAGCAGCAGGCAGGCGGCGGACAGACGGAAGAGGGTGGGCATGGCTTGAAACTTTCTACAGGGAGAACCGGGGGCACACTATACCATGCGCGGGCATGGCGTTCCGGCCTGGGGCCGCCGCGCCGCCGCCGGTCTTGCTGGTGGATTGCCTGAGCGGGCGTGATGTTATTTATTTAGGGTATTTACTTTATTTTTACAGTAAACCATCTGGAAACATTCAGGCATTGACCATTATCTTGCGGGTTCCGGTCGGACAATCGGCAGCAGGAATATAAAAACACGCCGATTGCATACCTTCGCTTACAAAGGAGAACCCATGGAGGAGTTGGTCAACGCCATCAATGGCGTGGTCTGGAGCCCGGCGCTGATTTATCTGTGTCTGGGCGTGGGCCTGTATTTTTCGTTGCGCACCCGTTTTCTGCAACTGAGGCATTTCAAGGAGATGCTGCGCCTGATGTTCAACCGCCAGAGCAGCAGCGCCGGCGTGTCGTCGTTCCAGGCGCTGGCGATGACGCTGGCGGGGCGGGTGGGCACCGGCAATATCGCCGGGGTGGCCACCGCCATCACCTTCGGCGGGCCGGGCGCGATGTTCTGGATGTGGCTGGTGGCCTTTCTCGGCGCCAGCTCCGCCTTCATCGAATCCACGCTGGGCCAGGTGTACAAGGAGAAGATAGACGGCCAGTACCGCGGCGGCCCGGCGTTCTACATCGAGAAGGGGCTGGGCATGAAGTGGTATGCCTGGCTGTTCGCCATCACCACGGTGGTGGCCACCGGCGTGCTGCTGCCCGGCATCCAGGCCAATTCCATCGCCAATTCGATGCAGTCGGCCTTTGGCATTGCGCCCACCGTCACCGCGGCGCTGCTGGCCATCATGCTGGGCTTCATCATTTTCGGCGGCGTCAAGCGCATCGCGGTGTTCGCCGGCGCGGTGGTGCCCTTCATGGCCTTGGGCTACATCATCGTCGCCTGCGTGGTGATCGCGCTGAATATCGAGCAGCTGCCGGGCGTGCTGGCGCTGATCTTCAAGAGCGCTTTCGGCATGGAGGCCGGCATGGGCGCGGTGCTGGGCTTCGCCATCCAGTGGGGCGTGAAGCGCGGCATCTATTCCAACGAGGCCGGCCAGGGCACCGGTCCGCACGCCTCCAGCGCCGCGGTGGTCAGCCATCCGGCCAAGCAGGGCCTGGTGCAGGCGTTCTCGGTCTACATCGACACCCTGTTCGTCTGCTCCGCCACGGCTTTCATGCTGCTGATCACCGGCCAGTACAATGTGCAGGGGCCGGACGGCGCGGCGCTGTACACCGGCATCGCCGGCGTGGCTGCCGGTCCGGGTTATGTGCAGACCGCGATGGAAAGCATCATGCCGGGCTTCGGCTCGGTGTTTGTCGCGCTGGCGCTGTTCTTCTTCGCCTTCACCACCATCATCGCCTACTACTACATCGCCGAGACCAACATCGCCTTCATCAACCGCAAGGCGGGGCGGCCGTGGCTGGTGTTCGCGCTGAAGGTGGGCCTGATGGCGGCCACCGTCTACGGCACGGTGAAGACCGCCGATCTGGCCTGGGGCCTGGGCGATATCGGCGTCGGCCTGATGGCCTGGCTGAACATCATCGCCATCATCCTGATGCAGAAGCCGGCGCTGGCCTGCCTGCGCGATTACGAGGCGCAGAAGGCGCAAGGCATGGACCCAGTGTTCCATCCGGAAAAGCTGGGCATCGCCAACGCCGCCTACTGGGCAGGCCGCCGCGCCGAGAGCAATCTGGACGAGGAGCCGAGCGGCCCGCCGCCAGGCGGCAAGCCGGAACCGGCCAAAGCCGGTTGATTCACGCGACGCCCGCTCACGCGGGCGTTTTTGCATCGTTCCGGCAATCGGGCATGGGGTTTGCTTTTACTTCCCGCAGACCCATTCTTTGAATGAGACCATGGACCCGTCCGCTCCCTTGAGGCTGTTGCTGGTCAACGATACCGACCGGCCGATGCGGCAGCTGCGCGACGCCTTCGCCGACGCCGGCTACCTGGTCATCGCCCAGGCCGACGGCGCGGCCGAGCTGCTGCGGCTGGCGGAGTCGGAGCGGCCGGACATCATCATCGTCGATACCGAATCGCCGACGCGCGACACGCTGGAGCAGCTCGCGCTGATGGAGAGGTCCGCGCCGCGCCCGGTGGTGATGTTCGCCGAACACGGCGGGATGCCCGCCATCCAGGCCGCGGTGCGCGCCGGGGTCACCGCCTACATCGTCGATCACGTCTCCGCCGAGCGGCTGGCGCCCATCATCGACATGGCCAGGGTCAAGTTCGAGGAAGACGCCGCGCTGAAGCGCAAGCTGGCCGACATGGAGCGGCAGCTGGCGGAGCGCAAGCTGATCGAGCGGGCCAAGGGCATCCTGATGCGCCGGCGGCAGCTTGGCGAAGAAGAGGCTTACGCGCTGCTGCGCGGCCAGGCGATGAGGTCGGGCCTGCGCCTGGCCGACCTGGCTCTTCAACTGATCCACGCCAGCGAACTGCTGGATTGAGAGGCCGCGATGCATGCAGATTATCCCGAAGACAATAGCCTGGCGCGGGTCCGCGTCGGCTTCCTGCCGTTGACCGATTGCGCGCCGCTGGCGGTCGCCTGCCGGCTGGGGCTGGACAGCATGAACGGCCTGGCGCTGCAGCCGCTGCGGCAGCCATCCTGGGCGGCATTGCGCGACCGCCTGCTGGCCGGGCAGCTGGACGCCGCCCACGCGCTGCACGGCCTGGCCTGCGGCATGCAGCTGGGCCTGGGCGGACCGCAATGCGATATGACGGTGCTGATGACGCTGAACCGCAACGGCCAGGGCATCAGCCTGAGTCCGGGCCTGGCGGCGCAGCGGCGCGACGGCGCCAGCCTGGCCGACATCGCCCGCCGGTTGGGCCGCCCCTTGCGTTTGGCGCACACTTTTCCCGCCGGCACCCACGCGATGTGGCTGTATTACTGGCTGGCGGCCCAGGATGTGCATCCCTTGCGCGACGCGCGTTGCGTGGTCATCCCGCCGGCGCAGATGGGCGCGGCGATGCGGACGGGCGCGTTGGACGGCTATTGCGCGGGCCAGCCCTGGCACGCGGTTACGGAAGAGCAGGGCTGCGCCTGTCTGGTGGCCGACAGCGCGGCCATCTGGCCGGAGCATCCGGAAAAGGCGCTGATCTGCCGCCGCGAGCTGGCCGACCGGCAGCCCCAGCTGGCTTCGGCGCTGATCGAGACGATGCTGCTGGCCTGCCATTGGCTGGACCAGCCGGACAATCAGGAGCAGGCGGCGGCCTGGCTGGCGGAGGATGCCTGGCTGGGTGTGCCGGCGGAAACCATCCTGCGGCATTGGCGCGCGCATCCCTTGCAGGCCGCGCCGCTGCGCTTCTTCGACGAGGGGCGGGTCAACTTCCCCGATCCGGCCGATACGCTGTGGTTTCTGCGCCAATACCGCCGCTGGGGGCTGTGGCGGAGCGATGGCGACCGGGATATCGCCCAGGCGCTTTGCGGGACGGCGCTGTACCGCCAGGCGGCGGAGCGCTGCGGCGTCGCCTTGCCGGAATCCGGCCGGCGTCCCGCCCTGTTGATGGACGGGCAGGCGTGGCCGCCGCCCAAAACCGGTGCGGATTTGGCGGAAACGCACTGATGCGGTGCAGCAAAAACGGCGAAATCCGCTAAAGCCGGGTCTTTCAGGCTGGCACGCGATTTGCGTTCTTGATCCAGGACGGCGCAACGGCGCGCCGCCGGACACATTCGGGCAAACGCCAACGTAGGTGATTGCCACTAGGGACAACGGCGTCCTCTCCTGTTCAGATACGGAGAGGACGCCGTTTTGTTTTGACTATCTGCGCGCGGACTGAATCCGCCGTTCCTGCCGATGGCCTGGCCGCAAGCCGGCCGGGGGCGAGGGCGGGCCGCGCGCTGGGAGCGATCATGGACCGTAGCTTCTGGCAGTCCGGGCACCGGCCTACGCTGGCTTGCGCCTTTCTGTACTTCGACTTGAGCTTCATGGCCTGGTATCTGCTGGGGCCGTTGCAGGTGCCCATCGCCGCCGCGCTTGGGCTTTCCACCCAGCAACGCGGCCTGATGGTGGCCACGCCCATCCTGGCCGGCGCCTTGTTGCGGCCGCTGATGGGCGCGCTGGCGGACCGCATCGGCGCCAAGCGCGCCGGCCTGCTTGGCCAGATCGTCGTGATCGCCGCGTTGTTCGGCGGCTGGCTCGCCGACCTGTCCAGCTTAGGCGCGATGCTGGCGCTGGGCGCGCTGCTGGGCGTGGCCGGGGCTTCGTTCGCCGCCGCGCTGCCGTTGGCCTCGCGCTGGTATCCGCCGCAGCATCAGGGGGCAGCGATGGGCATCGCCGGGGCGGGCAATTCCGGCACCGTGCTGGCGGCCTTGTTCGC
This sequence comes from Chromobacterium indicum, assembly GCF_039708975.1. Taxonomy (NCBI): domain Bacteria; kingdom Pseudomonadati; phylum Pseudomonadota; class Betaproteobacteria; order Neisseriales; family Chromobacteriaceae; genus Chromobacterium; species Chromobacterium indicum. The sequence goes on from NZ_JAYFSJ010000001.1 coordinate 269,158, forward strand.
GCCGGCGCTGGCCATGGCTTACGGCTGGCAGAGCGTGTTCGGCCTGGCCTGCCTGCCGCTGTTGCTGACGCTATTGATTTTCGCCCTGTGCGCCAGGGAGGCGCCCGCCGCCGCGGCGCCGAAACGGTTGGCTGATTACCTGGCCGTGCTGAAGGAAAGGGACGCCTGGTGGTTCATGTTCTTCTACTCGATGACTTTCGGTGGGTTCTCCGGTTTCGCCGGCGCTTTGCCCGGCTATTTCCACGATCAATTCGGTTTCGACGCCAAAACCGCCGGCCTCTATACCGCCGCCTGCGTGTTTGCAGGCTCGGTGATGCGGCCCTTGGGCGGAATGCTGGCCGACAGGTTGGGCGGCACCCGTTCGCTGCTGGCGGTTTATCTGGCTTGCGCCTTGCTGATGGCCGCGGCCGCGCTCAATGCCGGCGGCGCGGGCGCGGCGCTGGCCCTGTTCGTGCTGGCCATGCTGTGCCTGGGCGCGGGCAACGGCGCGGTGTTCCAGCTGGTGCCGCAGCGCTTCGGCCGGGAGCTGGGCGTGATGACCGGCCTGGTGGGCATGGCCGGCGGCGTGGGGGGCTTCACCCTGGCGGCGGGCCTGGGCGCGGTCAAGCAGGCCAGCGGCGACTACGCGCCCGGCTTGTGGCTGTTCGCCGGCCTGTGCCTGCTGGCCTGGCTCAGCCTGGCCGGGGTGCAGCGGCACTGGCGCGACAACTGGGCGGCGGCGGCCGCCCGCGTGTGAGGAGACGGACATGGACATGGCCGAACTGAAAGTCCGGACCCGGCAGCGGCTGGTGGTGGTGGGCAACGGCATGGCCGGCATCCGCGCGGTGGAGGAGCTGCTGGCGCTGGCGCCGGATCTCTACGACATCACGGTGTTCGGCGCGGAACCGCACCCTAACTACAACCGCATCCTGTTGTCGCCGGTGCTGGCGGGGGAGCAGGCGTTCGGCGACATCGTGCTGAATCCGCAGGAGTGGTACGCGGAGCGGAGCATCGCGCTGCATATGGGCAAGCGCGTCAGCGCCATCGACCGGGCTCGGCGCGAGGTGGTGGCGGAAGACGGCGCCGTCGCCGGTTACGACAGGCTGCTGCTGGCCACCGGCTCCTCGCCGGTGATGCTGCCGATTCCGGGGCGCGAGCTGGATGGGGTGATCGGCTACCGCGACATCGCCGACACCGAGTACATGATGGAGGCCGCGGGCCAGAGGCGCGCCGCGGTGGTGATCGGCGGCGGCCTGCTGGGGTTGGAGGCCGCCAACGGCCTGAGGCTGCGCGGCATGGACGTCGCCGTCGTCCATCTGGCCGACTGGCTGCTGGAGCGCCAGCTGGACCGCCAGGCGGGCGAGCTGTTGCGCCGGGCGCTGGAGGCGCGCGGCATCCGTTTCCTGATGGGGCGGCAGACCGCCGCGTTGCTGGACGATGGCCAGGGCCGGGTGCGCGGCGTCCGCTTCAGCGATGGCGAGGAGATTCCGGCCGAGCTGGTGGTGATGGCGGTGGGCATCCGCCCCAACGCCGCATTGGCCGAGGCCGCTGGCCTGCATTGCAGCCGCGGCGTGGTGGTGGACGACACCTTGCAGACCTCGGACCCGCGCATCTACGCCGTCGGCGAGTGCGCCAGCCACCGCGGCGTGGCCTATGGGCTGGTGGCGCCGCTGTTCGAGCAGGCCAAGGTATGCGCCAACCACTTGGCGCGGCTGGGCGTGGCCCGCTATGGCGGCTCGGTGTCGTCCACCAAGTTGAAGGTGACGGGAATCGACCTGTTTTCCGCCGGCGACTTCATGGGCGGCGACGACTGCGAGGAGATCGTGCTGTCCGATCCGGCCGGCGGCGTCTACAAGAAGCTGGTGCTGCGCGGCGACAAGCTGGCCGGCGTCTGCCTGTACGGCGACACCAGCGACGGCGCCTGGTATTTCAAGCTGCTGCGCGAGGGCCGCAGCGTGGCCGATCTGCGCGACACGCTGATGTTCGGCGAAACGGCGATAGGCGACGTCGGCGTGCAGGGCCAGAGCCGCGCCGCGGCGATGAAGGACGAAGACGAGGTCTGTGGCTGCAACGGCGTGTGCAAGGGCGCCATCGTCAAGGCGATCCAGGACAAGGGCTTGTTCACGCTGGACGAGGTGAAGAAGCACACCAAGGCGGCCAGCTCCTGCGGCTCCTGCTCCGGGCTGGTCGAACAAATGCTGATGAGCGTGGTCGGCTCCGGCTTCCAGGAAACGCCCAAGACCAAGGCGGTGTGCGGCTGCACCGGCCACAGCCACGTCGAGCTGCGTCAGGCGATACGGGAGCACCATCTGCTGACCCACGCCGAAGTGTTCCATTTCCTGGAGTGGCGGACGCCCAACGGTTGCGCCAGCTGTCGGCCGGCGATCAACTACTATCTGCTGTCCACCTGGCCGCACGAGGCGGTGGATGACCCGCAAAGCCGCTTCATCAACGAGCGGGCGCACGCCAACATCCAGAAGGACGGCACCTTCTCGGTGATTCCGCAGATGAAGGGCGGCGTCACCACCGCCGACGAGCTGCGCCGCATCGCCGACGTCGCCGACAAATACCGGGTGAAGATGCTGAAGGTCACCGGTGGCCAGCGCATCGATCTATTGGGGATCAAGAAGGAAGACCTGGTCGATGTCTGGCGCGATCTGGGCATGAATTCCGGCCACGCCTACGGCAAATCCATCCGCACGGTGAAAACCTGCGTCGGCAGCGAGTTTTGCCGCTTCGGCACCCAGAACAGCACCCAGATGGGCATAGATCTGGAAACCATGCTGGCCAATATGTGGAGCCCGCACAAGGTGAAGCTGGCGGTGTCCGGCTGCCCGCGCAACTGTGCCGAGGCCGGCATCAAGGACGTGGGCGTGATCGCGGTGGAGTCCGGCTGGGAGCTGTACGTGGGCGGCAACGGCGGCATCAAGACCGAGGTGGCGCAGTTCCTGTGCAAGGTGAAGACGGCGGAGGAGGTGAAGGAATACGGCGGCGCCTTCCTGCAGCTGTACCGCGAGGAGGCTTACTACCTGGATCGCACCGTCCACTACATCGCCCGCGTCGGCCTGGATTACATCAAGGCGCGCGTGGTGGACGACGCCGACAACCGCCGCGCGCTGCATCAGCGGCTGCTGTTTTCCCTGCAGGGCCTGCCCGACCCTTGGGCGGCGCGCGTCGCCGGCGCGCAGAAGCGCGAGTTCATTCCCATCGCGGTCGAAGCCTGAGGAGAGTCGAGATGAGCATGGAAAACTGGACCAGAGTCTGCGCGCTGGACGACATCCCGCGGCAAGGCAGCCGCGTGTTGGCGCGGGAGGACGGCGACATTGCGCTGTTCCGCACCCACGACGACCAGGTGTTCGCGCTGCTGGACCGTTGCCCGCACAAGGGCGGCCCGCTCAGCCAGGGCATGGTGCATGGCCGCGCGGTGGCCTGTCCGCTGCACGGCTGGAACATAGACCTGGCCAGCGGCGAGGCGCTGGCGCCGGACGCCGGCTGCGCCCGCCGTTTTGCCGCCCGGCTGGAAAGCGGCGCGGTATGGCTGGCGTTGTAGCGGGGAGGGCGAGGTGATGGACAAGACGGAAACCCGATCCACCTGCTGCTATTGCGGCGTCGGCTGCGGCGTGTTGATAGAAAGCGAGAATGGCCGCATCACCGGCGTGCGCGGCGATCCGGAGCATCCGGCCAATTTCGGCCGGCTGTGCGGCAAGGGCCTGAGCCTGGCGGCCAGCGCAGCCAGCGACAGCGGTCGCGCCTTGTTTCCCGAAATGAGGCAGGACAGGGGCGAGCCGCGCCGGCGTGTGGCGTGGGATGAGGCGCTGGACGCGGCGGCGGACCGATTCGCCGACATCATCCGCCGCCACGGTCCGGACGCGGTGGCGTTTTACGCTTCCGGCCAGTTGTTGACCGAGGATTACTATCTGTTCAACAAACTGGCCAAGGGCGTGGCCGGCACCAATAACATCGATACCAATTCCCGGCTGTGCATGTCCAGCGCCGTCACCGCCTACAAGATGGCCTTCGGCGCGGACGGCCCGCCCACCTGTTACGAAGACCTGGAATCCGCTGGTTGCGTGCTGTTCGCCGGCAGCAATATGGCCTACGCCCATCCGGTGCTGTTCCGCCGGCTGGAAGACGCCAGGCGGGATTGGCCGGACGCGCGCTGGATCGTGGTCGATCCGCGCCGCACCGACACCGCAGCGATGGCCGACCTGCACTTGCAAATCCAGCCCGGCACCGACGTGGCGTTGTTCCACGGCATGCTGCACCACCTGATCTGGGAGGGGCTGATCGATGCCGGCTACATCGCCGCCCATACCGAGGGCTTCGACGCGCTCAAGCGCATGGTCCGCGACTACACGCCGAAGATGGCGGCGGAGATCTGCGGCGTGCGGGCCGAGGACATCGTCACCGCGGCGGAATGGTTCGGCCGCAGCCCGGCCAGCCTGTCGCTGTACTGCATGGGCCTGAACCAGTCCAGCCAGGGCACGGCCAAGAACCTGGCGCTGATCAATCTGCACCTGGCGACAGGCCAGATCGGCCGGCCCGGCGCCGGGCCGTTCTCGCTGACCGGCCAGCCCAACGCGATGGGCGGGCGCGAGGTGGGCGGCATGGCCACCATGCTGGCCGCGCACCGAGACATCGCCAATCCCGATCACCGGCGCGAAGTGGCCGCGCACTGGGGCGTGCCGGAGTCGCGGCTGTCTTCGCGCCCCGGTTTGCCTGCGGTGGCGATGTTCGAGGCGCTGGCGCGAGGCGAGATCAAGGCGGTATGGATAGTCTGCACCAATCCGGCCCACTCGCTGCCGGATTTGGCGATGGCGCGACAGGCGCTGAGCCGCGCCGAGCTGGTGGTGGTGCAGGACGCTTTCGCCGAAACCGACACCACCGCTTTCGCCGACATCCTGCTGCCGGCGGCCAGCTGGGGCGAGAAAGAGGGCACGGTCACCAATTCCGAGCGCCGCGTCAGCCGGGTGCGGGCAGCCGCGCCGCCGCCGGGCGAGGCGAAGCCGGACGGCTGGATTGCCGCCGAGTTCGGCCGGAGGCTGGCGGCGCGCCTGCATCCGGATGAAGCCGACCATTTCGCCTATGCCGATGCCCGGCAGGTGTTTGACGAACACCGCGCGCTGACCGTGGGCCGGGATCTGGACATGGGCGGGCTGGATTACGCTCTGCTGGAAGCGAGGGGACCGCAGCAATGGCCGCTGTTCGCTGGCCAGGCAGAGGGCCAGGCGAGGCGCTATGTCGACGGCGTCTTCGCCACCGATGGCGGCAAGGCGCGTTTCCACGCCATCGACTACCGGCCGCCGGCGGACAAGATATCGGCCCATTATCCGTTTCGGCTGATCACTGGCCGCCTGCGCGACCAGTGGCACGGCATGAGCCGCACCGGACGCGTGCCCGGCCTGTTTTCCCATAGTCCTGAGCCGGAGCTGCGCATGCATCCGGAAGACGCCGAGCGGCGGAATCTGCGCGACGGTGATCTGGTGCGCGTAGCCAGCAAGCGCGGGCAGTGGGTGTTGCCGCTGAAAACCGACGGCGATCTGGCGCGCGGCTGTGTGTTCGCCGCCATGCACTGGAGCCGCCAGTTCCTCAACAGCGGGGGCAGCAACGAGGCGAGCACCTCGGCGGTGGACGGATTGTCGTTCCAGCCGGAGCTCAAGCACGCGGCGGTGAAGGTGGAAAAGGCCGAGCTGCCCTGGCGGGTGCTGGCCGCGCTGCGCCATCCGGATTTGCCGGCGCTGCAGGCGGAATTGACGCCGTTGCTGGGGGAGATGGGCTATGCGGCGATTTCGCTGGCGGCGGGAAATGTCTTGCTGCTGCGCGCTGCCGATTCCGCGGCCAGGCCGGATTGGCTGGCGCGCTTGCTGGACGCGCTGGCGCTGCGCCCGGGACCGGATGTGCTGGAGTACCGCGACGACGGGCGAGGCGTGCTCAAGCGCGTGGCCTGGGATGCCGACAAGCTGGCGGGATTGGTTTTCGCCGGCGGCGGGCTGGCGGACCGCGACGCGGGCGAGCGCTTGCTGCAGCGGCTGTTGGACGGTGAGTTGTGGCAAGGGCCGCGGCTCGCCGCGTTTTCGCCGGGCCGAACCGGGGCCGCCAAGCGGGACCGCATCGTGTGCCAGTGCAAGCAGGTGGGCGAAGCCGCCATTCTGGACAGGCTTGAGCGGGGACAGGATCTGATGGCGCTGAAGGCCGAGCTGGGCTGCGGAACCGTTTGCGGCGCCTGCGCGCCGGAGTTGGCGCGGATGGCGGCCGGGCTTGCGCAAAACGCTTAAGGGGGGATGTCCTGCGGAACATGGCATCCCGAGAGAGCCGCGGAGTCTTGTTCCAACGCAAATGAGTTCCGTATTTTTACTGACCGGAGGACCAGAGGCCGTGGCTGGGAATGCGCGCTATATATCTAGCGGCGTTGTGAAAATGCCATTCGATTATAACGTTAAGAAAGGAATTCCATGGCATCCGCAGCAAATGCAGGTCAGCTTGGCAACCTCCCCGGCGTTACTTCCATGGGCATGGGTTATGACGTGAATGGTTTGTACGCCAGCCCGGAAAGCCTGCTTGGCCAACCCTTGTTCGATTTCGGCGGCGAGCTGGACAGCATCGAAATCGAGGGCCGCAGCTACACCTTTCCCCGCAGCATGCATGTACACACCTATTTCCATTCCGACTTCAAACAGGATGTCAGCAAGGAAATCGAAGAATATCGGGAGAAAATGAGCCAGCATGTGGGCGTGTCCGGCCGTTACAAGCTATTCAGCGCCTCGCTGAGCGTGGATTTCACCACCACGGACCAGCAGCTTACCGAGATCACCTACAGCTCCACCCGCGAAGCCCATGTGCTGTGGTACATCAGCCTGCCCGGCGCGGCCACGCTGCGTTCGATGCTGCGCCGCGACTTCCGCGACGATCTGAACAATCCCAAGATGCCGGCCATGGAGCTGTTCAAGCGCTATGGTCCCTACTACATATCGGAAGCGGCAGTGGGCGGCCGGCTGGACTACAGCGCGGCCAGCAAGACCTTGAAGATGGACAGCAGCCAGTCGCTGTCCACCACCGCCGAAATGTCCTACAAGGCGCTGGTGGGCGAGATCAAGATCGAGCATGGCTCGGAAATGGAAAAGCAGGTCAACAGCTTCCGCAGCAACTCCACCATCCGTCTCACCGCCACCGGCGGCAAACCGGGCATGACCGATCGCATACTGCACGGTCCGGATTCGCAGCAGGCGTTCTCGCAATGGGCGGAATCGCTGCTCGACTACGCGACGCTGATGGATTTCTCCACCGAAAGCCTGCAACCGATCTGGGCGCTGGCCGACAAACCCGAACGTCGCGTCGAGCTTGAGGATGCCTTCCCTGAATTCATGAAGCAGTCGCAGCAGTCCATCCCCAAGGTGGACAAGGTGCTGCTGATGGATGCGCGGCCGCCGATGGTGAAGGCTGGGGAGGACAGCGGCTCCGGCGCGTCGGAAGATCTGGCGGTATTCAATCCCAGCACCTCCAACGGCTACAAGATGGTTGGCCAGTTCGGCCAGCGCAACCATGCCAGCGTGGCGGATGGCCATGCGCCGATTTTCAAGGATCTGTTCGATCTGGGCGTGCTGAAGGCGCCGGTGGGTTGGCAGCGGGTGTGGGACGACGCCGGCTCCGGCAAGTCCAAGGACTACGCGTGCTGGCGCGCGATTCCGCCGCAGGGCTACCGCGCGCTGGGTGATGTGATGATGTTGGCCACCAGCGGCTATAACCCGCCGAATCTGCCCGACTATGTTTGCGTGCATCAAAGTCTGTGCGCGGATGTGCAGACGCTGCAAAACCGGGTGTGGTGGGACAAGGGCACCGGCGCGCGCAAGGATGTCAGCCTGTGGCAACCTGGTTCGGCCGGGGCTGTGGCGTCGTCTTGCTTTGTCGGCGTGCCGAACTACAACAACCCGCCCAACTCCGGCGACCTCGAGCGTCTGCGCGGCAGCATCGCATGCGTGAAGACCAGCGCGATCGCGTCCACGCAGGAGATGAAGTCCATGCTCAGCCAACATCAGGGCATGGAGGAACTGGCGGCCAAGCTCTGATCCCCGTCTGACGCGGTAAAAGAACAAGGCTGCCATCTGGCAGCCTTGTTTTTGTTCCTCCAGTTTCCTGGAGTCAGAGGGCGATCAGTTGAAGCGGTAGTCCACCGTCACGCCGACCGTGCGCGGCGCGCCGATCACCCCCAGATTGTTGCCGCGGGCGGGAATCTGGGCGTAGAGCACGCCTTGGTTGGTCAGGTTGTTGACGTAGGCGCGCACCCCCCAGCGGGCGTCTTCGTAGCCGGTGTTCAGGTTGGCCACGGTGTAGTCGCCGGCGGTGCGGGTCGGATCATTGGTGATGTCCGAATAGTAGGACCCGACGCGGTTCAGGCTGCCGCCAATATAGAAGTTGCGCGGCAGACGCTGCTTGAAGCCCAGGTTGACGGTCAGATGCGGCGCGTAGTTGAACTGATTGCCCTGTATGCCGGGATTGGCGGCATCGGTGCCGGTCACCTTGGTGTTCAGCAGGCCGATGCCGGCGCTGAGGGTCAGCCTCGGGGTAACGCGCGCTTTGCTTTCCAGTTCCAGGCCATAGCTTTGTCCTTCCGGAATATTGGTGAAGCGCGATCCCAGAATGGCCTGGTAGCCGGTGTACTGGTTGAAGAAGGCATTGGCATTGAGGCTGACGCGCTCTTCCAGGAAGCTGGAGCGGCTGCTCAGCTCATAGGTTGTGACCTGTTCCTTGTTGAAGGTGTAGTACTTGTTGTCGTTGTCCAGGCCGGAACCGCCGGCGTTATAGCCTTTGCGCGCGGACAGGCCAAGTGTGGTGGATGGGCTGTACTTGTAGCTAAGGCCGGCCTTGGGCAGGAACAAGGTTTCGCCGAGGTCATAGCTGGCTTGAGCTTCGTAGCTCTGTCCGGGCCCCAGCGTGGTGTTGCGCCGCTGCATCTCGCGTTCCGCGCGGCCGCCCAGGTTGAGGCTCCACTTGTCGTTCAGCGCCAGCGTGGCTTCGCCGTAGAACGCCTCGGTCTTGAGCTTGTCCTTGGCGGCTACGCGCGGAGAGGCGTTCATGTCCTGATCGCGGTCATAGTAATAGACGCCGACCAAGCCGCTCAGCCAGCCATCCTGCGGCGCGTAGGCCAGGCGGGCCTCGGCGGTGTTGCCCTTTTCGTCCAGCCTCATGCTGAACGCGGGCGTGTCGGAGTCTTTGAACGCGCTGATGTTGTCGGCGTGGCCCAGCAGCAGGCTGGCGCTCCAGGCGTCATTGATCTGGTATCGCAGATCGGCGCTGACGGTGTTGTTGAACGAGTCCTGATAGCGTGCTTCGGTCGACAGGCGGTGATACTGGTAGTCGAAGTAGTTGCCGTCGACGTAGTTCAGGTATTCGCCCTTGTTCTTGCGGTGTGCCACCGTCAGCTTGGCGGTGAAGCCCGGCAGCGCGCTGGGCTTCCACAGCAGCTTGCCGCGGAAGCTGCTGTTTTTCACTTCGGACGCGTCCCAAGGCATGGCGCCCGGATAGTCGATGTAGCTGTGGCCGTTCAGGCCTTCGGCGGCGACGCGGAAGGCCAGCTCGTCGGTGATCGGACCGGAGATCATGCCGGCCAGCGTCACTTTTCCATCCCTGTTCTCGTAACCGCCGCGCAGCGCGCCCTCCCAGTCGAAGGTCGGGTCCTTGGTGTTGACCACGATGGCGCCGGCCATGGTGTTGCGGCCCTGGGTGGTGGACTGCGGGCCGCGCAGCACTTCAATCTGTTCCACGTCCCATGGGCTGGCGTCGACGTAGCGCTGGCCGTTCCAGCTTTCCGACATGCCGTCCACCGTGGTGCTGACGCGCGGGCGGGAGCCGGAGACCAGCGTGTTGTAGCCGGTGCCGGGACCGGTGCCTTCCACACCGCGGATATTGACGATGCCGGCGCCGTTGGCCGTGGCGTTGGGGGTGGCGGCCGTCGCGTCATAGACCGATTTGATCTCGCCGGTGTCGGCGTCGCGGAGCACCGATACCGCGGTGGTGGTGTCTTTCAGCGAGCGGTTGATCTTCTCGCCGGTGACGGTCACGGTGGGCAGGGCGGCATCTTGTTGGTCGGCCGGAGCCGCCTGCGCGGAGTGGGGCAGCGCCATGCCTCCCAGGCAGGCCAGGGCCAGCAGGGTGGCGTGGGCCAGGGCGTCGCGCTTGCGGTGCGGGAGTTTTTCCATCGTTCCAGATTCCTCATTGTGGTTATTGTCAGATTGACCGGGGGCGGTTCTGCGGCGTCGTCTGGCTGGCGAGGAATCGTTGGCTAATGCGGCGGACGGAACTGTGGGGCCGGTGCTGACCCGTTGAGATCGTTGCGATCAACAGATACGAATGATAATATTTATCATTAACAATATGCAATAACTTAACGCGAATTGAATTGGCCGGGAGCGGCCGCATTCATTACGCGGCCTGGATCGGTGGAGAGCGTTGTGGAATTGAATCAAGTGGCAGTGGAAAGCGCGGCTTGGCTGCAACATCCGGAAGCGGGCGAACCGCAATGGTGGGACCGGCTGGCCTCCGCGGGCGCGCCGCTGCGCGAGCGGTTGCCGGACGGGCGCGTATGCGTGACTTTCCTGTGGCGAGATCCGGCCGGCGGTCCTGCAGCCTCGTCCATCGTCCGCGTGTACGCCGATGTCAACTCCGTCACCGACCACCACAGCCCGCAGCCGCAATCGTTGTCCCGCCTGGGCGATACCGATGTCTGGTGGTGGCAGACGGAGTTGCCGGCGGATTGGCGCGGCAGTTACGCCTATATCCCGGTAGCGGCTGGGCATACGCCTCCCGTTCCCGGCGACGATGCCCGCGAAAGCCGGCTGCGGCACCGCGAATGGTGGCTGAGCATCATGGCCCTGGCCATCTCCGATCCGCTCAACCCCGCCGCCGGCTACCGCAGCAGCTGGGGCGCCAGCTTGTCGCCGCTGCATCTGCCCGACGCGCCGGACCAGTCCGCCTGGACTGCCTGGGACAAAACCGGGCAGGGGGCCGACCTGCGCCGCCTGACGGAAATCCGCTGGGACAGCGCCATGCTCGGCAAGGCGCGCCGGGTCTGGATCTACCACACCGGCGCGGCTTCTGTCGGACAATGGGTCGAGAGGCCGCTGGCGATCCTGCTGGACGGCCAGCATTGGGCGCAGCGTCTGCCGGTGTTCGCCGCACTGGACGAGGACACCCGCCGCGGCCGTTTGCCGCCCGCGGTGTACTTGCTGGTGGACAGCATCGACGGCAAGCACCGCGAGGAAGACCTGCCCTGCAACGCCGAATTCTGGCTGGCCTTGCAAAAGGAACTGCTGCCCCAGGCGGCGCTGATCGCGCCGTTCAGCGGCCGGGCCGATTGCACCGTGGTGGCCGGGCAGAGCTATGGCGGCCTGGCGGCGATGTTCGCCGGGCTCAACTGGCCGGACCGTTTCGGCTGCGTGCTCAGCCAGTCCGGCTCGTTCTGGTGGCCGAGCGTGGAATTGCATGAAAAGGCGCGCGCGGCGAGCGCCCGGCGTCTGCCGGGCAGCAAGGGCCGCTTGACCGAGCAGCTGGAGGCCGGCGAGACGCCGCCCGGACGGCTGCGCGTGTTCCAGGAGGTGGGCAGCCGCGAGGAGGTGATGGTGGACGTCAACGACAGCCATCGCGCGGCGCTGGAGGGCGCCGGGCACGACGTGCATTACCAGATATTCGAGGGCGGGCATGACTGGCTGTGCTGGCGCGGCGGTTTGTTGCAAGGGTTGGGCTGTCTGTGGCGGCCCTGGGTCGCCCCCTAAAACAAACCAGAATCGTCCGAAGGCGGGCCAGGCCCGCCTGCAGGCCGGCTCGCCTTGCTGGAGTGTTCGCCATGAGCGCGGAGCAAACCAACCCTTTCGATGACGAAAGCCTTTCCTTTCTCGTCCTGGTAAATCACCAGGACCAGCACAGCCTGTGGCCGTCGCAACTCGCATCGCCCGCGGGCTGGCGCGCCGTATTCGGCCCGGCCGGCCGCGGCGCGTGCGTTTCCTATCTCGACGCCAACTGGACCGACATCCGCCCGCGATCGCTGCGCAGCGGTTAAGGCCGCCGTTTCCTCACCTCCGCATCGTTCCGCCCATGCCTCAGGCCTGGGCGCGGCCGGCTGCGCGCCGGCCGTTCCGATTACCCGCACCCGGGGAAGCATCGTGTTGACCATTGAAACAAGACCCTCCGCCATCGAGCGCGAGCTGCCGCTGTTCGGCTCGCAACTGGGCATCTGGCTAGCGGACCAGATCGCCGAACAAAAGAACACCTACACCGTCGCCCACTGCGTCGAACTGGACGGCGCGATAGACGCCGAGCGGCTGCGCCAGTCCATAGGCTTGGGCCTGGCCGAGGCCGACACCGTCGTCGCCCAGTACCTGGAAACGCCGGACGGCCCGGCGCAGCTTCTGCGGCAAGGGCTGAGCGCCGAGAACCTGCCTCTTCCAGAAATCCATGACCTGAGCGCAGAGGCCGATCCGGAAGAGAAGGCCCGCCAATGGATGGGCGAAGATCTGGCCGCCGATCTGCCGGCCGACGGCGAGCGGCCGCTGTATCTGCACCGCCTGTTCAAGCTGGCTGGCGGCGCGGGCGAGCGCTGGTTCTGGTATCAGCGCTACCACCATGTTTGCGTCGACGGCTACAGCTTCGCCGCGCTGACCCGCCGCATCGCCGACCTCTACCAGGCGCTGGGCCGCGGCGAAGCGCCGTCGCCGTCGCCATTCGTTTCTTTCGCCGATGTCGCGGCCGAGCGCGACGCCTACCTGGCCAGCCCGCGCTGCGAGGAAGACCGCGCGTTCTGGCGCAACTACGCCGCCGCGCTGCCTGCGCCGTCCACGCTGTCAGCGCGCGATGCGCTAGCCGGCGACGGCGCGGCCAATGTCGACGTGCTGCGCCGGCGTTTTGAAATCGCCGGAGGAGCGGCGGCGCCGCAGGCCATGGCGGCGGTTTTCGCCTACCTGGCCAGGATGAGCGGCGCGAGCCGGGTGTCGATGGGCGTGCCTTTCATGCGGCGCATGGGTTCGGCCGCGCTGCGAGCCGTGGGTCCGGTGGTCAACGTGCTGCCGGTGGCGCTGGATATCGACGATGGCGACGATCTGGCAACGCTCGCGCGGCGTTTGGCCGACGAATTGAAACGGGTGCGCCGCCATGAGCGCTACGATGCCGAGCAGATTCAGCGCGACAGCGGCATGGTTGGCTCCAGCCGCGCCTTGTACGGCGCGACGCTGAACCTGAAGATCTATGACCAATCTCTGCGGCTGGGCGAGGTGGAAGGCACCACGCTGCCGCTGGCGGTGGGTCCGATCGACGACATCGAATTCGGCCTCTGGCAGCAGGGCGAGGCGCTGGTGGTGGAGCTGAGCGCCAATCCGGCGCGCTACGACGCGGCGGAGCTGGAATGGCATGCCTGGCGGCTGCGCGGCTTCATCGCCGCCTTGGCCGGGGGCGCGACGGTGGGCGACGCGCCTTTGCATAGCGCCGCGGAGAAGGCCGCGTTGGACGAATGGTCGCAAGGCCCGCGCGTCAGAGCTCCGGCCGGCGTGCGCACCGCGCTGGACGTGTTCCTGCAAAGCGCCGCGCAATATGAAAACGAAACCGCGCTGGTCTGCGGCGACGAGCGGCTGAGCTATGGCGAGCTGTCGGCCCGCGTCGCGCAACTGGGGCGCGAGCTGCTGGCGCGCGGCATCGGCGACGGCAGCGTGGTCGGCGTCGCCGTGCCGCGCAGCGTCGACACCGTGGTGTCGATACTGGGTACGCTGGCGGCCGGCGCCGCCTTCCTGCCGCTGGACCTCGATTATCCGCCTGAGCGGCTGGCGATGATGTGCGAGGACGCCGCGCCGGCCTTGTTGCTGACCCGCTCCGACGTTTGCGGCCGGCTGCCGGACCTGCCGGCGCTGTGCCTGGATGATGGCGAGGTCCGCGCGCGGTTGGCCGCCCGCTCCGCCCAGCCGCTGGACGACGCGGAACGGCTGCGTTCGCTGAATGGCGACCGGCTGGCCTACATGATCTACACCTCAGGCTCCACCGGGAAGCCGAAAGGCGTGATGATCGCCCACGCCAGCTTTCTCAACTTGCTGCTGAGCCAGCAGACTGGACTGTTCGGCGACTTCGTCCGTTCCCGCGGCCGCCGCGTGCGCACGATGCAGACCGCCTCGCTGTCTTTTGACGGCGCGCTGGAGCAGCTGTTCTGGCTCTTCATGGGTCAGGAAGTGCATCTGTGCGACGAGGAGCTGCGCCGCGACGCGCAGCAGTTGGTCGAGCTGGTGCGTCGCGAACGCATCGACGAGATGGACGTGCCGCCGTCGCTGCTGCGGCAGATGCTGGATTGTGGCCTGATGGACGACGGCCATTGGCAGCCCGGCATGGTGATGGTGGGCGGCGAGGCGGTGCCGCCGGCGCTGTGGAAGGAGATGCGAGGCTACTCGCAGCTGCATTTCCATAATTTCTACGGGCCGACCGAATACACGATCTCGGCGCTGGGGGCGCCGGGTTCCATCGCCGAGGAGCCGGTGGTGGGCCGGCCTGTGGCCAATACCCGCGCGCTGGTGCTGGACGCCGCGCTGCGTCCGGTGGCCATAGGCGTGGCCGGCGAACTGTACCTGGCCGGCGACGGCCTGGGCCTGGGTTATCTGAACCGCCCGTCGCTGACCGCGGCCCGCTTCGTCGCCAGCCCCTTCGGCGACGGCGAGCTGATGTACCGCACCGGCGACCTGGTGCGCTGGAACGCCCATGGCCAGATGGACTTCATCGGCCGCGTCGACCACCAGGTCAAGGTGCGCGGCTTCCGCATCGAAATGGGCGAGGTCGAGCACGCGCTGGCCAGCCTGCCCGGCGTCAACGCCGCCGTGGTGCTGGCCGAGGCGGTGGGCGGCAGCCACCGGCTGATCGCCTATTGCACGATGGCCGACGCCGGCCGCCACGAGGAGGCCGGCCTGTCCGCCGCCTTGCTGGCGCAAGTGGCCGAAACGCTGCCCGACTACATGGTGCCGTCGGCGCTGGCGGTGTTGCCGGAGTGGCCGGTCAACATCAACGGCAAGATAGACCGCAAGGCGCTGCCGGCGATCCGGCCGCAGAATGCAGCCGCAGGACGGGAGCCGGCCAACGACGCCGAGCGCCTGCTGTGCGCGGCGGTGGCCCGGGTGCTGAACCTGGAGCAGACCAGTCCCGACGACGACTTCTTCCAGCTGGGCGGCGACAGCATCTCGGCGATGAGCCTGGGCACCGAGCTGCGCCGCGCCGGCTTCCTGCTGCGCCCGCGCGACGTGTTCGCCAAGCGCACGCCGGCCGGCATGACCGCGGCGCTGCAGCCCTTGAGCGCCGCCAATCCGGCAGCCGACGACGCGGCCGGCCCGCTCGGCAAGCTGCCCATCGTCGCCTGGTTCGCCGAGCAATACGGCCTGAACAGCCGCTTCGTCCAGGGCGTGTGGCTGAAGGCGCCGGCGGCGTTGAACGCCGAGCACCTGGCCGCCGGCCTGTTGGCCTTGCAGCGGGCCCACCCGGCATTGCGCAGCCGCGCCGTCGACGGCCAGCTGAGCCTGGACGCCGCGCCGGCCACGCTGGACGCGCGCATCTTGATTGAGGCCGAGTCGGACGCGACGCCGGACAGCCTGTTTGAAACCGCCTGCGCGCGCCTGGACCCGGAAAACGGGCTGATGCTGCAGGCGGCCTTGCGGGATGGCGCGGACGGAAAACGCGTGCTGCTGGCCATCCACCACCTGGCGGTGGACGGGGTGTCATGGCGCGCGTTGCTGCCGGAACTGCAATCCGCGTGCGAGGCGGCGATGGCCGGCGAGGCCGTCCAACTGCCGCGCGAGGAGTTCGGCCTGCGCGAGTGGGCGAAAACGCTGGCGGCCCAGGTGCCGGCCCGCCGCGGCGAATTGGCGATGTGGCGCGGCATGCTGGCCGGAAAGGCCGACGCATTGAGCGCCAAGGCGCTGGATGCTTCCCGCGACCGCCACGACACGGCCCGCCACAGCCGTGCGCAGCTCGGCGAGGCGGCCAGCGCGGCCCTGCTGCAAAAGCTGCCGAACGCCTGCCGCGCGACGGTGGAGGAAATCCTGCTGGCGGCGCTGCTGCTGGCTTGCCGCGGCGAATTCGACGCGCCGCGCTTGCGCGTCGGTCTGGAGTCACATGGCCGCTACGCCAGCGACGATGGCATACATCTGGGCCGCACCGTCGGCTGGCTGACCGCCGAATACCCGGCGCTGTTCAACCTGTCGGCCCATGCGGCCGGCGACGCGGCTGCCCTGGAGGCGCTGCGCGCGGTCAAGCGCGTGATGCGGGCGATACCGGACCACGGCCTGGGCTACGGCGTGCTGCGTTATCTGGACGACGAGCATGGCCCGGCGCTGGGCGCGCTGGAGGAGCAGAACCGCCCGGCGCTGCTGTTCAACTACCTGGGCCGCTTCCAGACCGGGGACGGCGAATGGACGCCGCTGGCCGCCGGAGGCCGCTTCGCCGACGCCTTCGCCGTCGACATCGATCCGGCCTTGCCGCTGCAATACGGGCTGGAGGCCAATGTCTTCGTCGACGAGTCCGGCGCCGCGCCGCGCGTGGCGGTCAACTGGACCTGGGCCGACGCGTTGTATGGCGCTGACGCCATCGAACGGCTGGGGCTGAGGATGGACAGCGCGATCGCCGCGCTGGCGCATCTCGCCGAGCGCGATCCACTGGCTGCGGCCGACACGCTGGTGGCCGCCGAGACGCTGGGTTTCGGCGGCGCGCCGTTGTCCGACGCCGAGCTGGCGGCGCTCTGCGCCCGTCATGGCAGTCTGGCCGCCGCGTTGCCGGTGCTGCCGCTGCAGCAGGGCTTGCTGTTCCACGCCCAGCTGGGCGAGGCGGCCGGCAAGTACAACTCCATCACCCGCGTCACTTTCGAAGGCCCGCTAGGCAGCGACAGGCTGCGCGCGGCGCTGGCTGCGGTATTGCGCCGCCATCCGCAGCTGGCCGTCGGTTTCGACAGCGAGGCCCAGGCCGAGCCGCTGCAACTGCTGCCGCTGGTTCTGCCGGAATGGCCGTGGCGAGAGCTGGAGCTGGCCGCGACGGCCGACGAGGCCGAGGCGCTGCAGGCGCTGGAGTGTGAGGAACTGGACCGCGACTTTACGGTCGGCGGCCCTGGCGACGGCCCGCTGCTGCAGGCCACGCTGACGCGCCACGGCCAACTGTCCACGCTGTTCCTGACCGCGCACCATTTGGTTGTCGATGGTTGGTCCACGCCCATCATGTTGCGCGACTTGCTGGCCGCCTACGGCGACGGGCCGGACACGCTGCCTTCGATCCGCGTCGACTACCCCAGCGTGGTCCGCGCGCTGGCCGCGCGCGACCTGACGCCGGCGTGGCAGCTGTGGCTGCAGACGCTGGACGGCGTCAAGCCCACATTGCTGTTCGGCCAGCAGACGGCCGCGCCGGAAGTGCGGGAATTCGAGCTGGTGCTGCCGCAAGCGTTGGAAGACGCGCTGACCGAGCGCTGCCGCGAACGCGGCCTCACCCTGAACACCGCGATGCAAGGCATGTGGGGCGCGTTGCTGTCGGTGCTGACCGGCCGCAACGACGTGGTGTTCGGCTCGCCGGTGTCGGGCCGCTTCAGTCCGGTGGACGGCGTGGACGAGCATATCGGCCTGTTCAGCAACACCATTCCGGTGAGGGTGGCTCTGCGGCCGGACGCGATGCTGTGGGATCAGCTGGCCGATTTGCAGGCGCGGCAGATCCGTCTGCTGGAGCACGACGGGCTGGGCCTTGCCGAAATCCAGCGCCTGGCCGGCGCGGCCACGCTGTTCGACACGCTGCTGGTGGTCGAGAACTACCCGGATCAGGACATGCAGTCGCGCGACTACCACTGCGCGCGCATCGCCTCGCTGCGCAACCGCGGCCATACCCACTATCCGCTGACCGTGCTGGCGCTGCCTGGCGACCGATTGCGGCTGCTGATCGAGTACCGCAACCTGGTCAAAGAACCGCAGCAACTGGCCGAACGCATGCTGGCGCTGCTGGAGCACCTGGCTTATCAGCCGGAGCTGCCGTGGTCGGCTTTCAATCCACTGACCGGCTCCGAGCGCGAGCTGATCGAGCAGGTCAACGCCACCGCCGTAGCGATACCGGAAGCCACGCTGCCGTCGCTGCTGGAGGCCCAGGCCGCCAGGACGCCGGACGCGCCGGCGCTGCTGGACGAGGCGCGCGCGCTCAGTTATGCCGAAACCCGCGCCCAGGTAGCCCATCTGGCCGGAAGGCTGGCGGAGGCCGGCGTCAAGCCTGGCGACATCGTCGCCGTGGCGTTGCCGCGCTCGGCGCATCTGAGCCTGGCGCTGATGGCGGCGCAGGAAGCCGGCGCCGCCTATCTGCCGCTGGACACCGGCTACCCGGACGAGCGGCTGGCCTATATGGTGGCCGACGCCAAGCCGGCGCTGATCATCACCTGCGCTGAACTGGCGCCGCGCTTTGCTTCCATGGGCACGCTGTTGCTGCAGGACGAGCTGGCGGCCGAGCCGCAGGCCTTCGACGCGCCGGCGCTGACGCCGGACCATGCCGCCTATCTGCTGTACACCTCCGGCTCCACCGGCCGGCCCAAGGGCGTGCTGGTTTCGCACCGCGCCATCGTCAACCGCCTGCTGTGGATGCAGCACGAGTACGGCCTGGGTGCCGACGACGTGGTGCTGCAGAAGACGCCTTGCAGTTTCGATGTATCGGTGTGGGAGTTCTTCTGGCCGCTGATCGTCGGCGCGAAGCTGTTCATGGCGCCGCCGGACGCCCACCGCGACCCGGAGGCGCTGCTGGAGCTGATCGCCGCGCGCGGGGTCACCACCTTGCACTTCGTCCCGTCGATGCTGGCGGCGCTGCTGGCCCATATGCAGGGCGACGCGGCGGCGCGTTCGGCCCAGACGGCCGGCTTGCGCCGGGTGTTCTGCAGCGGCGAGGCGCTGTCGCGCGAGTTGGCCGACGGCTACGCCGGCCTGATAGACGCGCCGCTGCACAATCTGTACGGCCCGACCGAGGCGGCGGTGGACGTCAGCTACCAGCCGGCGGCCAAGCCGGCGCCGGAATCGGCCAGCGTGCCCATCGGCCTGCCGGTGTGGAACACCGCGCTGCGCATTCTGGACGCCGCGCTGCGGCCGGTGCCGGTGGGCGCGCCGGGCGAGCTCTATCTGAGCGGCATGCAGCTGGCCCATGGCTATCTGGGCCGGCCGGATCTGACCGCCAGCCGCTTCGTCGCCGATCCGTACGCCGATGGCGAACGGATGTACCGCACCGGCGACATCGCGCGCTGGCTGCCGGACGGCGCGGTGGAGTATCTGGGCCGCAGCGACGATCAGCTGAAGATACGCGGCCAGCGCATCGAGCTGGGCGAGATCGAGGCGGCGCTGTTGGCTCAGCCGGGCGTGGCCCGCGCGGTGGTCCACGCCCGCGCGCTGGGCGGCCAGGCGGCGCATGCCGCCGGCGCCGACAACCGCCAGCTGGTCGGCTACGTGATCGCGTCTGATCCAGACAACCTGCCCGAGGCCGACGCGCTGCGCGCGGCGCTGGCCAAGGTTCTGCCGGCCCACATGGTGCCGGTAGCCGTGATGCGACTGGCGGATTTCCCGCTCAGCGCCAACGGCAAGCTGGACCGCAAGGCGCTGCCGGAGCCGTCTTCGACGGCGGCGGCCGAAGGCCGCGAGCCGCGTCCTGGCCTGGAAAGCCGCATCGCCGCTTTGTTCGCCGAGATCTTGGAATCCGACGCGGTACGCGCCGACGACGACTTCTTCGCGCTGGGCGGCCACTCGCTGCTGGCGATGCGGCTGGCGGCGACGCTGCGCCGCGAGCTGAAGCTGCCGGTGTCGGTCGGCCAGATCATGAGTTCGCCGACGGTGGCCAAGCTGGCGGCGGTGCTGTCCGATGCAGTCCTGGCGTCCGACCCGGCGTTGGCTGGCTTCGGCGAGGTGCTGCCGCTGCGCGCCGGCAAGGGGCGGCCGCTGTTCTGCATCCATCCGGCTTCCGGCTTCGCTTGGCAGTACAGCGGCTTGTCGCGCCATCTGCGCCCCGGCTTCGCGCTGGTGGGCCTACAGTCGCCGCGCCCGGACGGCGCCATCGCCCGTTGCGCCGACATGGATGAGGTGTGCGAACGCCATCTGGCCAATCTGCGCCGCATCCAGCCGCAGGGTCCGTATCACCTGATCGGCTACTCGCTAGGCGGCACGGTGGCGCAGGCGCTGGCAGCCAAGCTGAGGCAGCAGGGCGAGGAGGTGGCCTTCCTGGGCCTGCTCGACACCTATCCGCCGGAGGGCCAGGACTGGAACGGCCCGACCGAGGAGGAGGCCAAGGCCGAAGTGGCGCGCGAGCAGGAGCAGTTCATGTCCGCCACCGAGGACGCCGCCGACGCCTTCATGCTGCGCGAAAAGACCGAGATGTTCGGCCACATCGTCGCCAACTACCAGGACGCGGTGCGTCTGCTGTCGCAGGCGCGCACGCCGCGCTACGACGGCGAGGCCACGCTGTTCGTCGCCCGCCGAACCTTGCCCGAGGGCATGGACGTGCGGGAAACCTGGCGGCCGCACCTGGCCGGCCTCAATGTGCATGAGCTGGATTGCGCGCATGAGGATATCGTGTCGCCGCAGTCTCTGGAGGCGCTGGGCCCATTGCTGGACGGCATCCTGAAGGAGGTGCACAGCCTGGGGTGATGGATTCCGGCAAATGAAAATGGCCCCTCTCGGGGCCATTTTTCATGGCGGGACGGCAAGGCAAGTTCAGCGCGGAATCACCATCGGCGTATGGCTGACCGGGTCCTCGATGATCAGGCAGGGCAGGCCGAACACCTGCTCGATCAGCTCGGAGGTGACGATGCGCGACGGCGCGCCTTCGGCGACGATGCGGCCGTCTTTCATCGCGATCAAGTGGGTGGCGTAGCGGCAGGCGTGGTTGATGTCGTGCAGCACCGCCACCAGCGTGCGGCCGCCGTCGCGGTTGAGCGTGCGGAACAGTTCCAGCAGCTCGATTTGGTGGGCGATGTCCAGATAGGTGGTGGGTTCGTCCAGCAAAAGCAGCGGCGTTTGCTGGGCCAGCGCCATCGCCACCCAGGCGCGCTGGCGCTGGCCGCCGGACAACTCGTCCACCAGCCGGTCGGCGAGGTCGACGGTGCCGGTGGCTTTCAGCGCTTCATTGACCGCGGTTTCGTCGTCGCGGCTCCATTGCCGCAGCAGGCCCTGGTGCGGGTAGCGGCCGCGCGCCACCAGATCGGCCACGGTGATGCCGTCCGGCGCGACGGCGCTTTGCGGCAGCAGGCCCAGCTGGCGCGCCACCGCCTTGGCCGGCTGGCTGTGGATGTCGCGGCCGTCCAGCCGCACCTGGCCGTCCAGCGGTTTCAGCAGGCGGCTGAGGCTGCGCAGCAGCGTGGATTTGCCGCAGCCGTTGGGGCCGATGACGACGGTGAAGGAGCCATCGGGAATGCGCAGGTTCAGCCGCTCGCAGATCGTCCGTTGGCGGTAGCCCAGGCGCAGGCCGTCGCCGGATAGTCGCGGCAGGCCGGACGCGGGCAGGGCGGCGTCGATTGCCGCGGCGGGGTTGAGCTTGAAGGACAGGGTGGTCACGATTTCGCGCCTCCGGTTTGGCGCAGCAGCAGCCACAGCAAGTAAAGGCCGCCGATGCAAATGGTGACGACGCCAACCGGCAGCTGGCGCGGATAGAACAGGTGCTGGGCGGCGTAGTCGGCCGCCAACAGCAGCAGCGAGCCGGTCCAGGCGGCGGTGAGCGGACTGGTGGCGCGCGCGCGCTGCAGCCGCTGGGCGATCTGCGGCGCGGCCAGCGCGATGAAGGCGATGGGGCCGGCGGCCGCGGTGGCGGAGGCGATCAGCGCCACGCCCAGGCCCATCAGCGTCAGCCGGGCGCGCTCGGCCGGCACGCCCAGCGCATTGGCGCTGTCGTCGCCCATTTCCAGCAGCCGCATCCGAGGCCTCAGCGTGAGCGCCGCCAGCATCGCCAGCAGGCAGAACAGCGCCGACGGCAGGCCCTTGCTCCAGGTGATGCCGTTCAGCGTGCCGGCGCCCCATATCGCGGCGCTCATCGCCGACTCCAGGCTGGCGTTGATCAGCAGCCAGCTGTTGAGCGCGCTCAGCATGGCGCTGACGGCGATGCCGACGATGATCAGCCGGAGTCCGTGCGCGCCGCGCCGCCAGGCCAGCAGATAAACCAGCGCGGCGGAGGCGAGGCCGCCTGCCAGCGCGCCGCCGGCGATCTGGAAATGGCTGCCGCCTATTGTAGTGATCACCAGCAGCGCGCCGGTGTAAGCGCCGGTGTTGAAGCCCACCACGTCCGGGCTGCCCAAGGGATTGCGCAGCAGTGACTGGAAGATCGCGCCGCTCATGCCCAGCGCCGCGCCGATGATCAGCGCCATCGCCACCCGCGGCAGCCGCCATTGCTGGACCACGGCCACGTTCAGCCGGCTGCCCTGGCCTTGCAACGCCGCCCACACTTGCTCGACGCTCAGATGCAGGGCGCCGGCGCGCAGGCTCAGCAGCGCCAGCGCGGCGCAGGCCGCCATCAGCAGCAGCGCCGGCCATAGCCGGCCCGGCTTGATGCGAAGATTGAAGCGGCCGTCGGGATCGCCCAGCCGCAGATGCGCCGTTTTCATGCCTTGCCTCCAGATCCGCCGTGGCTGCGCGCCAGCCAGATCAGCGCCGGCGCGCCGATGAAGGCGGTGACGATGGACACGCGCAGCTCGCCCGGCGTCAGCAAGCGGCCGGCGATGTCGGACGACAGCAGCAGCATCGGCGCCAGCAGCGCGGTGAAGGGCAGGCTCCAGCGAAGGTCGGCGCCGCCTAGCCGGCGCGCGACGTGGGGAATCATCAGGCCGACGAAGCCTATCGGCCCGGCGACGGCGGTGCTGGCGCCGGACAGCAGGGTGACGGCGGCCACCGCGCCGCCCTGGATCAGCAGCGGCCGGCCGCCCAGGCTGACCGCCAGATCATTGCCCAGGCCCATCGCGTTCAGCGGGCGGGCAAGCAGCAGCGCCAGCAGGCCGCCGGCCAGGATGGCGGGCGCGGCCAGGCCGACGGCGGCCATGTCGCGCACGTCCAGCGTGCCGGCGTTCCAGTAGCGCAGCCGATTGAAGGCGATGGGGTCGAGCAGGGTGATGGCGGCGGACAGGCCCATCAGCACCGCGCCGACGGCCACGCCGGCCAGCACGATGCGCAGCGGATCGGCGCGGCGGCCGCGCGCGCCCACGGCGTAGACCAGCAGCGTCGCGCACAGCGCGCCCGCCGCCGCGCAGGCCATGTAGCCGCCTTGGCTGTCCACGGCGAGGAAGGCGACGCCCAGCACCATCGCGAAGCTGGCGCCGGCGTTGACGCCGAGTATGCCGGGATCGGCCAGCGGATTGCGGGTCAGCGCCTGGATCAGCGCGCCGGACAAGCCCAGCGCCGCGCCGGCCAACAGGCCCAGCAGCGTGCGCGGCAGCCGTCCCTGCAATACGACCACGCTGTCAGGCCCGGCGGCGCGGCCCAGCAGGCTGTCCCAGACGGCGGCGAGCGGAATCGGCTTGGCGCCCAGCGCCAGGCTCAGCGCGGATATGACGGCCAGCAGCGTCAGGCAGGCGAGCAAGAGCGTCATCCGTCGGCGCGTGGCCGCATGTGGGCGAGTAGGCATGATTAAATGAAAATGATTCCTAATACGAATCTGCAATGTTACCATGCAAACTCCATGAAGAAACCACGCCGCGGCGTGACGCCGTCAATTTTTTCCGCGCGCGGCCGCTGCGCCGCGCTTCTTGAACCACTGCGTTGATAACATGAAAAAATCGCCCATCTTCGTCGACTTCAGCCTGCTCAGGCTCAATCCGCATTTCCGCTCCATCTTCATCGCCCGGATGATCTCGGTGTTCGCCTTCGGCATCCTGATGGTGGCGGTGCCGGTGCAGATCCATCAGCTCACCGGCTCCACGCTGCAGGTGGGCGCGGCGATGGCGCTGGACGGCATCGGCATGTTCGCCGGCCTGATGTGCGGCGGCGTGCTGGCCGACCGCATGGACCGCCGCCGGCTGATTCTGCTGGGCCGCACCTCTTGCGGCCTGGGCTTCCTGGCGCTGGCCTTGAACGGCTTCATGACCAACCCGTCGGTGACGGCGCTGTACGTGGTGTCCACCTGGGACGGCTTCTTCAGCGGCATCGGCATCACCTCGCTGATGGCGTCGATTCCGGTCATCGTCGGCCGCGAGAACCTGCCGGCCGCCGGCGCGCTGAGCATGCTGACGGTGCGCTTCGGCGCGGTGCTGTCGCCATTGCTGGGCGGCCTGATCATCACCGCCGCCGGCGTCAACTGGAACTACCTGCTGGCCGGCATCGGCACGTTGGCCACGCTGATTCCGCTGACCCGTCTGCCGTCGCTGAAGCCGCAAAACGCTGAGCCATCCCATCCGCTGCGGTCCTTGATGGAAGGTTTTGAATTCCTGTGGCAGAACAAGGTGGTCGGCGCGGTGGTGGCGGTGGGCACACTGCAGACGCTGCTGAGCGCGGTGCGGGTGCTCTATCCGTCGCTGGCCGAGGATGGCTACGGCGGCGGAGCGTTCGAAGTGGGCCTGATGTATTCGGCGGTGCCGCTGGGCGCGATGCTGGGCGCTTTCACCAGCGGCTGGGTGGGCGGGTTGAGCCGTCCCGGCGCGATGATGCTGGCTTGCGTGACCGCCTCGTCGTTGGCCATCGCGTCCTTGGGCGCTTTCACCCACCTGGCTTATGGCCTGGCGGCGCTGGTGGTGCTGGGCTATCTGGGCTCCATCGCCTCGCTGCTGCAGTTCACGCTGGTGCAGGGCCAGACGCCGGACCACCTTCTGGGCCGCGTCAACAGTCTGTGGAACGCCCAGGACGTGGTGGGCGACAGCCTGGGCGCGCTGGGTCTGGGCGCGCTGGCGCGGGCATTGGCGCCGCTGATGGCGGTGGCCTGGTTCGGCGCCGGCGTGGCGGCGGCCGGCCTGCTGATGTGCGTGGGTTTCGGCACCTTGCGCCGCCTCTCCGGCGGCAAGCCGGAGCAGGCCGAAGGCGAACCGGCGGAGCAGGCGGCGGGGTCTTGAGCTTCGCGCGGCGAACCATGAAAAAAGCGGACTTCGGTCCGCTTTTTTCATGTAGAGCAAAGCTGTCCGATGCTAATGGGCCTGCCCGGCATCAGTGGATTTTTGCGCCAGGAACGGCGTGATGGTATTGATTACGCCGTCCAGCTGAAGCGACTCTCCGGCAAAATATTGGGTGCCCTGCAGTTTTTCTACCTGGCTGTCGCTTATATTGATGCCTGGCTTATTGCCAGCCATCGCGCTGCTTAGCATGGCTATGTTTTTCAGGAGCCTGCTGTCTGCCTGCGTCAGGTCCATTCTGACCAGGAACATTCCATCGACGGCCAGGCCGCACTCGATCTTGATCTTGTCCAGCTTGATGTTCTTTTCAAGGAATGGCGTCAGCAAGGTATAGCCGACGTATTGCAGGCTATCGCCGGTGATTGAACTGGCCTGCAGCGCTTTTTCGCGGTCGAAATGATAGCGGAAAAGCGAGTCCTTATTGTCCTTCGCGCTCTCTGGCAGACTGAATGCCCAGCCGTCCTGGCCATGCTTTACGGTAAGAACCGATTCCGGCGCGCTGTGCCCGATCGCGCTCTGAAAGGTGCCGGCCAAATCGCCAAGGCAAGCTTGTTCGTCAGCAAAGGAAAAGGGAGATAGCAAGCAGAGACAGAAGAGGGCAATGGTTTTTTTCATGATGGACGCAGAGGCTTGTGCAGACATCAAGTCGGCAAGTTTTGGATGGCGCTTTCAATCCTTGAATAGCCGGAGCTATTCGGCGCGGTCGGCGAAAGTTTTGGAAGGTATCCGTGAATCAAGCCATTTGCAATAAGAATGTTCTGCATGTCTGTTTGAGCGAAGACGGCTGCGGATGATGGGGAGCGTGTAATCGGGTGGCTGGTTTGTTTAAAGGTTTCTCCTGAGATTCCGCTGAGCCGGCGCCATCCCCGTTGATTCTGCGGGGATGGTTTCAGTAGCCGATTTTCTAAGCAAACTGCTTGCGCAGCCGCGCCAGCAGATTGCGCGCGCTGTAGTAGTCCAGGCGGAAGGTGTCCAGGCCGGCGGCGTACACCTGCCTGGCCTTCACCGCCGGATTGTCGGCCAGGAAGGGGTTGGCCAGCACCTGCGGCACCTGGTCCTGATCGGCATTGAACAGGATCATCGACTTGCCTTGCAGGCCGTCGGCGAACTTCTCGCCGGTCAGCTGGATGATGTCGTGGCGCACGCCCATGCTGGTATTGCCTTTGACGCTGTCCGGCGCGGTGGCCAATTCAAAGCCCAGCGACTGCAGCAGCTTGCCCTGCGCCGATTGGGGCGTCCACAGATTGGCGCCGGAGCCGTCTTCGTAATAGACCAGCGCCGCCGTCGGCTGCGGCGGCAACTTCAGCGCCGCCTTCAGTTTCGCCGCCTCGGCGTCGAAATCGGCGATGGCGGCGCGGGCGTCGGCCTCGCGGCCGGTGGCTCGGCCCAGCAGCGTCGCCAGTTCCTGCCAGCTCTTGTCGTCGTAGTTCACCACCAGGGTTGGAGCCATCTGGCTCAGCTGCTCGTACAGCTTCAGCGCGGAGTCGCCGCCGGTGCCGGCCATCACGATCAGGTCTGGTTGGGCGGCGATGATGGCCTCGGCATTGGGTTCGCCCTGGTACAGCGGCGTCACGCCGCGTTGCTTGGCCACCGCGCTCCACTGGGTGAAGAAGCCCTGGTCGTCCGTCACCTTGGAATGGGCGGCGCTGCCGCCGCTGGCGACCACCGGCGCGTGGATGGCGAGCAGGGTGCCGGTCAGCGTCACGCTGGTGGAGACGATGCGCTGAGGCATCTTGTCCAGCGTCACCTTGCCCTTGGGCGTGTCCAGCGTGCGAGGCCAACCGGCCGAGGCGGCGGCTGCGTCGTCGGATTGGGCTGGAGCGTCGCAGGCCGAGAGCAATGCGGCGAGGCCGGCTGCGACGGCCAGGCGCAGCGCGCCGCGGCGCGTGGCATGGGGGAGCGGCATGGAGTGTTTCCTTTGCATTCGAGAGCGTCCGGCGATTTTATTGCAAGTGATAAGTATTATCATTAACATTGTCGCCCATGCCAAGATTCCCGTCTCAATTCGGGGAATCCGCCTGCAAGCTCATGCGAGCGGCGGACGAGCGGCGGGCGCTTAGCTCGTGCCCGGCCGCTGCTTGGACACTGGACTCGATTGAGCCCGGAACGAGAGCCGCCAAGCCCGCTTTTCGATGACGGCATGCGTCCGCGCGCGCATCTGATGGGGTTGATGGTTCCCGCTTTCGCGGCCGGAATGCACAGGAATATGCGGATATTGACGGTTGTTGCGATGGCGGCGGGCCTGGCCGGCTGCGGGGGAGCGGAGCAAGCTCCGCTGGCGGGCAAGCCGCCCGAGGTGGGCGTGGTGAAGCTGGAGGTTAAGGACGTGGCGGTAAGGGCCGAATTGGCCGGCCGCACCGTCGCCTTCCGCAGCGCCGAAGTCCGGCCGCAGGTGAACGGCATCGTGTTGAAACGGCATTTCACCGAGGGCAGCCTGGTCAAGGCCGGCGACCTGCTGTACCAGATCGATCCGGCCGGCTACCAGGCTGCCTTGCAGCAGGCGGAGGCGACGCTGGCATCCGCCCGCGCCGCGCTGGGCAGCCTGAAGGGACGCGCCGAACGCTATGCCGAATTGGCCAAGATAGACGGCGTCAGCCGCCAGGAGCGCGAGGAGGCGGATGCCGACTACCGCAAGGGCCTGGCGGCGGTCAAGGCCGGCGAGGCGGCGGTGGCGGCGGCCAGGGTGGATTTGTCGCGCACCCGCGTGCTGGCGCCGATTTCCGGCCGCATCGGCCGCTCCGCCGTCAGCGAGGGCGCGCTGCTCACTGCTGGCCAGAGCGCGGCGCTGGCGACCATCCAGCAGCTGGACCCGATGTACGTGGACATCGTCCAGTCCAGCCAGGACCTGCTGGCCTTCAAGCGCCGGCAGGCCGACGGCGAGCGTCAGCCTGCCGGCGCGGCCGCGACGCTGAAGCTGGAGGACGGCGCGCCGTACCGCCATCCCGGCAAGCTGCGCTTCACCGAATTGAACGTCGACCGCGTGTCCGGCGCGGTGACCTTGCGCGCCGAATTTCCCAACCCCGAAGGCCTGTTGCTGCCTGGCATGTATGTGCGCGCCGAGCTGGAGCAGGGCGTGCGCCGCCAGGCGGTATTGGCGCCGCAGCAGGGCGTGGCGCGCGACGGCAAGGGGCGCGCCACCGCGCTGGTGCTGGGCGCCGGCAACAAGGTGGAGCAGCGGCTGCTGACGACGGAAGGCACCCACGGCGCTTACTGGCTGGTGGCCACGGGATTGAAAGCCGGAGACAGGCTGATTGTCGACGGCCTGCAGCGCGCCCGCCCGGGCGAGGCGGCGACGCCGGTGGCGCTGCCGGCCCAGGCCGGGAGGAGCTGAGCGATGCTGGCGCGTTTCTTCATAGACCGCCCGGTTTTCGCCTGGGTGCTGGCCATCGTCATCATGCTGGCCGGCCTGTTTGCCTTGCGCGCGCTGCCGGTGTCGCAATATCCGGACATCGCCCCGCCCACGGTGATGGTCAGCGCCAGCTACCCCGGCGCGTCCGCCCAGGTGGTGGAAACCAGCGTGATCCAGGTGCTGGAGCAGGAACTGAAGGGCCTGGACAACCTGATGTACTTCAGCTCCACCAGCTCCTCGTCCGGCCAGGCCGAGATCATGCTCACCTTCCGCCAAGGCGCGAATCCCGACACCGCCCAGGTGCAGGTGCAAAACAAGGTCAGCCAGATGCTGGCGCGGCTGCCGCAGCAAGTGCAGCAGAACGGGCTGTCGGTGCAGAAGATGCAGGGCGACTTCCTGTTGATCGCTTCCTTTTACGATGTCAGCGGCCAGCGCGGCGACACCGATATCGCCGACTGGCTGGCCAGCAATGTGCAGGACCCGCTGAGCCGGGTGGATGGTGTCGGCTCGGTGCGCGCCTTCGGCGCGCCATACGCGATGCGGATATGGCTGGACCCGCACAAACTCAACAGCTACGGCCTGATTCCCTCCGACGTCAGCGCCGCCATCTCCAAGCAGAACACCGAAGTCTCGGTCGGCGAGCTGGGCGCTTTGCCGTCGCCGCCGGGCCAGCAACTGAACGCGATGGTGACGGCCTGGTCGCGGCTGTCCACGCCGGAGCAGTTTCGCGGCATCGTGCTCAAGGCGCTGCCGGACGGCGGCGCGGTGCGGCTGGGCGACGTGGCGAGGGTGGAGCTGGGACAAGAGGATTACAGCAGCAGCTCGCGGCTGAACGGCCATCCTGCCTCCGGCCTGGCGGTGATGCTGGCGCCGGGCGCCAACGCGCTGGCCACCGCCGAGGCGGTGAAGACGCGCGTCGCCGAGCTGCAGCGGAATTTCCCGCCCGGCATCCGCGTCGCCTATCCGGAGGACACCACCCATTTCGTCCGGCTGTCGATACGCGCGGTGATGGAAACGCTGCTGGAAGCCGTGGCGCTGGTGGTGCTGGTGATGTTCGTGTTCTTGCGCAACTGGCGCGCCACGCTGATTCCGGCGCTGACGGTGCCGGTGGTGCTGCTGGGCACCTTTGGCGTGCTGGCGGCGGCCGGCTTCGGCATCAATACGCTGACGCTGTTCGGCATGGTGCTGGCCATCGGCCTGCTGGTGGACGACGCCATCGTGGTGGTGGAAAACGTCGAGCGGGTGATGCATGAGCAAGGCGTGGACGCGCATACGGCCACCGAGCGCTCGATGGGCGAGATCGGCGGCGCGCTGGTCGGCATCGGCCTGGTGCTGGGCGCGGTGTTCTTGCCCATGGCCTTTTTCGGCGGCTCGGTCGGCGTCATCTACCGCCAGTTCTCCATCACCATCGTCGCGGCGATGGCGTTGTCGGTGCTGACCGCGCTGACGCTGACGCCGGCCTTGTGCGCGACGCTGTTGCGGCCGGAAAAGCCATCGGATAGCGGCCCTTTGGCCGCGTTTGAGCGCCGTTTTCTCCGTCTGCAGTCGGCCTATGCCGACCGCTGGCTGCCAACCTGGCTGCGCCGCCCATTGCGCGGCGGCCTGGTTTACCTGGCGCTGATCGCCGGACTGGCCGCGCTGTATCCGCAGCTGCCCACAGCTTTCATTCCGGACGAGGACCAGGGCACGGTGATGGTGCAGTTCACGCTGCCCACCGGCGCCACCCACGAGCGCGCCGACAAGGTGGCGCGCGCGGTGGAGAAGCATTTTCTTGAGGCCGAAAAAGCCAATGTCGAGTCGGTGTACATGCTGTCCGGCTTCAGCTTCGGCGGCTCCGGCCAGAACGCTGGCATGGCCTTCATCGCGCTGAAGGACTGGTCGCAGCGGCCGGGCGCCGGCAACAGCGCGCAGGCGATCGCCGACCGCGCCACCGCCGCGCTGGCCTCGCAGCGCGACGCCGAGGTGTTCGGCATGGTGCTGCCGCCTATCGGCGGCCTGGGACAGACCAATGGTTTCGAGTTCTGGCTGCAGGACGCGTCCGGCATGGGGCGCGAGGGCCTGGCCAAAGCGCGCGACCAATTGCTGAAGGCCGCGCAGGGCGACGACAGGCTGAGCGCGGTGCGCTCCGGCGCAGCCGACGACAAGCCGCAACTGCGGCTGGACGTGGACCAGAGCAAGGCCGCTGCGCTGGGGCTGGACCCGGCCAATGTCGCCGACACGCTGGGCGCCGCTTGGGGCGGTCGCTACATCAACGACTTCATCGATCGCGGCCGGGTGAAGAAAGTGATGATGCAGGGCGACGCGCCGTATCGTTCCAAGCCTGAGGATCTGGGCTTGTGGTTCGTCCGCGGCGTGGACGGCACGATGACGCCGTTTTCCGCTTTCGCCCGCGCGCGCTGGGAATACGGCCCGGCGCAGCTGAACCGCTACAACGGTTTGCCGGCGCGGCCCTTGTCGGGCTCGGCCGCCGCCGGCGTCAGTTCCGGCGAGGCGATGCGGGCGGTGGAGGCGATAGCCGGCAAGCTGCCTGGCACGCAGTACGAGTGGAGCGGCCTGTCCTACCAGGACCGGCTATCCAGCGGCCAGACGCCGTTGTTGTACGCGGTGTCCATCCTGTTCGTCTTCCTGTGCCTGGCGGCGCTGTACGAAAGCTGGCTGGTGCCTTGCGCCGCCATGACGGCGATTCCGCTCGGCGTGCTGGGCGCGGTGCTGGCGGTGATGGCGCGCGGCCTGTCCAACGACATCTACTTCCAGGTGGGCCTGCTGACCACGATAGGTCTGTCGGCCAAGAACGCCATCCTTATCATCGAGTTCGCCGAGGCGGCGATACGGCGCGGCGACGATGCGCTGAGCGCGGCGCTGGCCGCCGCACGGCAGCGGCTGCGGCCGATATTGATGACCTCGCTGGCCTTCGGCGTCGGCGTCGCGCCGCTGGTCTGGGCCGGCGGGCCGGGCGCAGGCAGCCAGAACGCCATCGGCGCGGCGGTGCTGGGCGGGGTGGTGTCGGCCACGCTGTTGACGCTGTTTTTCGTGCCGCTGGCGCATGTATTGATACGAGGTTTGGCTGGCCGCGTCGCGCAGCGTCGTTTGAAGCTGGCGGAGGCGCGGCCATGAAGCGAGTTTTCTGCTTATTGATGAGCGCGGCTTTGGTTGGCTGCGCGTCGCCGCAGCCGGATTACCAACGGCCCGCCGCGCCGGTGCCGGCGCATTGGCCGGCGGCGAACGCGGAACGCGGACAGGCCGATGTGGCCTGGCGGCGCTTCTTCGTCGACGACAGCCTGCGAGAAACCATAGCTCAGGCCTTGGCCAACAACCGCGATTTGCGCGCGGCCGTCGCCAATGTCCAGGCGGCGCGGGCGCAGTACCGGATACAGGACGCGGCGAGGCTGCCGACCGTGCAGCTGCAGGGCAACGCCAACCGCCAGTTGACCCGCGGCGGCGATCCGTCGTTGGCGGTGGACAGCCGGGGCGTCAGCGCCGGCTTGGGCGTCAGCGCGTTCGAGCTGGATCTGTTCGGCCGGGTGCGGAGCCTGAGCGACGCGCAATGGCAACGCTATCTGGCCAGCGAGGCCGGCGAGCAGGCTGCGCGGGTCAGCCTGATCGCGGAAACGGCCAACGCCTACCTGACTTTGGCCGCCGACCGCAGCCAGCTGGCCGCGGCGCGGACGACGCTGCAAAGCGCCGAGCGCTCGCTGGCCTTGACGCGCGAGCGGCTGCGGCTGGGCGCGTCTTCCGCGCTCGATGTCAGTTCCATGGAAACGGTGCGGCAGCAGGCGCGGGCCGATGTCGCCCGCTACCAAGGGCTGGCGGAGCGGGACCGCTTGGCGCTGCAACTATTGGTAGGCGCGGAGTTGGACGAGGCGCGATTGCCTGCCGCGCTGGAGGACAAGCCGTACACGCTGGCGGCGCTGCCGGTGGACGCGCCGGCCGATGCCTTGCTGCGCCGGCCGGATGTTCGCCAGGCGGAGAATTTGCTGCGAGCCGCCCATGCCGACGTGGACGCCGCGCGGGCGGGCCTATGGCCCAAGCTGGGGCTCAGCGCCAGCTCGGGGCTCAGCGGCGTGACGCTGGCCGGCTTGCTGAACGCGCCTGCGCGGGCGTTTAGCTTGGCACTGGACGCCAGCTTGCCTTTGCTGGACGGCGGCGCGGCCAGGGCCGGCGCGGACCAGGCGGAGGGGCAGCGGCTGGTGGCGCTGGCCGCTTACGAGAAAGCCCTGCAGAGCGGGTTTCGCGAAGTGGCCGACGCCTTGAGCCAGCGCCAGGCGCTGGCGGAGGAGAAGCAGGCGCGGCAGGCGACGCTCGCCAGCGCGGAAACCTCGCTGCGGCTGGCGGAAGCGCGTTATCGGCAGGGGCTGGACGGCTATCTGAGCCTGTTGGAGGCGCAGCGGACGGCGCAGGCGGCGCGCCAGCAGTGGATCAGCGCCAGCCTGGCCGAGGCGGAGAACATGGCGGCGTTGTATCGATCTTTGGGCGGCGGGCTGGAGGGATAGCGCGGGTGAGAGGCCGGGACGTCAGTGTTGGATGTCCAGTCGCGGCAATTGCTCGCCGGCCATTTGATTATCCGGAGAATAGGGGAAAATCAGCTCTATCCTGACGCCGTCCGGGTCGTCGATGAACAACTGGTGTTCTCCCTGCTCCGGCACCACGCGCTCGTGGAAGTCCTGGCCCAGCGACAGCAGCCGCATTTGCATGTCCATCAGATTTTGTCCGCGCAGCGCGATGTGGTCGAGGCGGCCGGAGCCGGAGATGGCCGCGCGGCCGCCCAGATACGCCTCCAGCTCGGCTCCATCCGCCGCCGCCGCTACCAGGTGCAGCACCGGGTGGCCGCCGGCGTACAGCCATTTGCCGGCAAAGCGGAATGCCGGGCGCGGGCCATCGCTCAGGCCCAGCACCCGCTGATAGAAGGCCGCGCTGATTTCCAGGTTGGCGGCGCGTATCGTGAAATGGTCGATTCCCTGGATGTTCATCGCGATCTCTCCTGCGCAGCTACCGGGCGGCGCGATAAAGTCACAGCCGGGTGATGACGGCGTCGGCCGGAAGACGGGACTTTGGCAACTTGGCGTTGAAGTCTTCGTCGGAACGGCGGCCCAGCGCGACGATCACCGAAGCGACCAGTCCTTTTTCCCGCAATCCCAGTTCTTCTCCCATGATCCGCTGGTCGAAGCCCTCGATCGGGCAGGCGTCGATCTCAAGCGCCGCCGCGCCCAAGAGCAGGGTGCCGACCGCCAGGTAAACCTGCTTTTCCATCCAATGCGAGGCATCGCGTAGTTCGAAGCGATGCATATCGGCAAAATGCGAGCGCCCCTTGTGCTGGCCGGCACGGGCCTCGGCGCTGGCGAAGCGGCCATCTCGGTCTTCTTGCTCCAGCAGCGTTTGCAGGTGGGCATCATCCAGCGCGGCGCGGGTGCAGAATACCACCACGTGAGAAGCGTTGAGCACCTTGGCCTGGTTGAAGGCATAGCTACTGGCAGTGGCCTTGGCGACGCTGGCCTTGCCTTCGTCGCTGCCGGCGATGAAGAAATGCCAGGGCTGGGAGTTGGTGGACGAGGGGCTATGGCGCAGCAGCGCTTCGATCTGCTCCACCTGATCGGGGCTCAGCTTGAAGCCGGGGTCGAAGGCCTTGGTTGTGTAGCGGGTTTTGGCGTAATGGGCGATGTTCATGGTGTTTGCCTTGGGTGTCAGTGATCGGTTGGCCTCCGTTTTCCGATCGCGCGGGAGAGGAGGCCCAGTGAATGCATGATCCTTTGCAAACTGCGAGAGAAAAACTAGTTCTTACCAGAATCACTTACTTGGTTTTTTTGAAAATGGCCGAAAACTCGCCGGATCTTTCGGCTCACGGGCTCAGGCAGTCTGTCCGTCCAGCCATGCTTGGTCGAGTTCCCGCATCCGCTTGAACCACTGTTTCTTCATGTATTTCAGGTAGGCGGGCGGAGCCTTGGCGAAATCATGCTCATCCTGGTAGCAGCCGGGCAGCGGAGGTTCGAACAGCGAGCCGCCTTCGCGGCGCAGCAGGTCGCGTTGGGAGCCGGCGCTGCAGTCTGCAGGAAGGGGCAGGCCTTCCACTTCTCCTGTTTTCTGGTCGCGGTTGCGCACGCCGTAGCGGTCGGCGCCGCGCAGGCCGTATTTGTCCGCTCCCGCATGCAGGATCAGCTTGTACTCGTTGGGGCTGACGTCGCTGGTGCAGGTCTGGCGATAAGCCAGCGCCACCGCGCGCGCGCCGTCCCGGCCCAGCATGGGGAAGCTGACTGCCGGCAGGTCGAATTCCGCGCTGGCGTCGAACAGGCATTGATCGACGCCGTCATTCAGCGCCCACAGGCGTTTGGGGCGCCCGGCGTCCACGCGGTATTGCGCCGCGTACAGGCGCGACGATTCGGTTTCGTCGCTGGCCCGGTCCTCATGGGTTTCGCCCAGCACCAGCAGATTGTCGCCTGCGCTGTCCCGCCAGCTATAGGCCGCCACCAGCTTGCCCTTGACCTCCACGCCCTTGGGAACGGTGGCCACGCGGCTGACCGGGCCGGGCTCCGCCGGGACCTCGGCGGCAGGCTGCGCGCCGCCTTGTCCATGGCAGCCGGCCAAGGCCAATAGCAGGGCGGCAAGAGGGGGGCGGGCGGAAAAACGGCGCATATTCGAATCCGTAGGCAAACGAAAGGCCGGAATATTACGCAATCCGCGAAGACGGGAAAAGCCTGTTCTTTCCATGGATATGTCGGGAGGGGAAAGCGGTGGTGGTTTATTTTATCGATATATATGTTCGTATATGGATGGTTGCCGAAAGAGCGGATTTATTGATGGATTCTGGTTTGGGGTTTGGTGATATGATTCGTTTTTCTTAAAATCTCCTGAAGCGTAATTTGTAGCTATATGAACAGTTTTGTTTCTGATTATATCGACTCGAATCTGCGCTGGCGGCGGAGAAAACGCCCCGCAGGCGGAAGACTGCCGGGTGGGCGATGACGGACATCAATTTCCAAAGCGACAGGTTCTACGCGACCAACGCGTCATTCACCGCCACCGACGCGGTGATGGAATTCACCCGGCCGCTGCGCAGCCTGAAAATCGCTTATTTCACTTTCGATCGGCATTACGCCGATGGCTCCCGCATCGCCCTGACCAATTCTCCGGACTGGATCCAGCATTATTGGCGGCAGGAAATGTTCCAGCTGGCGGTGTTCGAAAAGGATTCGGACAATTTCACCGACGGCTACGTGTTTTGGAACTGGCTGAACCGAGAGCCCATTTATTCGGCGGCGGCGCTGTTCGGCATTGACAACGGCGTGACGCTGATCGAGCGCAGCGAGGGCTACTGCGACTTCTTCCACTTCGGCTCGGTTTACGACAACAGCGTCAACAATGACTATCTGGCCGGCAAGATGGCCTATCTGCACCAGTTCGTCTCGCTGTTCAAATACAAGCTGCACGACGTGATCGAATCCGCCGGCCATGACCGGATCTACCTGCCGGAATCGGCCAGGGGCAAGTTGATCCTGGACAGCGACATCAACCACGACATGCTGGTTTCCGATTTCTACAGCCTGATGGACCGCCGCGACGTGTCGCGCATCTATCTGGGAGACGCGGACCATAACGCCTACCTGACCAAGAAGGAAGTGGCGCTGATGCGCGAACTGGTGGGCGGCGCGTCCTGCGCCGAAGCGGCCGTTTCGCTGGACATCACCAGCGACGCGGTCAACAAGCACATCAAGAATATCAAGGAGCGGCTCAATTGCCGGTCGCTGTGCCAGCTGGGCTTTGTGATCGGCAAGCTGAGCGCGCGCAATATTTATCCCTTTTCCGTGGCGAGTGGTGCAAACAAATGAAGATATGGCTGGACACGATAGACATTGACGCCATCCGCAAGGCCCAGGCCATGGGCGTGCTGGCCGGCGTGACGACCAATCCGTCGATCCTGGCGACGTCCAACCGGGACGTGGAGGCCGTGCTGGGCGAGATACTGGACGCCCAGAGCGGCCCGCTGGCGGTGCAGGTGGCGGCGCGCGGACTGGACGGCATGCTGGCGCAGGCCCGGCGCATCGCCGGCATCAGCCCCAGGATGGTCGTCAAGATTCCGGCGGCGGGGGATGGCTTCCGCGCGATGTCTATTCTCGAGCGCGAAGGCATCGCCACGCTGGCGACCACCATTTTCGAGACCCGGCAGCTGGCGCTGGCGGCGCTGGCAGGCGCCAGCTACGCGGCGCCCTATGTGAACCGGATCGAGCTTTCCACCGGCAACGCCTTCGAGGTGCTGGAGCAGTCGCAGCGGCTGCTGGACACTTACGGCTACAAGACCGCAATCCTGGCGGCGGCGGTCAAGACGGTGGATCAGTTCCTGCGCTGCGCGCAAACCGGGGTGGCCGCGGTCACGCTGCCGGTGGAGGTGTTCCAGCAGCTCCACGCGTCAAGCGAGGACATCGAGCAGAGCCTGCGCAAATTCGACGCGGCCTGGCAGAGCAACGGGCTGACGCGGGACGCCGCGCTGTTCAAGGCGTGAGAAGGCAAGAAAGCAAATGATGAATCGTG
This sequence comes from Chromobacterium indicum, assembly GCF_039708975.1. Lineage (NCBI taxonomy): Bacteria > Pseudomonadati > Pseudomonadota > Betaproteobacteria > Neisseriales > Chromobacteriaceae > Chromobacterium > Chromobacterium indicum. Next base: position 306,075 of record NZ_JAYFSJ010000001.1, read on the forward strand.
ATGACGCGCTGTTGAAGAAAACCATCATCCTGGTGACCTGCACCTTCTTCCTGTGGGGCATGTCCTACGGCTTGCTGGATGTGTTGAACAAGCATTTCCAGCAGGCGATGCAGTTGTCCAAGGCGGATTCCGGCTGGCTGCAGACCGCTTACTTCCTGGCCTATTTCGTGATCGCCATCCCGGCGGCCTTGTTCAACGAGCGTTTCGGCTACAAGCGCGGATTGATCGCCGGCTTGTGCTTCTTCGCCGTCGGCGCGCTGTTGTTCATCCCGTCGCTGCTGAACGCCAGCTTCCTGGCCTTCGTGCTGTCACTGTTCGTGCTGGCTTGCGGGTCGGGCTTCCTGGAAACCACCGCCAATCCCTATATTTCTCTGCTGGGCGACGAGAACCGCTCCGAGCGGCGGCTGAACATGGCCCAGGCTTTTTGCGGGCTGGGCACGGTGGTGGGGCCGCTGATCGGCGGGGCCTTCTTCTTCAAGCTGGGCAATAGCGCGCCTTCTGGCGCGCAGCACGACATGGTGATGCAAGTCTACGTGTGGATCGCCGCATTCGTGGCGCTGCTGGCGCTGGCCATCGCCAGAACGCCGATGCCGGATGTGGGACGGTATGAGGCCGTCGACCGGGAGGAGGGCCGGCCGCTGATCCGCAACGGGCGTTTCGTGTTCGGGGTGTTGGCGCAGTTTCTTTACGTGGCGGCGCAGGTGGGGATCGGGGCCTTCTTCATCAATTACGCGATGGAGAGCGGCATGCGGCTGAACGCGCAGTCAGCGGCCTGGCTGTTGTCGCTGGCGATGATGCTGTTTATGGCGGGGCGCTTCGTCGGCACTTTCGCCATCGGCCGCTTGTCCGCCGGCCGCTTGCTGATGCTGTTCGCCTTTGCCGACATTCTGCTGTCGCTGGTTGTGGTGACCATGGGCGGGGCCATCGCGGTGGGCGCGTTGACCTTGATGTTCTTCTTCATGTCCATCATGTTTCCCACCATTTTCTCGCTGGCGATCAAGGGTCTGGAGCGCCAGACCAAGCGAGCGAGCTCCATCCTGGCGATGTCGGTGAGCGGCGGGGCCGTTTATCCTTATTTGATGGGCTATGTGTCCGACCATTACGGCACGCCGCTGGCGTATGCGGTTCCCTTGGCCAGCTTCATCGTGATCTTCCTGTACAGCGTGTATCTGGAGAAAGAGAAGACCGCCCAAGTCGCGGTCGGCTCGATTTGAGGGAGTGGGCGCAAGGAAGCCGGCGAAAGCCGGCTTTATTCGTTTTGGCGCGCAAATTTTCGCTGTTGCTCGGCTTTTGGGACAGGAAGAAGAAAGACTACAGAAATCTGTACTTATTTGCCGGCGCATCATGGGATATCTTGGCGTCGTAAGATTTTTTTCATGCTGCACGGCAGTTTGATTCAGTACTGAACGATGCAGGAAAATCCCACCAGGAGCAACAGTGATGAATCCAAGCAGACTTGTCAAGAAAATAGCGGACGATGATTATGCTCTGGATGTGATTCAGGGCGATCAGGTGCTGGTCACCAGCCCGATGATCGTCGGCGAGAAAGGATCGGAATGGGAAGGTTCGCTGGTATTCACCAAGGAATACCTGCTTTCCCTGATGCAGCTGGGGGTGAAGCACCGGCTGTTGAATCCGGACGATATCCATACTCCTTCCCTGTGACGGCGTAGCCAGTCCGATTACAACCGGAACGGACTGGCGTCTGCCTCCGCTTGGCGTGGCGGCGAAGCGCGCCAGCTTGCCATCTGCCATGTAGCTTCCTCCCTAGCCAGCGTAGCTTGGCGCTTGTATCCCTAAGCACACTCTCACCCCATCCGCGCGGGAGCTGTCTCTCGCTTGCATCCAGTCCTCCCGACAATGCCCGCCGTCGTTGGACGACATTCGCGTGCTGCGAATGGCCTCGGCCAAGGCCTGCATCCATTTCCGCTGTCAGAGATGGCGTTGTCTGGCCTGACAATTATGTGGCGAATGCGGCACCTGTTCTAAAGGATGGATTTTGTGCGGCGCAATGCATCGAGGCGTGACTAGATGATTATTGATTTTCAGTGTTTTTAAACCCGCCACAGCTAGCGCCAGGACATAAGCATTTTTACTTAGTATTTTTCTTTTTTGCAATATGTAAATAAAAACTGGTAAATGTTTACAAATACGGCGTTAAGAAATATTGCGATGGATATCCGGCGCTAATTAGGATTCTTCATGCAAAGTAAAGTATTTGCTCTGCATGGCAGTGGTGTAAAGGCCGGAGTATTCCCGTGGCAGATAGGATGGCCGGCGCTTGCATTGATTCATTTCTTACGCAGGAAATAAAACATGAAATTGATAAAAGCCACGCTTCCCGCTTCAATATTGCTTATCGCTTGCCAACAGCAGGCATGGGCGGCGGATACCGTGCCACAATTCAGCGACGTGGTGTATACGGAGATGTCACCGGACAATGAGTCCACCATCCAGAAAATCGTGACGTCGGACGCATTTTTCAAACCATGGGCGTCATTGGCGCATTATCTCGGCTATGGCTGGGTAGGCGGAAATACCAACGGCAATACCGCCGTGGGCAAGGAGTTTGAATACCGGCGCATCGACACCATGCTGGACAATCTGTCGATGCCGGACAATAAATACCGCTACATGATGAACGCCAAGTACGATCCGAAAGGGCCGGGCGGGTATTGGGCCGACAAGCGTTTTCGCATGGCTTTTTCCAACATCCAATGGATGATGGAGCCGGACGACATGAAGCTGGGCTCGCCGGAGCTGTACAACAAGAAACCGCTGAAAGTGGTGACGGTGGTGTTGGAAAATCACAGCGACCAATCCGACACCGGCGTGGCCAATATCAAGTACGACTCCACGGTCAGTTGGTCCAAAGCGGACAAGATCAGCGTCAGTGGCAAGGTGACGATGACCAACAAGTGGACGGGCGGCTTGCCGCTGATCGGCGGGGCCGAGACCTCGGTGGCTGTGGAGATCGCTTCCGGGGCGGACTGGACCACCACCAACGGCACCAGCAGCACCACTTCGCAAACCGCCGAATACCGGGCGGTGCTGCCGCCCAAGAGCAAGCGGCTGATCACGCTGACGCTGTTCGAGCAGAAAGCCAACATTCCCTATACCTCCAAGATGTTCCTGACTTACGAGGCGGAGCTGTACAACTTCCTGCGCTACAGCGACAACGCGCTGAACGGCCATCCGTCCAACCGTCCGTTCTATTTGAGCAAGTTCGGCGGCAAGGACGGCCTGAACGGCGCGCAGGATTTGCTTTCGCAATACCTGAACCCGGCGACGTCGAAATGGGATTGGCCGTGGGCGGTGAACCAGTACACGCGCAGCACCATCGAGTACTACATCGGCTCGATTTCCAAGCGCAAGTTCAAGCAGCAGTTCACCGGCGTGTTCAGCGCGGTGGATTCCACCGCCTACACCATCACGGCGGGTCCGGTGGAGCCGCTGTCTGCCCAGGCGCAGACCGCGCGTTCGGCCAGCCTGGGCGCGGCGGCCGCGGGCGGGATCCAGTACCGCGTGGTGAGCGGAGATCTGAAAGATGTGCCGGGCAAGGTGAAGAATCTGCGCATCAGCGTGAGCAAGCCGCAGGCCGCGCCGTCGGCAGCTTCGCCGCTCAGGTAATCAGCCCCGGAAGGGATGGATTTGCCGCAACAGCGCCTGTGTCCGGATTGGCATTCCGGGCGCAGGCGTTTTTCATTGGCCGCGGCGTTTTCGCAGCCGGCCGGTATCGATGACGCCGGTGGCCCGCGCGCGCAGTTGGCCGCAGCCGCCGTCCACGTCCTGGCCGGCCGAGTCGCGCACCTTGGTCAACACGCCGTTGTCGTGCAGATAGCGTTTGAACTGGGCGATGCGTTCGTCGCTGGGGCGCTGGTAATCGTCGCCCTCCACGCTGTTGTAGGGAATGATATTGAGCACACCGTACTTGCCCTTGAGCAGGCGCGAGGCGGCGCCCATCTCTTCCTGGCTGTCGTTGACGCCGGCCAGCAGCGTCCACTGGTATTGGATGGGATAGCCCGAGCTGCGGGCATAGGCCTCGCCCAGCTCCACCAGTTCGGCCGGTGCGATGCGCGGCGCGCGCGGCAGCAGCTGTTCGCGCAGATCGGCGCGGGTGGTGTGCAACGACAGCGCCAACGCCGGCTTCACCTGCAACTGGGGCAGGCGTTCGAACACGCGCGGATCGCCCACGGTGGAAAACACCAGGTTCTTGTGGCCGATATTGCCGTCGGTGCCCAGCCATTGAATGGCTTCCAGCACGTTTTCCATATTGTGGGCCGGCTCGCCCATGCCCATGAACACCACTTTCTTCACCGGACGGATGCGCCGCGCCAGCGCCACCTGCGCGGCGATCTCCGCGCTGCCCAGCTGGCGGAGCAGGCCGCTTCTTCCGGTCATGCAGAAGGTGCAGCCCACCGCGCAACCCACCTGGCTGGACACGCACAAGCCATCGCGGGGCAGCAGCACGCTCTCCACCATCTGGCCATCGCTCAACTCCACCAGCAGCCGCAGAGAGCCATCGTCCGCAGTGTGTCGCGAGTGGATGCGGGCCAATGCCTCCATCTGGGAGGCGATGGGAGGCAGGCCGTCGCGCACGGACAGCGGGAAGTAGTCTTCGCTTTTCTGATGGCGGGTGCCGGCGTCCAAGGGCTGCCCCTTGAGCCAGGCGCGGTTGATGCGGCCGATATGGCAGGGGCGGGCGCCGATGCCGGCGAGGGCTTGATGAAATTCCTGGATACGCATGCGCTGCTTCTGAATACGGTTGCGGCCCGCGCGGCGACGGCGCGCGTTTCGGCACAAGGCGCGTAGCGTAGCGCAAGTTGCTCCGGCGCGGGGGGATTTTCGTCAGCGTCGGGTAGCGAGGCGGGGGACGGGCTGAAAACTGCGGCTGAAAAGCAGATTTGGATAAAACCGGCGGCCGCATCTTGTGACGGATGCGGCCGCCGGTTTCAGGCTTGAACGGCCGGGGAGACCGAGATCAGCTTTCGCGCGGATGGCGCAGCTGCACGAAGATCGCCGGGTCGCCGGCTTCCTTGGTGATGAAGACGGCCGGGATGTGGAACGGCTTGCCGGTGGCGACGTTGGTGCCGCTGATGGTGGCGGTCATGCCTGGGTGCAGCGGATTCACGCGTTCGCCGCCGGCGACGCTGACCGACCACGAGCCTCCCGGCAGCAGGCCGGCGAACGTGGCGATGCCCTTGCCGCCTTCGATCAGCGGGATCTCCAGCGGTTCGGTCGGCGGCACGTAGGCATTCACCGAGACATTGGACAGGTGGATCTGATAGGCGATGTCGGGACTGGCGACCGCCGCGTCGGAACCGGCGTCGGTTCCGGTCTGATGCACGGGATGGCCCAGATGGGTGGTGCGTCCGAACTGGGGCTGCGGGCCGGCCTTCAGGCAGGTCATCCACGGCGTGGTGAATTCCTTGCCGGAGGCGTCTTTGCACACGGCGTAATACTTGTTGCCCGCGTGGGGGCCGCCGTTTTCGGCTTCTCCGGAGGTGAGGTCGAGATTGTAGAAAATGTTCGTCGTCAGCGTGCCTACCGAGTAGGTGCCGGCTCCGCCGGTGAAGACCGGAGGCACGATGATGGGCGCATCCGGGATGTAGGGGTAGACGCGGACTTGGGTGACGGGTGTAGGAAAGGGGGCCACGGTTATCTCCAGAAGGCCTGCGGTTGACGTGGATTTCGTTGATGCGGAACGCTGCGTTGCGCCTATGGCGGGAAGCGGCGGCAAATCCGGGCAGAAATGGCTCTGCGAGGCCTGGGTAAGGGGGGCCGCCCTCCGGCGTCGAGCCGGTTTCCCGCGTCAATGACCAATCAACAGTAGATCAGGAAGAGCAGGAAGGCCCTGCCCTAAAAGATGGATTCGGCATTCTTGCGGTTACTACTGAGTTCATTCCGCCATGATCTGGTAGGCGCTGGAGCCTTGCCCCGGCGGCGCCCATTCCGGCGTGCCGTCGAGGCAAGGCCTAGGCGATGTATTCAAAGCTGGGCCCGGCGCGCCCGCCGCGGCCGTTGGGCAGGTTCAGCAGCGCCTGGGCCTGGTATTTCAGTTGGTACATGATGGGGATGGCCCCGGACAGGCTGGCCGGCTGGCCGTTGCAGGCGATGTGCAATTGGTCGAGCAGGCTGGTGTAGATGCGATTGAACTCCCGGGTTTGCTTCCATACCGGCGAACCCTCCGGATAGTCGGCCATCTTGGGGTTGGGCGCCATGTCCGCCGCCGCTTGCCAGTCCACCTCCACCGCCGGCCCGGTGGGCGGGTATTTGGCATTGTCGTCGGGCCGGTAGCGCCGGCCATATTTGACCTCATTGAAGCGGAAGTAATGGGCGTATTCCACGTCCTGGCCGAACAGAACGCTGTCGGTGTCGATGATGGTGCCATCCACCCCTTCGCCCTGGCCGACGATTTCTTCTATGCCCAGCAAGGCGTCCTGCAACTCATGCACCGGCAGCAGTTTGCCGCCGCCGCCGTAGTAATGTTCGGGCAGCACCTGGCGGGCGGGATCGCCGGTGAAAATGCCGGGGCCGCCGTGCAGCCGGTTGTGCGCGTCCAGCTCCACCAGCGCGATCCGGATCGCGTGGTAGAACTGGCCGATGGTGGCGTAGTGGTTGGCTTCCGGAGGCGCGCACTTGCCGGCGGGCATTTCTATCTTCAGGAAGGTGTCGATGGCGTCGGGCGAGAATTTCTGCAGCGACACCAGGAAGGCGTCGTCGCTGTGCGGCAGCGGCGTCGGATATTCCGGGATGAAGTCCGGCTTGTTGATGGCTGGGCTGCCTCCCACCGCGTTCAGGATGTTGCACACTTGGATCATGTGCAGCATCTCTTCCATCGCCACGCCCTGGATGGCCTGGTAGGCGAACTGGTTTTTGCGCTCGTCCAGCGTGTACAGCGTGGTCAGGTAGACGGGGATGGTGGAATGCTCCAGCTCGATGGCGGTTTGCAGATGCTCGCGCAGCTGCTCGATGGTTTTGATGGTGCCGCCGATGCGGAAGCCTTCCGGCGCGGGCGCGAGCAGCAGCGCTTGCAGCGCCGGCTCCAGCGGCCGGATCAGGCGCTGGCGGAGGCGGCCGCGGGAGGTTTGCGTCGCGTAGCTGTTATTCATGGCTTCCTCCTTGGCAGGCCGGCGAGTCCAGCTGCCTGATGATGTTCTCCGCGGCCATGAAGGCGAGCGCGGTCAGGGTGAGGGTGGGATTGGAGGTGCCGAGAGTGGGCATGTTGCCGCAGCCGACCAGGTATAGATTGTCGTGGTCCCAGGTTTGCTGTGTGGGCTTCACCACCGAGGCGGCCGCGTCGCTGCCCATGCGGTGGGTGCCGACGATGTGGCCGGCGCCCCAGAATTCGTACCATACGCCTTCCCATTGCACCGAGTCCGGCTGGTTCGCCTGGTATTGGGTGAAGTCGTGGATTTGCGCCTGGGCGAAGATCTGGTCGGACGCCTGCTTGGCGGCGGCGAAGGCTTTGCGCTCGTAGTCCGAGACGCTGTAGTGGATGACCGGCCTGGGATTGCCCAGCTTGTCCTTGAAGCGAGCGTCTATCGTGATCCGGTTGTCCGGCGACGGCAGCTGCTCGCACTCGAAGTGCAGCAGCGCCTGGCGCGGCACGCGGTCCGCCAGATAGGCGCGCAGCTCCTTGCCGAACAGGCCTTCCTTCATGCCCTGGCTCACATCGCTGCCCGGCGCGTTGGTCGGCCACGACCAGCCCCAGTTGTCCACCGGCGAGATCCAGGCCGCGAAATCGCTGCGGAAGGCGCCGTCGCGGAAGGTGGGGATGTAGGTGGTACAGCCTGGTCCGCGGTAGGGATAGACCTTCTCGTGCTTGAACAGGCCCCAGGTCAGCATGACCAGGTGGTCCATCAGGTTGCGGCCCACCTGATCGCTGGAGTTGGCGACGCCGGACATCAACAGCAGCTTGGCGTTTTCCAGCGCGTTGGCCGCCAGCACGTACAGCGCGCCATGCGCGGTATGCGTGGCGTAGTCTCCGACGTCCGGGTGGCGGTAATGCTTGTACTCGATGCCGGTCACCTGCTTGGTGGCGGGGTCGACCAATACTTTGGACGCCACCGCCTGGGTGATGACGACAAGCCGGTTCATGTCGGCCTGTTTCAAGGTTTTCAGCGCGTTGTACTTGGCCTGGACCGGACAGAGCGGCACGCAGCTGGCGTTGCCCTCGCAGCGTTCGCCGGTGTAGGGGGACCATGTCGAGCCGACCACCTGGTACACGCCGCGGGTTTTCTCGATGACGAAGCGCTGCGTCGCCGGCGACCACTGGATGGACCCCTGGCCGTATGCAGGATTGGGGTTGGAATTGCGGCCCTGCGGCATGCTGACAAAGCTTACCTGGTAATCCACCCCGTCGACGCTGACCTTGGCGCCGTCCGCGTTCCTGATCCACGCCAAATCCTGATAGGACTGCGGGATCGCGTGCATCGGGAACACATAGCGCTCGCCGTAATTGGCGCGGCTCATGTCCGGGCCCACTTGGGCGGCCACGTCGCCGGACACGCCTATCTCCAGCTCGGCCAGCTCGTAATAGGGCTTGAGGTCGTCATAGCTGATCGGCCAGTCCACCGCGCGGCCATACAGGGTGCGCATGCGGAAATCGTTGGGCAGCATGCGCGGCACATTGCCCAACCAGTGCAGCGTGGTGCCGCCTGGCGTGCGCAGGCAGTCGCTGCCGAAGGCCTGCGGCCCCATTTGCACCAGATAACCAGGCTGTTCCGCCGGGATGTCCAGCGTGATGTCCAGCACATTGGGCGCCGGCGCGTCCTCCAGCGCGGGATAAGGGCCGTTGGTGGCCGGGGCGGCTTTGTAATGGAAGGTGTCCAGATAGGACTGGTAATTGGCGAAGGCGGCTTCGGCATCCAGCTCCAGTCCGGCTTTCAGCCCGGCCTCCAGCATCAGCACCCGCTTGCCTGCCCGGGTGAGATTCTTGGCCAGCACGGCTCCGGCAATGCCCGTACCGACGATGACGACATCGAAATGTTGATCGCTCATGGTGTGCTCGCTTGATGGTGGTCTTGATCGCGCCGTTCAACCGGCGCCGAGCGGTTTTTCCGCCCAGGAGCCGAAGCCGGGTTGCTTGGCGCCGGGCGGATGGGTTTGCGCCGCGTTCCACACCAGGCCCTGAACATAGGCCTCGGGGCTGACGTTGTGCTGCATGGCCAGGCTGAGGTTCTGGTTGGCCGGCGGCCATTGGCCGAAGTACCAGAGATTGATGATGTTCTGCGCCAGCCCATCGAACTTGGCGGTGGGAAACAGCTGCGAGGCGATCATCTGGTGGATCTCGTCTTCATTGCCGCGGCCGTCTTTCAGGATTTGCCTGGAGCAGTTCAGGAAACTGTCGAGTGTTGTCGGCGCGTTCTGGTATTGGACGGTGTCCCAATAGACGCCGGACATGCCGGTGGCTTCCAACTCCGTCACGCTGAAGCCGGTGAGATGAGATGAAATATCCAAAAACAAAGGCAGGGGCTCGTTCATTGGCTTTTCCCTCCAGATGCGTGGATGGCGGCATGCCTGCGTTGGAAGCGCCAGACGTGGTCCTGGCGGGCATGGCGCGGGCGAGTATTGATTTTTACGGACTGATTCGGCCAGGGCGGCGCGGTGTGGATGAGGCTGAATGAAGAGGATGCCGCCATATGACAAAAATGGATATGCGACTCATTTGTATTTGACCCCTCTTGTTGTTCTATGAATGGCCAAGCTTGCCGGGCATTCTCTTTTCACGACATCTTGTTTATAAATTTCGCCGCGCCGGAAATTCAATCGGTACTAATACGCAGCAATGCAGCATTAAAACGTCGGCGGGGAATCTGAAAGAGTTTGAAGAACGAAAACCATGCGCGCTTATGCGGCGCTGGTTTTTCAGCCGGTTTATCGTTTCGGCGCTGCGTTGATATGAACCACCCATAAAGCCGCGCTGAATGGCATTGCCGACGGCGCTGCTTGCTTATGTCGGCGTTTTGTAAAATCACGCGGAGAGGCGGGGAATGCGGATGACAGAAGATAAGGGGTTTGGGACAATATGTTCATTCTTTTGTCATTTTGCGGCGCGAGCCTGAGGCGCCGCGAGGGAGCGGACAGTGAGCGATTACGTCATGTCGGTGCGGGCGGTTGACGGCGATGCCTTTACCGCCAGCGTGGGAGAGACGAGATTTCTGCTGGTGCCGGACGGGCAAAGCCCCGCGCCTGCGCAGGCGATTCCCGCGGCTGCCTGGTTTGATAGGGTCAGACAGGATGCCATGTGGAGCAATAACGATGACGAGCCCAGGGGCGACGTGTTGTTCGTGGTGCATGGCTACAATATGGACGCGGCCGATGTCATGGACCGCCACCGCCGCCTGCGCGGCGATCTGGAGCATTGGGGATTCAAAGGCGCGCTGGTGTCTTTCGATTGGCCCAGCGGCAACAAGGCGCTGGCCTATCTGCCGGACCGATGCAATGCCAAGCAGTCGGCCTTGCGCCTGGTTTCGGACGGCATCGCCTACCTGTCCGCGCAGCAAAGCCCGGATTGCGCGATCAATGTCCATGTGCTTGGGCATTCAACCGGCGCGCTGGTGATCCGGGAGGCGTTTGACGACGCGGACGACAACCACTTCCAGAACATGGCCTGGCTGGTGAGCCAGGTGGTCTTCGCCGCGGGCGACGTTTCGGCCGCCTCCATGTCCCAAAACAGCGGCGGCGCCGAGTCTGTCTATCGCCATTGCGTGCAGCTCACCAACTATTTCAACCATCACGACATGGCGCTGGATCTGTCCAACGTGAAGCGCGTAGGCCTGGCCCCCAGAGTGGGGCGGGAGGGTTTGCCGGCGGACGCGCCGCGAAAGGCGATCAATGTGGATTGCACCGCTTACTACCAGCAATTGGCCGCGCCGGGCAGCATCATCGCGGCGACGGATCAGACGCGCACGCCGCCGTTTGTAGGCGAGCAGAGCCATTCCTGGTTCTTTGGCAACCGGACATTCGCCCGCGACTTGTTTTGCGTGCTGATCGGGCAAGACCGCCACGTCATCCCGACGCGGCTGGAGGCGGGCGGGAAATGGGCGCTGCGGCATGTCTGATGGCGAGTGCGGGCAGGCAATATCTGGCCGGAGTACGGGAGGGCGGACGCCGGAGGTCATGTCCGATCAGCCTCCGCCCACTTGTTTTAACCCGCTCCCCGGTGGCTGTGAGTCGGTTTTCGGCAGCCAGTGGCCGGCAGCAAATGGCCGTTGCCGGCAGAGACTTTGAACAGGTTCTTCGCGCCAGGCTTTCAAAAGCCTGCGGTCAGTCGCTCAGGGGTGCAACACCTCGGCCTCCAGCCGCTTCAGGTTTTGTTCGTTGGCGGGAATGACGATGGAGGCCAAGCGCTCGGCCTGGCCGGCGTCTTCAAATAGTTGTGACCAGATCACCCGGGTGGAGCCCAGCCGGGTTTCCAGCGCAATCGTCAGGCGGAACGCGGGGCTGGAGACATGCTCCACCACGACTTTCTCCGGTTCCGCCACCTCGGCGAACACGCTTTCATTGGGATAGTTTTTGCCATCCGGACCATGCATGGTGAACGACCAGCGCCCGCCAGTCTGGAATTCGCATACATCGAAGGTGTTGCTGAAGCCGGCGGGGCCCCACCAGCGCGCCAGCCGCTCTGGAGAACTGATGGCGGCGAATATTTGCTCCCGGCTGGCGGGGATGTCGCGTGAGGCGGTGAAGGTGGTCATCATTTGCTCCATCTCTTGGTGGAAGTCAGTGAGAGGCATCTACAGCTCAAGCGTCACTGTATTCTAGCAGCATGCGGGCGATGCCGTTTTCTGCTTGATTGGATGGAGGAGGAAGGGCGCATCCCGCGAGGCGCGAAATAACTCTAACCAGTACAAGCTTGATGCGCAGGTCATTTATTTTGAATGGCGGCTCTGACGGCATCGTCGCTTTTTTATCCCATCCTGATGCGTGTTGAGCTGGCGCTTGCCGACTCAGCAGGCATTCACGCATTCCAGTCCTGATCGTTATTCAAAGCGAGCGGCAGGTTTTTCGGCTTATTCGGCAGGGTGGCGCGCTCATTTTTGATAATTTCGTCAAGAGCAGATCATGGACCAAGAGATCAAGGCGGTATACCTGAAGGCGAGCCCGAAAAGCGATATCGATCAATTGTGCGATTCGGAATTCAATACGGTTATTGCCACCTTCGTCAGCTTTGCCAATGGCCAAGCCTGCGTCGATGGCCCGATGGCGGATTGGCAGCCGGATGGCTGGATCGATCGTCTGCACTGCAGCAACAAGAAAGTATTGTTCTCGATAGGCGGCGGGGCGGTGCTGCCGGAGACGTTGGAGTTCCTGTTCCTATCCCCTGAGTCCACCGAGATCTGTCAGGCAGGTTATGCCCCGTTTCTGTCCGCGATTCGACAGATTTTGCAGGGTGGGCCGATAACCGTGTACTCACTGTCGGGCGCTCCGTATCCAACCGATTACGGCCAGGGTTTCCATGGCATTGATCTTGATCTTGAGAATTTCGCTTCTTACAGCGGCGGCGTGCAAAGCGATTTTTGGGCCACCCGCCTGGCCAACCTCAATCTGGCGTTGCGCCGGGATCTTCCATTGGGCACGCTGTTGACGCATGCGCCGCAAACCCCCTATCTGCTGATAGGCGACTGGGGCGTTGGCGAGGTGAGCGCCAACCCCAATGGCTTGTACAGCAAGATGATGCAACTTTCCGGCGAGGCGGTGAGTTGGTTGAATGTGCAGATATACAACCAGAGCGATTTCGCTTCGCCGCAGGCGGTGGAAAATACCTTGGCCGTTTTGCTAAACGACTGGCCAATGGTGGCGGGCGCCAGCACCAGCGCTCGTCAGGTTGCGGTTACCGTGGCGATGGCGCCGCCGCCGGTTGAGTGCAGTTCCGGCTATGTCAGCCCCGCTCAGCTGAGGGACGCCTTGTCGGCGCTAAATGTCGCTCCGGGCGGGTTGAATGGCTGGTCGTATAGTTCGAACAATGCGGTTGCGCCTTCCTGGGACCAGGTATTCACGCAAATACTGAACGCCAAGCAAGCGTCAGGCCGACCGTAACGGCCGAGTCTGAACGGGATGAGCTCACCGGAGCGCGTCACTCCGCCATGCTGTCAGTCCGCTGTGCCAGCGTTGCTGGTGACAGGCATCTTTCCTGGCTTGGCAAGCAATGCCGCGCCTGAGAACTGAAGCGGCACTCCGCTTGCCAGTCTCGCCGAGCGGGCGGTCAAGAGAGGCGCCCGCGCTTCGTCCGCCGCCTGCTCCGGCCGTGCTGGCTGAGCCATGCCATTTCTTGTTCCCAAGGTTTGCGTCGTGCCTGCGGGACTCAGGCCGCTTGCGGACGAGCGCGCAGTTTGCCGGCCAGCTTTAGGCCGTCGCGGAAGTTTTTCCCCATCATCGTCAACTGCGCCAGCCCCACTGCCAGCTCCAGCGCCTGGACCGCGTAGAACGCCGAGTCGAAAACGCCGGCTTGCGCGCGCAGGTTTAGAAACAGCGCGCAGGGGATCATGATCAACAGGCCGTTCATGGCGATGAGCGGCATCCGCTTCTTTTTGCTCTCCACCAGTTTGCCTTTGCGCCCCTTGGCCAGCATGGCCCCGCTGGCGCCCGTCAACGCCATGGCTGTTAACAATATCGGCACGCCGATGCAGGCGATGGCATGTTTGACGGCGGCGATGTCGCCATGGTTTAGAAACAGCTCGGAGACGACGGTGGCGCTCCAGAAAACGGCAATGGCCATGGCGGCGACCGTGGCGGCGGCGGCGTGAAGAAGAGATTTGTTCATGCTTGAATCCTTGCTGCGAATGAAACGAAACGGCGGCGCGGCCGCGCGTGCAGACAACAAGCGCGGCATCGGCTAACATGGTTCATGTTTTCACATTGACATCATGATGTCAAAAAGACATTTTGTTGTCTGTTTGCAAGGTGGGGGAAATGCAACAGCAAAACGAAAGAACGGCCGCCGGCGCGGCGTTGACGGATGTGGTGCTGGATTTGTTCAGGGTAAACAACGGCTTGCTGGCGCAGGGCGACAGGCTGGTGGCGCCGCTGGGCCTCACCAGCGCCCGCTGGCAGGTGCTGGGCACGATAGTCGCGGCTGAGCGCCCGCAGCCGGTGGCATGGCTGGCGCGCGACATGGGCGGCAATCGCCAGAACGTGCAGCGCATCGTCAATGATCTGGCGAAAGAAGGCTGGGTGGCGTTTGCCGACAACCCCCACCATCGCCGCGCCTCGCTGATTGTGCTGACCGATCTGGGGCGGGAGGCTTACAACGCCGCGATGCAGCTGCAAGCGCCGTGGATCAACCGGCTGGCCGAGGGCATGGGCCTGGAAGAAATCGCCGTGCTGCGGCGGGTGCTGTCCATGTTGCGGGCGCGGTTGGCTGAGGACGTGGTTTGAGCCGTTCGTTCCGTCAGCTTTTGCCGATTCCGCGTCATAGACGCAGGGCATGACTGATAGGCAGAGATGAATATCCATAGGACGGGCTTGGCGAGATACGGATAACAAAGATAAGTGAAGGGAAAAGGTTTTTGATCGTGGCAGCGCTTTATTGGGTGATTGCCATAGTTTGGTGTTGGCGCGCAACGGATGGAGAGTGGCTGTATTTCATCATTTTCTTGCAGATGGCCGCGATGTATTTCTTGCCGGCCATGGGCGTGCTGTGGATGGCGCTTTCAGCAGTTTTCCGGCTGCTTGCCTATGATGGGAGTAATTAAAGGAGATCGTACAATAGCGCATACCAAAGAGTATGTGGCAAGCTTGTGGTACTAACTGAAGCTTTATCGAGCATCATGCGCAAAGGAGGAAAAATGCTGTTATCCGCAATTTCAAAGCAAGAAACGATAGTGACTAGGCCCATTTTTGAACGCGGGGCTACACCCAGTTTCTCCCAGCTACTGGATGCTGCAAAGCCTAAAAGTAATTTTCCCGCGGTGGCGGCGCCATCTGAGCATCTCAACCTGAAAAGCATTACGACGGGAGAGGCTTATGATGTGTTGTCAGGCTTGGCCAATACGGGAAAGTTGAGTTCGGAAGAGTTCCAGAGCATTGTGCCTGCGGTTTATCTCCGCTTATTTAACGAACAGCAAGGCGCGCCGCAAGCGGAGCGGTTTGATTTGCTGGCCGGTACCCAAAGCCTGATAGACAGCAGCAAGGCGTTTGGAACCCTGACCCAGGTGCGCGCCGAAAGTCGTGGCCTGGAAGTGTTGAAGGCTTACCAGGCCAATAGCTGATGCTTGCGCTGGCGCCCCGCATAAAATGAAAACACCGCTTCGCGACGCTGAAGCGGTGTTTCTTATTGAGATGCGCGCTTAGCTGGCGAACTTGTCTATCCGCTCCGACAAACGCAGCTGGCAGGCAGTGGCCAGCTTGAGCAGCTCTGCGCTGGTGGCCGGCATCTTGCCGGGCGGGGCGATCAGCTCTGCCATGCCGCTTAGCGTGGAGACGCTGCTGTTTAGGCCGATCAGCCTGCCGTGCGGCCAGCGCTGCTTGTTATTGGGCGCGTAGTCCAGCGCCACCACCCAGCGCGAATGCTGCCAAGTGCCAGGCTCGCGCAGCACCGCCTCCATCACCGCGCGGCTGACCTGCTGCGCCGCCTCCGCGGCGAGGGCCAGCGCCAGATGCAAGGTGTCCGCCGTACTGGCCGTGCCGGCCTCATGCAGCAAGGCCGGGCGGGTTTCCTCCAGCCACCAGCGCCGCAGCCGCCGCGCGCCGGGTTTCTTGATGCAGCGGAACACCTCGTCCAGCTCGCCTTCGGACAAGCACAACACCGGCTCCGCCTCATCCGCCAGCCGCAAGGGCCGCCCCAGCGGCTCGCCCAAAGCCTTCAGCAAATCCTTCACCTCCAGCCTCATGGACGCCGCCACCTCCGCGGCCACCAGCCAAAACCCCTCCGGCCGCCGCACCACCCGCATGGCCAAACCCTTGGCGAAATCCAGCCGCAGCGGCGCATTCACCTGCTGATCGATAGCAGCGCTCATGGCCGAGCCTCCCCAATAAAACGCGCAAACCGCGTCGCCAAAAACGCAAGCCGATACGCGGCGCGCAGGCGCAACAAAGTGCGTGGCAAGTGGCGGGGAGAGCGAATAAGGGGAGGGGAGATAGAAACGATAAGACGAGCATCCATAGCGATGTCTCCAAACGGCTTTGCCCGACCAAGCATTGCGAGCGCAAGGGTGCGAGTGGGATGCAATGCAAGGGCGTGTTGAACAACCACGGCTTTCGGGCGTGGGCCACCGCTAACGGAGGTGTGTTGAGCACCGATGGCCAATCTAATAGATATGCCGCTTGGTGGCAACTAACCTAGTACGAATGGACAGGTTGCTACTTATTTACAGGGAACTATTCTCCCTGGTATTAAAATATCGGAAACTTGAGATTTTGTGTGGTAATGGTTTTGTATTGCTTTATTAAAATCAGATCTGCTAATTATTAGTGCGCGGCTTTGCAGGCTTGATATGAAAATAGCACCAGAGTCTTTGGGTTTGTTTTCCAATGCGCAATAGTCAAATCGACTTGAAAAGTCTTTGTCATAAGCAATTTTTAAAATTATTTCGTTTGACTCTTTTGATAAGCCAAATCTCTCCATGCTTGTGTATGATGCATATGCAATAGAAAAGAGTGCTATGGATGATATAAATTTCAAGAAGAATAATGCTATGGCTTTCCACTCTTTTGAGCTTGGTTCAGAATTAAATATAAATAAGAACAAGGCAACTTCAAGGAAAAACGCATAAAGAAGAACGGGGATTGATAGGTAGCCTGCATATCTTAAGAATATTCCTGCAGATAAGGCAAGGGGGAAATTGCTTGGGTCGATTCCAAATGCGCTGTTGAGTAGGGATGATACTTCTGATTTTGCATTCCATACCATTGCAGCAGAGATGGAAAAAAAGAATATGCTGAACGCATGGCTCGATACAATGTTTTTGAGAGTGCCAAACTTAAGTGTCCAGTATATTAAAAATGTAAGAAACGTAACTGTGGTAAAGAAGAATACGATAAGTTTTGAGAAGTAGTCGACGCTACTGGAGGCATTAATTGCCCACATTCCAATTATGAAAACAATTAGCAGATATATATTTCCTGGTCTATTTTGTGCTTCATTAATGGGCTGTATAGCCTGCTTTAACTTCGCTTTGAGTAAGGTAAGATTTTCTGCAATTAAATCCCATTTGTAGTATGTGTGAACAGCCAGTAAAACAAATGGAACGTATGGGGCGGCAAGAATTACAATAACTGAGATTGTTAAGTACAAAGGCCAATTTTTTGCATATTCATTTGTTGTCGTTTTCATAATTTTATTGTGGAATATTTACATATATTAGAGTTTTTAATGAGATTAAGAAATATGCGGCGTACCCATATCTCGTGGCGCGAGCCGTTCAAAATGATGCGCCCCAGGTTTTAAGCTGCCGCCTGTTCGAGCGACGCGACGTTAGCGCGGTGCGAGTTCGGCAGCGCCTGGGGCGCGTCATTTTGAACGGGGTTTCGAAGCGCCCCGGGTCGCCTTTTCTTTGGGTTCTTTCTTTTGGCGAAGCAAAAGAAAGAACCTCGCCGGCGGGGCGAGACCCGCGAAGTTTCGTTTTCAATTACGCTTATCGAATCCACAAGCTCACCCTTTGATCTTGTCGAGTGATAAACGCCGGGCTTCACACGTTCAACCTGGCCACCGTGCCTGCATGATTCGCGGAACGCCCCGATAAGGCTGGGGCTTTCACCCTACGCGACAGATGCAGCAGGGCGGAAGCGTCGCAGAGGCCTTCCACCGCGACGTGTAATGAGTGATATTTGGTGTGCGCGGTGAGTGATAAGCGTTGAGCTCCTCAGTCTAAACGTAACCGCAATGCTGCATGGTTGTCGGAATATACGTTATTGGGTGTATGGTTGCCTTGCTAATGTTTTGATATATTTGAGTTGCTTAACTCGATCTTTATGGATTGCGCCTGCTTTATTAAATTGTCAATATTGGATTTTTTTATGTTGTTGCTGCAATTGGTTTTTGCATTTGTTAGGGATTTTATTGCAAGTTGAATTTCGCGTATGGCTGTTTCTGGACTAGTTCTTGTCGCAGATCTTGTGGCTAGTGCAATATGAACTTGTGCTTTTCTTTCGTACCATCTATATTTTTCATCAGCATCTCTATCAATAGCATTCTCAGCTATCTCTAGTGATTTTGCGAAATTTCCACGAGCCAATTCAGTCTCAAACCACAGAGTAAATAACAATGGTTTGCGTTGGCCTAAATCATATGCCTCATGAAAAGATCTGCTTGCTTTTTCTAAGTCTGGGCTTGGTATTTTTAAGCCAAACCTACCAATGGCTAGCAGAAGGTCGGCATTAGGTTTAATCTTCCTTGCAGCCTCTGTTACTGTCATAAGCGCAGCTTGGTGATCGCCATTTTGTTGAAAAGCAATGGCTTGCGAAATAGCCTGGCCTACAATTCCAGATCTTTTCTGAAGGCTTAATCCAATGGCATCTCTTCCTGATCGCTTTATCGCATCAAGAAGTGCTGAGTGATCAATCTCTAAAGAGGTTGATATTTCATTTACTAATGCGCCAATATTGGAATCAACGGTGTATCGTGCCTCTCGACCAATTGAGGGTGCACTCACCAGGAATAGTCCTTTTAATTCTTGAATGGCATCTCCGAGTGTTTGCTCTGTGTATTCTACGATCTGAGTGAGCTCTACAATGCTTGCACTTTTGAAATGGGTGATGACAAATAAGGTACGCTTTGCCTCTCTACTTAAGTGCTTAATTTCTCTTTCCAGTGCTGCCTTTCTGACTTCTAAGCCCTTTTCACCTCTCCATTGTTTAATTGCTTGGTCAATGGTAAATCCTCTTCTTTCCAGTCTTAACAGTGACTCAGTAAATAGGGGTGAGCCACTTGTAACTTCAAAGAGGTGATCAATTTTTGAATCCTTTATTGCGGGGAGGTCGAACTTCTTCCTTGTCGTGTTAATGTACTCTTTGAATTCTTGCCCTGCCAAGCCTCTTAGTACTAAGACATTATCGGGAGAATAAGATAGATTTACACGGGTTGTAATTAGCATTTTTGTCTTTCCCGGTATCCGCATCCCCATTTCTAGTGCGCGTTGTTGGTCATCAGGCGTTAAAGAATCTATATCGTCAATAATGATGAAGCTAGGAAATGTGCTACAGCAAGTAAGTGCCGTTTGGAGTAATTCATGCAAAGAGAGATCTATTAAATCAGCATCAATTGCCCCATGCTCTAACGCTATTGATGAAAACAGAGTGCTTGCGTTATCGAAATCAATGTAATGATTTTCTCTATAAGAATCACTTAATGCTAAGAATTGCCTTTTTTTGGCTGAGAGCCAAACAACTCGCTCAAATGGCTTGATCCGATTGCTAGCAACTTGCATTGCAAAATGATATGCCAAGCTTGTCTTCCCTTGGCCGCCCTCCCCAGCTATTAGGCGAACCCTTGAAAAATCATCACTGAGCCAGGCCCATAGATTTGAAAGGTCATCTCTCCTTCCAATTAAGTGGGTGCAGATTAATGACCTGTCTGGCAGATTATTCTCTAAAGGCTCTCTTTTATCAAAGCCAAAATTGTTTAAGTCTAGAGAGGGTGGGGTCCGGTCAGAGTAAAGAAATTCAAACTCATCCGCATGATTTGCTATTGAGTTGGATTGTATCCGACGAAAAACAACTTCATCTTTTTTAAAGCATGGTTTTCTGGGTTTTTCATCTGGACCATTTTTCTTTAATTTTGTAGGCGGGGCTCCTGGAGTTCGTTTGGCAATGTAGATAATTTCAATATTTTTTTCATGCCACGTTGCTGAGCTTAGATTTATGCGTAATTCGGCATTTGCATATTCATGAGCCATGTCTCTTAATTTCGAAATGTCTATACTATTTTCTGGAACCCCAACCACCTCGAACTCTCTATCTTTTTTGATCTCGCATACGCCGAATACTAAGAATCCACCGTAAGAGTTGTGAAAAGCAATAAGATCTCTAATCGTCTTCGCGTACTCAGAGTCACTTTCAGGAGCTTGCTGCTTGAAGTCTAGAACCTCACATTCAATAAGCTGCTCTCTGAAATTGGCTTCGCCATCAAATACTGATAGGTCTAACATACCATTCAAAACACATTGATGGAGCTTGGCAATTAGATTATTCATAGTCTTTTGCTTTATTCGAAATGTAATATTATTGCATTTGGTTGTGTCAATGGCATGTTGCGAGACGATAAATAAGCCAGCAAGGCTGGCTTATTAAGATCAATCCCAGCTCAACGCCCCGCCAGTCTGATATTCCGTCACCCGCGTCTCAAAGAAGTTCTTCTCCTTCTTCAAGTCGATCATCTCGCTCATCCACGGGAAGGGGTTGTTCACGCCCGGGAACAGCGGGTCCAGGCCAATCTGCTGCATGCGGCGGTTGGCGATGAAGCGCAGGTATTCCTTGAACATGCTGGCGTTCAGACCCAGCACGCCGCGCGGCATGGTGTCTTCGGCGTAGGCGTATTCCAGTTCCACTGCTTGCTTGAACAGCTCAACGATCTCGGCCTTGAAGCTGTCGGTCCAGAGCAGCGGATTTTCCAGCTTGATGGTGTTGATCAGGTCGATGCCGAAGTTGCAGTGCATGGACTCGTCGCGCAGGATGTACTGGTACTGCTCGGCGGCGCCGGTCATCTTGTTCTGGCGGCCCAGGGCCAGGATCTGCACGAAGCCGACGTAGAAGAACAGGCCTTCCATGATGCAGGCGAACACGATCAGGGACTTCAGCAGCTTCTGGTCGTTTTCGACGGTGCCGGTTTTGAATTCCGGGTTGCACAGCACGTCGATGAACGGGATCAGGAATTCGTCCTTGTCGCGGATGGACTTCACTTCGTGATAGGCGTTGAACACTTCGCCTTCGTCCAGGCCCAGGCTTTCCACGATGTACTGGTAGGCGTGGGTGTGGATGGCTTCGTCAAAGGCCTGGCGCAGCAGGAACTGGCGGCATTCCGGGCTGGTGATCTGGCGGTAGGTGCCCAGCACGATGTTGTTGGCGGCCAGGGAGTCGGCGGTGACGAAGAAGCCCAGGTTGCGCTTGACGACGCGCATCTCGTCTTCGGTCAGCTGGCCGGTTTTCCATTGTTCGATGTCGCGCTGCATGTTCACTTCCTGCGGCATCCAGTGGTTGGCGCACTGCGCCAGGTACTTTTCCCAAGCCCATTTGTGCTTGAACGGTACCAGCTGGTTGACGTCGGTTGTGCCGTTGATCACCTTCTTGTCCACCACGTTTACGCGGCCGTTGCCATGGGCGTCCATGGAGGAGGGGGCGGCGGACGGGGCGGGGACGGCGTCTTCGAAATTCAGCATGGGTGCTCCTGATTATTGGTTTTGCCGCGCGGGGCGCGGCGGTTGCTTATGCGGATTTTACGGCTTTTTCCGGCTGCGGGGCCTGGGCCTGCATGGCCTGGGCCGGCTGCAGCTGGCTTTGCCGGGTGATTTCTATGCTGCCGGGCGCGGACGGCGTTTCGTCCGGCGGGGCGGCCTGCACGCTGAGGGTGTGGGCGCCGGCGTCGGCCACCAGGGGCCTGCGGCCGCTCACGCTTTTGCGCAGCAGGTAATAGGCGGTGGTGCTCATGGCGTCTCCCGCGGCTAAAAGCGCAGTTGCTGGGCCAGTTGGCGGATCAGGCTGCGTTCACAGGCCTCTTCCTGCTCCACTTGCTCCTGCAGCCGCCGGCGCTGGATGCGCAGCGCCTGCAATTGGCGGTATTGCTGATTGGCCACCGACAGGTCTTCCTTCAATTCTTCGATTTCCTGCTGCAGCTCTTCCGGCTGGCAGTACACCACCAGGGTGTCGCCTTCTATCCAGGCCTTGCGCCACAGCTGGGCGCGGGGCAGGCGGCGGGATTCGCTGAAAAAGTCTTTCCACTCGTTGGGCGGCGCGGCGCTCAGGTGCAGGTACATGTTGAACAGCAGGAACTGCTTGTCCGGGTTATGCGATTTTTCTTCGCAAAATCCGGTAATGCCGATGTTTTCAAATGTCTGCATCTGACCCTCCCATGGCGCTGCCTGTTGCCGTGCCAGCCGGACCCGGCCGGCACGTTTCGCGTCAGCCGGCTTCGACTGGCGGCTGTGACGACGGCTGGGCCATCGTCTGCTGTTCCGGCGTGGTGTCGTATTGCACCACGCCGTAAATCTTCCATTGGCCGGCCGTCCGTTTCAGGTGGTAGCCGGTGCGGTAGCGCCAGGGCGGCTGGCCGTTGCGCGCCACAGTCCAGAGCAGGGTGGCGCTGGCCGCGTCGTTGCCCATCGGCAGCAGGCTTTCCACTTGGTATGCCGCGCCGGCGAAGCCCTGGGCGCTGTACCACTCCAGCAGGGCCGAGGTGGTGGCGCGCAATGAATACATGTCTTGCCAGCAGGCCAGGTCGCCGTGGTGGATGGCGGTGAAGGGCACGGTGAAGTGCGACATCACGGCATCTGCGTCCAGCTGCGAATAGCCTTGTCGGTATTGCTCGAAAAATGCTTCCAGGCTCATTGCGGGGCTTTCGTCTCGTCTCTGCGTCGGGGCACGGCATTTTTCCAGTCCGCCGCTATCCGCGCGGGGCCGGGGCTTGCATCCCGAAACCGCCTGGAGGCCAAGCGGCTTGAGGATGGGGAGGCTTGCGCCTCCCGGTTGGGTGGAACCTCGCGAAAGGTTTTGCCCATTCGGTGGAACGCCCCTTGCGGGGTGTTCCACCCTACGAAACCTGCCTTACTGGCAGCTCTCGCTGGCCTTTCGGGCCTGTGGACCAGCGATAAGCTGCTGGTCCGATCCGGGTTGTTGCTTCGCGGCAACCTCCGTTTGCTCGATCTGCCTTACTGGCAGCTCTCGCAATCGGGGTTGTCGATGCTGCAGAACTTGGCGTCGGTGGCCGGGGTGTTGTCCACCGCGGCTGCTGGCGCGGACTGCACCTGGTTGGACACCGAGTTCAGCTCGCCGCCACGGCCGGTGGACTTCTCGGCGCTGGTGGCGGCCAGGGTGCGCAGGTAGTAGGTGGTCTTCAGGCCGCGCAGCCAGGCGTGCTTGTACAGCTCGTCCAGTTTCTTGCCGGAAGCGCCGGCCATGTACAGGTTCAGCGACTGGGCCTGGTCGATCCACTTCTGGCGGCGGGAAGCCGCTTCCACCAGCCATTTCGGGTCCACTTCGAAGGCGGTGGCGTAGATGGCTTTCAGTTCGGCCGGCACGCGGTCGATCTGGCCCAGGCTGCCGTCGAAGTACTTCAGGTCGGCGACCATCACTTCGTCCCACAGGCCGGCGGCCTTTAGGTCGCGCACCAGGTATTCGTTGGTGACGGTGAATTCGCCGGACAGGTTGGACTTCACGAACAGGTTTTGGTATGTCGGCTCGATGGACGCGGACACGCCGATGATGTTGGCGATGGTCGCGGTCGGGGCGATGGCCAGGCAGTTGCTGTTGCGCATGCCGTGCTGCTTGATGCGCTCGCGCAGCTTGTTCCAGTCCATGCGCTCGGTGCGGTCCACTTCCAGGTAGCCGCCGCGCTCGGCCGCCAGCAGGCTGATGCTGTCGTGCGGGAGCACGCCGCGGTCCCACAGGCTGCCGCTGTACGACGGGTAGCGGCCGCGCTCTTCCGCCAGCTCGGTGGAGGCGAGGTAAGCGAAGTAGGCCACCATTTCCATGGATTCGTCGGCGAATTCCACGGCGGCGTTGGAGCCGTACGGCACGCGCTTGATATGCAGGCAGTCCTGGAAGCCCATCACGCCCATGCCTACCGGACGGTGCTTCAGGTTGGAGTTGCGCGCCTTCTTCACCGGGTAGAAGTTGATGTCGATCACGTTGTCCAGCATGCGCAGCGCGGTGCGGATGGTGCGCTGCAGCTTGTCGGCGTCCATGCTGCCATCGGCCTTCAGGTGCGCGGACAGGTTCACGGAGCCCAGGTTGCAGACGGCGATTTCGTCGTCATTGGTGTTCAGCGTGATCTCGGTGCACAGGTTGGAGCTGTGAACCACGCCCATGTGCTGCTGCGGGCTGCGGATGTTGCACGGGTCCTTGAAGGTCACCCATGGGTGGCCGGTTTCGAACAGCATGGTCAGCATCTTGCGCCACAGGCTCAGCGCCGGGATGCGCTTGTGCACCTTCAGCTCGCCGCGCGCGGCCTTGGCTTCGTAGGCGTTGTAGGCCTTTTCGAAAGCCTGGCCGTACAGGTCGTGCAGGTCCGGGGTTTCGGACGGGGAGAACAGGCTCCACTCGCCGCCTTCCATCACGCGCTTCATGAACAGGTCCGGAATCCAGTTGGCGGTGTTCATGTCGTGGGTGCGGCGGCGGTCGTCGCCGGTGTTCTTGCGCAGCTCGAGGAATTCCTCGATGTCGGCGTGCCAGGTTTCCAGGTAGGCGCAGACGGCGCCCTTGCGCTTGCCGCCCTGGTTCACCGCCACGGCGGTGTCGTTCACCACTTTCAGGAACGGAACCACGCCTTGCGATTTGCCGTTGGTGCCCTTGATGTGCGAGCCCATGGCGCGCACCGGGGTCCAGTCGTTGCCCAGGCCGCCGGCGAACTTGGACAGCAGCGCGTTTTCCTTGATGCCTTCGTAGATGCCGTCCAGGTCATCGGCGATGGTGGTCAGGTAGCAGCTGGACAGCTGGCTGCGGCGGGTGCCGGAGTTGAACAGCGTCGGGGTGGACGACATGAAGTCGAAGCTGGACAGCACCTTGTAGAACTCGATGGCGCGGTCTTCGCGGTGCACTTCGTTCAGCGCCAGGCCCATGGCGACGCGCATGTAGAAGGCCTGCGGCATTTCGATGCGGGTGCCGTCCACGTGCAGGAAGTAGCGGTCGTACAGGGTTTGCAGGCCCAGGTAGCCGAATTGCAGGTCGCGTTCGGCGTCCAGCGCCGCGCCCAGCTTTTTCAGGTCGTATTCGGCCAGCTTTTCGTCCAGCAGCTCGGCGGCGATGCCCTTCTTGATGTAGTCGGCGAAGTAGGGCGCGTATTGCGTGCCCATTTCGTCCTGGCTCACGGCTTCGCCGAGGATTTCCAGGCGGATGTTGCCCATCAGCAGGCGCGCGGTCACGTAATCGTAGGCCGGGTCCAGTTCGATCATCGAGCGGGCGGCCAGGATGGCGGACTTGCCCACTTCTTCTTCCGGCACGCCGTCGTAGATGTTCTTCAGGGTTTCGGCCAGGATGGCGTCCACGTCGATGCCGGCCAGGTTCTTGCTGGCGGCTTCGATGTTGGCGCGCAGGCGGGCCACGTCCAGCGGCAGCTTGCGGCCGTCCTTGCGCAGCACGTTGATCTGCACGCTGGTCAGCGCTTCTCCGCGGGCGGCGCGCTCTTGCGAGCGTTGTTCGCGGTACAGCACGTAGGCGCGGGCCACATCGTGCTCGCCAAAGCGCATCAGCGACAGCTCAACCTGGTCCTGGATGTCTTCGATGTGGATGGCGCCGCCTTCCGGCTTGCGGCGCATCAGCGCGTTGACCACCTGCTCGGTCAGCTGGGCCACCTTGTCGCGGATGCTGGCGGAGGTGGCGCCTTGATTCCCCATCACCGCCAGGAAGGCCTTGGTCATGGCGATGGAGATCTTGACGGGTTCGAACGGCACCACCGCGCCATTGCGTCGGATGGTTTTGTACAGGCTGAAGTCGGCTTGCGGCGCTGCTGCGCGGCCGAGTTCCGCGGCGGTTTGCCCTTCAAAGGTGGTCAGTTGCATGTATCCCTCGATAAAGAGAAGTTTACGTCCGGCTGCGCTGCGTTCTTGAGGACAGGTCAGCTTGTGGACAATTCTGTTGAAAAGCTGTGTGCGGGCTGTGGGTAAACACAAGATGTACCGTCAGCACCGTCAAATCTGCCCAAATTCTAGTGGTGGGGGGGATGTAGTTCAAGTCTTGACTTTGGCCGGGAATCTGGCCGCGGGGAGGAAAGCCGCGCCGTTATTGGCTTTGCGGGGCGGGAAAATTTTTGGCGGATAAAATGGCGCGCGGATGCGGCTGTCAGAAAATTGCAGGAAACGCTGGATACGCTAGCAGCTGTTGCCCATGATTGGACGGCCACAAGATGTTGTAGACATGCACTGTTGCGTGGCCGCTACGACCATGGCGTGAAAGTTGCGGGCGCGGCGATGCCGGCGCGAGACGGCATGCCGGGTTTGTGGCCGGAGGCAGGCTTTCTTCCGGCGCTGCGCGGAGGAGCTGTTGTCCAAGCTGTTGGATGACCTGATTAGCTGGCGGAATGGCAGGCTTCCGGCGGCGCGCCGGCGCTTTGGGAGGCCTAGGTTGTCTGGTTGGCGGCGTGGTAGCGCGTGGTTCCATGCGGGGGCGACGGGAGAGAGCAGCGTTGACGGCGCGGGCCTGGAATGGGATCCATTTGAAGTGGCAATGAGCGGCGGGGTGGCCGCCGCTCTGGATTGCCAAACATCCTGGTAAGGAATGGCTGAGTTTGCGCAAGGGATTGAAATAACTTCGCCGGCCATCGAAATATGCTTGGGGCTGGTTATTGCCAGCCAAGCAACAGGCGGCGTTTTCCGCGGGCAATGCGGTTATGGCGGCGCAGCAAAGCGCCGAGGCGTTTCCTGTACGGAAATCATCGTTCCCTTGATATTGCTGGTACATCCTGCCGGCAAGGGGCGCGCGATGTTATTTCGCGCCTGCGGCTTCCTCTTCGGCGACTGTCTTGAACAACGCGACTTCCACCACCTGGAATTCCCAGTGCTGGTTGTTGCCATTGTGATCGGCATACAGAATGATGGGATTGCCCAGCTCCACCACGGCGCCCTGGTTATCCACCACCATGCCGTTTCCGCTATTGATGATGGTTTGCGGCTTTTTCACCCAATCCCAAGTCTGGCTTTTCTTGCCGAACTGATAATTGGTGACGGTCAGTTGGGTGCCTTGCGTCTGGGGCGTGGCGTCCAGAACCAGTTGTTCCGACGAAGCCAGGCGAATCAGGCCGGTGAACGGGTCCAGGGTCCAGCGGGTACGGGTGGTGCCGCCCCTTTCATACTTGGCCAGCACGACTTTGCCGCCATTGGTGTCATCGACGACGCCGATGCAATAGCGGTTGTCTTGGGTGGAACGGAGAACATAGCGTTGTTCCATGATGGACTCCTCGAATAATGAGCATGTGCCCATAGCAAGGATAGTTAATGTCCATGCTTTATCCATATGAGTAATTGCTTAAGTTTAAATGCGTAATTGGGGTGCGATTGGCTTCTTGCTTGTGTGTTTTGCTTACGCGCAAGGTTGTGATTTGGCGGGTTGAATTAAATATCTCATTTTTATTTTTATTGAGAGGCTGATTTAATACTGATTGGCTGGATGATGCGAGCTAGCGGATGAGCAATAGCTCGCTCAGTTGGGTGGTGTATCGGGGCGACCGCACGTCCTGGCGCATTTCCCAATTGGGCGTCAGCGCTTCGGACGCCAGTTTGACGCAACCGTGGCCGTAGGTCTGGTTGATCGAATCCAGCGTCCGCATCAGCCGCTGCCGGCGTGGATCCGGCGCGGCGGCGAACAAGTCGGCCTGCCGCCGCTCGCGCGGGGACAGCTCCATCAGCACCACGCCGGCTTTCTGATAACGCAGGCCGCGGCGGTAGACGGCGCGCAGGCCGGCCAGCGCGGCGCCCGCCAGCGCCATGGTGTCGTCGCTGGGGTGGACCAGCGGCACCACGGTGTAGCCATGGTAGGGATCGTCGCCGAAAGGGCTGGTGCGCACGCTGACGCCGACCAGCCGCGCCGCGCTGCCTTGTTCGCGCAGCTTTTCGCCGGCGCGGGCGATGTGATGGCTGACGGCGGCGGTGAGCACGGCGAGGTCGGCGGTTTTTTCGCCGAAGGAGCGGCTGGAGATGATCTGCTGGCGCGGCTGCGCCGCGTCTTCCAGGCTAAGGCAGCTGGCGCCGTTCAGCTCCGCCGCCGTGCGTTCCAGCGTCACGCTGAAATTCCGCTGCAGCCAGCGCGGGTCGGCGCGCTTCAGCTTCAGGGCGGTATCGATATGTTCGTCGATCAGCT
The DNA here is from genome assembly GCF_039708975.1 of Chromobacterium indicum. Lineage (NCBI taxonomy): Bacteria > Pseudomonadati > Pseudomonadota > Betaproteobacteria > Neisseriales > Chromobacteriaceae > Chromobacterium > Chromobacterium indicum. Next base: position 334,017 of record NZ_JAYFSJ010000001.1, read on the forward strand.
TGGCCGCCAACCTGCGGCCGACGCCCCAGACCTTGCCGACCGGCAGCCGCGCCATCAGCGCGTCGGTTTCGGCCGGGGAGAGCCAGCTCCAGTCGAATACGCCGTCGTCCCAGCCCTCCACCCGCTTGGAAACGTGGTTGGCCAGCTTGGCCAGCGTTTTGCTGGGGCCGATGCCGACGCTGACCGGAATGCCGATGCGGCGCCATACGTCTTCCCGCATCCGCCGAGCCAGCGCATCGGTGTCGGACACGCCGGCCAGATCCAGGAAGCACTCGTCAATCGAATAGACTTCCTGGCTGGGGACGTGCTGGGCCAGTATCGCCATCATGCGCCGGCTCATGTCGCCGTACAGCGCGTAATTGCTGGAAAACACCGTGACGCCGTGTTTCCGGCACAAGCCGGCGATTTCGAAGTAAGGGCCGAACATCTGGAAGCCCAGCGCCTTGGCTTCGGCGCTGGCGGCCACCACGCAGCCGTCGTTGTTGCTCAGCACCACGATGGGCTTGTCCGTCAGGTCGGGCCGGAACACCCTTTCGCAGCTGGCGTAGAAATTATTGCCGTCCACCAGGGCGAAAACGCTCACTTCAGCTTCCTCACGCAGGCGGTCACCACGCCCCAGATCTGCAACTCCTGGCCATCCCCGAGCTCTATGGGCGGGTAGGCCGGATTGGCGGCAAGAAGCATGCAGCGGCCTTCCTTGCGGTGCAGCCGCTTGACGGTGAACTCGCCGTCGATCACTGCGATCACGATATCGCCATGCCGGGGCGGCAGGCCTTTGTCGACCACCAGGATGTCGTTGTCCAGGATGCCGGCGTCGCGCATCGAGTCGCCCCGCACCCGCACCATGAAGGTGGCCTGCGGGTCGGCCACCAGGTAGTCGTGCAGGTTGATGGCGTTATCCATGTGGTCGCTGGCCGGAGACGGAAAGCCGGCGCGTACCGGGTGCCCTGCCATGGGGATGACGGCTGGCTGGCGATGGATGGCAATGTCCATGGAGGTCATTTTTGAAATTGTACAAATTCAAATTACTATAGGCTCCGCCTGTTTGCCAAGCGGAATTCGATGAGCGGCGACTTTATGCGCCCGCGGTTTGAGCTTGCATGGCGAGGTGGTCTATTCCGAATGACGGGCGCGCGGCGGCGGCTCGCATCGGATGCCGGGGCGTGTCGTAAAATATAGAAAGCTGGTTCACATGCTCAGGCTGGAAGCGCTGCGCAAGCATTTGATTTTTAATGAATCGGTGGGCGCCGCTTTGCTGAGGCTTAACTTTGGATGGTTGCTTCAAGTCATTGATAATCATATGAAAAGCATAACGATATGCACTTACAACATCCACAAGGGCATGTCCCCGCTGAACCGGCATGTGAAGGTGGGCGGCATGGCCGAGGCGTTGGCGGATCTGTCGCTGGACATGCTGTTTCTGCAGGAGGTGCAGGGCAAGAACCTGGAGCGGGCTTTGCGCCACCAGATCTGGCCCGTTCAGCCGCAACACCACTATTTGGCCGGCAGGCTGGCGCATCGCGCGGTGTACGGGCTGAACGCCAGTTATCGGCACGGCCATCATGGCAATGCCTTGCTGACGCGCTTTCATGTCCGCGAGTGGTGCAACCGCGATATCTCGGTCAATCGTTTCGAGAGCCGCGGCGTGCTGCAGTGCTTGCTGCAGCCGGATGGCTGGCCGCAGCCGGTGGTGGCGCTGTGCGGCCATTTCAATCTGCTGGCTTTCGACCGGCGCAGGCAATATCGCGGGCTGGCCGATTACGTGCGGCAGGGGATAGCGGACCATCTGCCGCTGATCCTGGCTGGGGACTTCAATGACTGGCGCGGCGAGGCCAGCGCGCTGCTGCGGCAGGAGCTGGGCCTGGAGGAGGCGTTTTTGACGCTGCATGGCCGCCATGCGCAAAGCTTTCCTGCGCGGATGCCGATGCTGGCGCTGGACCGCATCTACGTGCGAGGCCTGAAGGTGGAGTCGGCCAGGGTGTTGGGCGGCCGGCCGTGGTCCGGTTTGTCGGACCATTTGCCGCTGTGCGCGGAGATCTGTCCGTTGTAGCAACAAATATAACCAAGAAGAATATGAAAATTTCTTGCAATTATATTGCAAAGAATTTTTCGCAATAACGAGACGATTGCTTATATTTTTTCAAAAGGGTGTTGACGCTAAGCGAAAAAAGATGTTCAATCTCAATCAAATTTATCGCCGATTTGAACACAGCTTGCGGGCGTAAAACAGCTAAAGCGTGGGTAGACAGACCCAGCAACACCTAAACCTGTCTACATAAGTCTCCCGGAATATTCCGAAGACTTCCACAGCAAAGCCCGCCGCAGCAATCGGTGGGCTTTATGCTTTGGGAGTGTTTGGAATGATTCATCTGCAAAATATCCGTAAACGGTTCCGTCGCCCCGAGGGCGGCTGGTTCGACGCCGTCGCGGAAACCTCATTGACCATCAAGGCCGGCGAAGTCTTCGGCCTGATCGGTTTCTCCGGCGCCGGCAAGTCCACCTTGCTGCGCCTGATCAATCTGCTGGAGCGCCCGGACGCCGGCGCCGTGATCGTCGACGGCCAGGATTTGACCGGCCTGTCTCCCAAGGAGCTGCGCGCGGCTCGCCAAAACATCGGCATGGTGTTCCAGCAATTCAATCTGCTGGCCAACCGCACCGTCGCCGGCAATGTCGCCTTCCCGCTGGAGATCGCCGGCTGGAGCAAGGCCGACATTGAAAAGCGCGTCGCCGAGTGCCTGGCCGTGGTCGGCCTGGAAGACCGCGCCAACCATTATCCGGCCCAGCTGTCTGGCGGCCAGAAGCAGCGCGTCGGCATCGCCCGCGCCCTGGCCCCGCGTCCGCACGTGATCCTGGCCGACGAGCCCACCTCGGCGCTGGACCCCAAAACCACCCAATCCATTCTGGACTGCCTGCAGGACATCAACGCGCGTTTCGGCGTCACCGTGGTGATCGTCACCCACGAAATGAATGTGGTGCGAAGCATCTGCCACCGTGCTGCCGTGCTGGACCAGGGCCGCGTGGTGGAGGTGGTCGATGTGAACAATCGCGAAGTGGAGGCCGATTCCGATCTGGCCCGCTCGCTGCTGGAGGCCGCGTAAATGGATGCCGCAACCCTGAACGAAGCGCTGCAGAACCTGCAATCCATGGGCCCGGAAATCTGGCAGGCCATCCTGGAGACCGGCGTGATGCTGGGCGTGGGCCTAGCCGCCGCCATCCTGCTTGGCGGGCCGCTGGGCGTGATCCTCTACCTGTCCCAGCCTGGCCAGATGTTCGCCAACCGCACCGTCAACGGCGTGTTGAGCTGGCTGGTGAATCTGGTGCGCTCCTTCCCCTTCATCATCTTGATGGTGGTATTGATTCCGCTGACCCGCGCGCTGGTGGGCAGCACCATCGGCCCGGTGGCCGCGTCGGTGCCGCTGTCCTTCGCCGCCATCCCGTACTTCGCCCGCCTGGTGGAGCAGACGCTGCGCGAGATTCCGCGCGGCGTGGTGGAAGCCGCCGAGGCGATGGGCGCCAGTCCGGCCCAGATCATTTTCAAGGTGTTGGTGAACGAGGCCCGTTCCGGCCTGATCTCCAGCCTCACCATCCTGACCATCAGCTTCCTCAGCTACACCGCGGTGGCGGGCGTGGTGGGCGGCGGCGGCATCGGCGACCTCGCCATCCGCTACGGCTATTACCGCTTCCAGACCGACGTGATGGTGGCCATGGTGCTGCTGCTGGTGGTGCTGGTGCAAATCATCCAGCTGCTGGGCAACCGCCTGGCGGCAAAACTCGACAAGCGCTGATTTCAAAATTTAAAGGAGAGAATAATGCGTAGATTCGTGATCAAGGCAGTTGCCGCATCCGTAGTGGGCCTGGCCCTGGCCGGCCAGGTTCTGGCCGCCGACCCGGCCAAGAAGCAGATCGTCATCGGCACCACCGTCGGCGACTTCGGCGACATGGTCAAGCAATCGATCAAGCCCCAGCTGGAAAAGCAGGGCTACACCGTGAAGCTGGTGGAGTTCACCGATTATGTCCGCCCGAACCTGGCGCTGCAGGAAGGCTCGCTGGACGTGAACGTGTTCCAGCACAAGCCCTACCTCGACAACTTCGCCAAAGAGCACAAGCTGTCGCTGAAAGAGGCGTTCCAGGTGCCGACCGCGCCGCTGGGCATCTACCCGGGCAAGCTGAAGTCGCTGAAGGACGTGAAGCCGGGCGTGACCATCGCCGCGCCTAACGATCCGTCCAACTTCGCCCGCGCGCTGGTGATGCTGAGCGATCTGGGCTGGGTGAAGCTGAAGCCGGGCATCAATCCGCTGACCGCTTCCGAGCGCGACATCGCCGACAACGTGAAGAAGGTGAAGATCGTGCCGCTGGAAGCCGCCCAGTTGCCGCGCTCCCGCAGCGACGTGGACTTCGCCGTGATCAACGGCAACTACGCCACCAGCTCCGGCATCAAGCTGACCGACGCCGTCTTCCAGGAGAAGAGCTACGCCTACGTGAACTGGGGCGTGGTGCGCGCGGCGGACGCCGGCAAGCCCTGGGCCAAGGATGTGGTCGCCGCCTACAATTCGCCGGCGTTCAAGTCCTACACCAAACAGAAGTTCGCCGGCTACAAGCTGCCGCAGAACTGGAACTGAGTTTTTCTTGTAACACTCCTGGCTACAAGACTTGCGGAGGGCTTCGGCCCTCCTTTTTTATGTCCGCCGCGAAGGCGCGCATCCCGATGCCTCACATATGCCCGACGCCGCGCCGCATGCGGCCCGCCGCGCTTGCGCCGCAGGCATAGGCCATGCCTTTCGTGGTAGAATGGAAAGATTGTCACATCCGTCGGCTAGCGCCGGTGCGGGCGCGAAATCGCACATGCGAAGCGCGCCGCCGCCGCGCTGGCCGGATCATCCTTACGAATCAAGATACTTATGACCGATAACCTGTTCGCCAAGGAAACGCTTCCCATCAGCCTCGAAGAGGAGATGCGCCGTTCTTACCTGGATTACGCGATGAGCGTGATCGTGGGCCGGGCGCTGCCGGACGTGCGCGATGGCCTGAAGCCGGTGCACCGCCGCGTGCTGTTCGCGATGCACGAGCTGTCCAATGACTGGAACCGCGCCTATAAGAAATCGGCCCGTATCGTTGGCGATGTGATCGGTAAATACCACCCGCACGGCGACACCGCCGTGTACGACACCATCGTGCGCCTGGCGCAAGACTTCTCCCTGCGCTACCCGCTGGTGGACGGCCAGGGCAACTTCGGCTCGGTGGACGGCGACAACGCCGCCGCCATGCGTTACACCGAAATCCGCATGGCGCGCATCGCGCACGAGCTCTTGGCCGACATCGAAAAAGAAACCGTGGATTTCGGCCCCAACTACGACGGCTCCGAGCATGAGCCGCTGATCCTGCCGGCCAAAGTCCCCAATCTGCTGGTCAACGGCTCCTCCGGCATCGCCGTGGGCATGGCCACCAACATTCCGCCGCACAACCTGAACGAGGTGGTGGACGCCTGCCTGGCCCTGCTGGCCAACAGCGATCTGACCATCGACGAGCTGATCGACATCATCCCGGCGCCGGACTTCCCGACCGCCGGCATCATCTACGGCACCGCCGGCGTCAAGGAAGGCTACCGCACCGGGCGCGGCCGCGTGATCATGCGCGCGCGCACCCACACCGAGCCCATCGGCAAGGGCGACCGCGAAGCGATCATCGTCGACGAGATTCCGTACCAGGTGAACAAGGCCCGCCTGCTGGAGCGCATCAGCGAGCTGGTGCGCGACAAGCAGATCGAGGGCATCTCCGACCTGCGCGACGAGTCCGACAAGTCCGGCATGCGCGTGGTGATCGAGCTCAAGCGCGGCGAAATGCCGGAAGTGGTGCTCAACCACCTGTACAAGATGACCCAGTTGCAGGACAGCTTCGGAATGAACATGGTGGCGCTGGTCGACGGTCAGCCGCGCCTGCTGAACCTGAAGCAGATCCTGGAAGAGTTCCTGCGCCACCGCCGCGAAGTGGTCACCCGCCGCACCATCTTCGAACTGAAGAAGGCCCGCGAGCGCGGCCACGTGCTGGAAGGCCTGGCTGTCGCGCTGTCCAACGTCGACGAGATCATCGCGCTGATCAAGGCGTCCGAAGCGCCGCCGCAGGCCAAGGCCGCGTTGATGGCGCGCGCCTGGCGCTCGTCGCTGGTGGAGGACATGCTGTCCCGCGTCGAGGGCGACAAAGCGCGTCCGGAGAACATCGACCCGTCCTTCGGCATGAAGGACGACGGCTACCACCTGTCCGACACCCAGGCCCAGGCCATCCTGGACATGCGCCTGCAGCGCCTCACCGGCCTGGAACAGGACAAGATCGTCGGCGAATACCGCGAGATCATGGACGTGATCCAGGACCTGCTGGACATTCTGGCCAAGCCGGAGCGCATCAGCCAGATCATCAGCGAAGAGCTGGCCGCCATCCGCGCCCAGTTCGGCGACGCGCGCCGCTCGGAAATCGAGCCTTACGGCGGCGACATCAATATCGAAGACCTGATCACGCCGCAGGACATGGTGGTGACCATCTCCCACACCGGCTACATCAAGGCGCAGCCGATCGACGACTACAGCTCGCAGCGCCGCGGCGGCCGCGGCAAGCAGGCTGCGGCCACCAAGGACGACGACTTCATCGAGACGCTGTTCGTCGCCAACACCCACGACTACGTGCTGTGCTTCTCCAGCCGCGGCCGCTGCTACTGGCGCAAGGTGTACGACCTGCCGCAGGGCGGCCGCCAGAGCCGTGGCAAGCCCATGGTCAACGTGCTGCCGCTGGAAGAGGGCGAGAAGATCAACGCGCTGCTGCCGGTCAAGGAGTTCCGCGACGATCAGTACGTATTCATGGCCACTGCCGACGGCACGGTGAAGAAGACGCCGCTGCGCGCCTTCTCCAAGCCGCGCGCGGCCGGCATCATCGCCATCAATCTGGATGAGGGCAACTACCTGGTGGGCGTGGCGCTGACCTGCGGCAAGAGCGTGGCGGGCCAGGGCGATGACGAAGATGACGTGGTGTCCGAAGATGAAACCATCATCGAAGGCGAGCTGATCGAAGACGCCCAGTCTGTCGAGGGCGATCAGGTGATGCTGTTCTCCGACGCCGGCAAGTCGGTGCGCTTCAGCGAAAGCCAGGTGCGTCCGATGGGCCGCACCTCCCGCGGCGTGCGCGGCATGAAGCTGGGCGAAGGCCAGAAGCTGATTTCCCTGCTGGTGACCAACTCCGAAGACCAGATGGTGCTGACCGCCAGCGACGGCGGCTACGGCAAGCGCACCTGCGTCGGCGATTTCCGCCGCACCAGCCGCGGCACCCAGGGCGTGATCGCCATGGACCTGACCGACAAGACCGGCTTCAAGCTGGTGGCGGCCAGCCTGGTGGAGGAAACCGACGACATCATGCTGATCACCACCGGCGGCGTGCTGATCCGCACCAAGGTGGCGGAAGTGCGCGAAACCGGCCGCTCTGCCCAGGGCGTGCGCCTGATCAACCTGGACGAGGGCGAGAAGCTGATCGGCCTGGAGATCGTGGCTGAATCCGAAGCCGAGTGCGCGGAAGGCGAGGGCGACGTTGACGGCGACGCCGCGGCGGAGCAGGGCGAGGCGTGATGATTCCGACTCCGGCCAATCCCCGGGTATTGGAGATGATGAGCCAGCTCTTCGTCTCTTTCCCGCACTGCGCGACCCTGGGTTTCGAATACGTCGGCACCGATGGGCGCAAGCCCACGCTGAAGCTGGCGTGGCGCGAGGATCTGGTCGGCAATCCGGCCACCGGCATCCTGCATGGCGGGGTGATCACCTCGCTGGTGGACACCTGCAGCGCGATCGCCGTCACCGCGCAGCTGGCGGAGGCGAAAACCATCGCCACGCTGGATCTGCGCATCGACTACCTGAAGTCGGCGACGCCGGGCAAGGCCATCCACTGCACCGCCGAGTGCTACCGGCTGGCCAGCCAGATCGCCTTCACCCGCGCGGTGTGCTATCACGACGATCCGGCCGATCCGATCGCGCACGGCGTGGCCACTTTCATGCGCGAGTCCAGCCGCACGCCCATGGTGCAGGAGGGCGGGCAATGAGCGAATTCATGCAACGCTTCGCCGGGCTGCGCGACCGCAAGGCCTACGCAGAGGTCGTGGACGCGCTGCCCTACGTCAAACTGATGGGCACGGTGATGGCCGAGGACGAACAGGGAGAGCTGCGCTTCGAGTTGCCGTTCCTCCCGCGCAATGTCGGCAACACCACGTTGCCGGCGCTGCACGGCGGCCTGATCGGCGGCTTCATGGAAAGCGCGGCGATGATACATCTGATGTGGAATCGCGAGTCGCTGGAAGCGCCGAAGATCGTGGATTTTTCCTTGGACTATCTGCGTCCCGGCCGGCCGCAAACGCTGTTCGCCCAGTGCGAGATCACCAAGCAGGGCAAGCGGGTGGCTCATGTGCTGATCGAAGCCTGGCAGGACGACCGCGCCAAGCCGGTGGCGGTGGCGCGAGCCCATTTCCTGCTGACCAATTGAACAGTTTGTTCGTACTGTCCGCAGACAAACCGGCGCATCCCTGGCGGGAGACGCCGGTTTTTTTATACACTCGTAGCGACGCAGCCCGGAGCAGGCTGACCCGACACACGCAAAGAAACAGAGGATAGACATGGCCAAGGTGTACAACTTTTCCGCCGGTCCCGCCGTATTGCCGCACCAGGTGCTGGCCGAGGCGCAAAGCGAGTTGCTGGATTGGCACGGCTCCGGCATGAGCGTGATGGAGATGAGCCATCGCGGCAAGGAGTTCATGGAGATCATCCATGACGCCGAACAGGATCTGCGCCAGCTGATGGGCATTCCGGCCGGCTACAAGGTGCTGTTCCTGCAAGGCGGCGCGTCGCTGCAGTTCGCGATGGCGCCGTTGAACCTGCTGGGCGACAAGGACGGCATAGACATCGTCAATACCGGCCACTGGTCCAAGCTGGCGATCAAGGAGGCGAAGCGCTACGCCAAGGTGAATGTGGCCGCCAGCAGCGAAGACCGCAACTTCTGTTACATCCCGGAAGAGGCTGGCTGGCAACGCGACCCGAACGCCGCCTACCTGCACTACACCTCCAACGAGACCATTGGCGGCCTGCAGTTTCCGTACATCCCGGCCGAACAGCACGGCGTGCCGCTGGTCTGCGACATGTCGTCCGATTTCCTGTCGCGCGAGATCGACGTCAGCCGCTTCGGCATGATCTATGCCGGCGCGCAGAAAAACATCGGGCCGTCCGGCCTGACCGTGCTGATCATCCGCGAGGGCTTGCTGGGCAAGGCGCGAGCCGATATCCCGACCATGCTCAACTACCAGGTCCACGCCGACGCCGACTCGATGTACAACACGCCGGGCACCTATCCGATCTACATCGCCGGCCTGGTGTTCAAGTGGCTGAAGGAGCAGGGCGGGGTCAAGGGCATCTCCACCCGCAACGAGGAAAAAGCCGGCTTGCTGTACCACGTGATCGACAGCAGCGGCGGTTTCTACTCCACCCACATCGAGCAACCGTTCCGTTCCAAGATGAATGTGGTGTTCAAGCTGAAGGACGAGGCGCTGGACGAGATCTTCCTGCTGGAGGCGCGCAAGAATGGCCTGGCGCAGCTGAAGGGCCACCGCGCGGTGGGCGGCATGCGCGCGTCGATCTACAACGCGATGCCGATCGAGGGCGTGAAGTCGCTGGTCAACTTCATGCAGGATTTCGCGCGGCAATACGGCTGATCCGGCGCGGCCGAGGACGGGAGCTCTGGCTTGGCTGGGCTCCCGTTTTTTGCGTCTTAAAGAGGGGGAGTCGGCTGGCCCCATTGCGAGTCGCCGGGATTTTCGCTATTTGGCTTTAGGCTGCCGCCGGCTTGGGCAATTCGTCGCAGTCGGCGTCGGCGCGGACTCTCAGCGCCAGCCGTATGCCTTTGCTGATGTTCCCGCCTCCCAGTTCCATCGCGATATCGATGCTTTCGGCGTCGAGATAGACATTATGGCGCGCGCCGCCCTGCATTTTGGGAGGCGCGCCGGCATTGGTGCCGATGCCCAGCGCCATTTTCACCCGCCGCTGATCCAATGGCCGCAATATGCCTGAATTGGCCATGCTGTAGATGCCGTTGCTGTATTTTCTCACCAGTGCGCCGCTTCGGCCGGCGAGGGTGATCACTCCTACCACTTCGTAGCCGTTCAGATCATCGAATTGATACAGCCTGGGTCGGCCTGGCTGTTCGATGTGAAGGCGGTGGCCGCTGTCCTTGTGCATGGGATGTCCCGCTTTTACCGGCAAGCGTTATTAAAGCATTTCAATGCCCGCCATAATCAATTTTGTACACACAGAATCAAAGCGCAAGCTGAAATATGCGCGCAAGACAGAGGAAAGGCGGGGTGAATGGCATTCCGCCGACTTTCTAGTGTTCTCAGGGCGAGGAAAATAGGATGGCGAGGAAAAAAGATAGCCAGCCTTTGAGTGAACAGCCGGTTTTCTTGTGGAAAATCATAAAGCCCGGCAGAGCCGGGCTTCAGGCGTTTTTCCTTCTCGCAAGCCAAGCCGGTTAAAACTCGCCGGCCTGGAGCTCGTTGAAATTTACTGCGGCCTGGCTTCCTGGGCGCGCGGTTTCGCATGCTTCACATATTGATCCAGCCAACGGTCTTCTTCCCACAGCATGTGCAGAATGGATTCCCTGGCCCGGTAGCCGTGGCTTTCCGCGGGCAGCATCGCCAGCCGCACCGTGGCGCCCAGGCCTTGCAGCGCCTGGTACATCCGCTCGCTCTGGATCGGGAAGGTGCCGGGGTTGTTGTCCGCCTCGCCGTGGATCAGCAGCAGGGCATCCTTGATCTGTTCGGCGTAATTGAACGGCGACATGGTCTGATAGATGTCTTTGGCCTGCCAGAAGTCGCGCTCCTCGGATTGGAAGCCGAATGGCGTCAGCGTGCGGTTATAGGCGCCGGAGCGGGCGATGCCGGCGCGGAACAGCCGGGTGTGGGCCAGCAGGTTGGCGGTCATGAAGGCGCCGTACGAGTGCCCGCCGATGGCGATGCGGTCGCGGTCGGCCACGCCCAGCCTCACGACTTCGTCCACCGCCGCCTGCGCGTCCATCTTCAGTTGAGGCAGGTAGCTGTCGTTGGGCTCCTGCTTGCCGGCGCCGACGATGGGCATGGATGGATTGTCCAGCACCGCGTAGCCGCGCGCCAGCAGCGCTTCCGGCCCCCAGTAGCCGACGCGGTTGAAGCGATATGGCGAGTCTGTGACCTGGCTGGCGGCGTCGGCGCTCTTGAATTCGGTGGGATAGGCCCACATCAGCATCGGCAGCGGCCCGTCGCGCTTGGCGTCGTGGCCGGGAGGCAAATACAGCGTGGCGGTCAGGTCGATGCCATCCGCGCGCTTGTAGCGCAGCTGCCGCTTCTGCACATTCTTGAGCTGAGGCGTCGGATGCGGGAAGAAGGTCAGTTGCCTCAGCCCGCCGTCCTGATCCAGGGCTTTCAGGTACAGATTGGGCGGCGCATCGACTTGCTCGCGGCTGAGCAGCGCGCGCTCGCCGCCGTTCAGTACCGCCAGCGGGGTTTCGTACCATGGCGCTTGCGAGCGCCATAGCCGGGTGGTCTTGTTGTCGGCGAGACTCAGACGGTCGATGAAGGGGCGGTCGCCCTCGGGGCTTGCGCCGTCCCCCAGCAGGTACAGGCTGCCGCCATCCGGGCTGGTCTGCAGCACCGGCAAGCCGTCGGCGTTGCTGATCACGGCCGGGCTGCCGGGGTCGGCGTAGCGGTCTTCGGAGCTGCGCTGGCTCAGCAGCGCCGGCGGTTGTCCCGGCTCGGCGGGACGCACGCGCCAGACCTTCAGATCGCGCGTTTTCCACCAGTACTCGCTGATCAGGGCCAGATCGTCCCGTCCCCACTGGACGTCGGAGAAGCGGCTGGCCAGCTCCTGCAGCTTGAATGGCGCTTGTTTGAACGGCGCTGGCTGCAGGAACAAGGCATCGCGCACCTTGGCGTCCACCGACGGATCGCCGCCATCCTGCGCCTCCGCCCAGAACAGCGTGGCCGGCGCGTCGGCGCGCCAGCCGATTTCGCGCGGGCCGGTCGCCACCGCGTCGTTGCCGGACGGCATCCGTTCCTGCAGCGGCCGCTTGGCCACCTGGCGCACGCTGCGGCCCTGCAGGTCGATCACTTCGACCAGCCGCGGGAAACGGCTGATCGGCACCAGCGTGGAATAGGGGCGCAGCAAGCGCGTCGCCAGCAGGTACTGGCGGTCGGGCGAGGCCTGCACCGACAGGTAGCGGTCAGGCTTGCCGATCAGCTTCGCCTTGCCGCTGATGTCCACCAGCGCCAGCTGGCTGTTCAGCTCGTAGTCCAGCAAGTCGGCGTCGTAAGGCGTTTTCAGCAGGTCGGGATACGTCCGGGTTTGCGACAGCGCGCCGCCGGCGCTCTGCTGGATATTGGGGCCGGCCGGCGCGGCAGGCTTCTCCGGCGCCGGGCCTTGCCCGGCGGGGAGCCGTTTGACCAGCAGCTGTTGGCCCATCCAGGCGAAGCCGCGGCCGCTGGCAGCGTTCAGATGGAAATCGCCCAGCCGGCGCGCGCGGGCGCTGGCCGCGTCCAGCAGCCATAGCTCCACGCCGCGCTCGCCCCACAGGCTCAGCGCCACCTGCTTGCCGTCCGGCGACCAGGCGCTATCGGCGATGCGGGGCTTGGCCGGCAGGCCGGTCACGGCGAGGCTTTTGCCGCTGGCTACGTCGAGCAGCGACAGCGCGTTGCCGAAGTCGAAGCGGCTGGCCGCGCGCATCTTGGGATTCAGCCTCAGCCCCGCCAGCTTCAGCTCAGGCTGGGCGACGTCGGCGATGCCGGGCAGGCCGGGGCGGTGCGTCTGCAGCACGGTATCGTTGCGGGGATTCAGCGACTGCAGCGGCGTGCGGGGGGCGTCGACCAGCGCGGCCAACTCGGGCGGCGGGGTCTGATAGCCTTCGGCCAGCGCGGTGAGCGGGACAAGCAGGCCGGCCAGCAAAGGGCCGGCCAGGAGATTCTGGCTGCGGATCATGCGATTTCCTGATCATTCATGCGATGGGCGGGACGCGGACAGCCAAATTGCACCAGCCTGGCCGTCCGGTCAAGCGGATGGCATTTTCAGATGGGGCGCTCGGCCAGCAATGCCGGAATCTGGATGGCGGAGGCGTCCACCGTGGGGTAGTCGAGGAATTGCAGCGTCACGCCGTCGCCTTCGGCCTGGAAGCGAGCCGGGAAGCCCAGCGGCATGGTGGTTTTGGCGGCGATGTGGCCGAAGGGCAGCCCGGTGAACACCGGCACGCCGCTGATGCGCCGCAGCTCGGCCACCACGGCGTCGAAGTTGTAGTGCGGATCGTAGACGTCGACATGCCGCTGCATCGAGAAATCGCCAAGGAAGATGGCTTTCTGCTTGCCAAGCACGCCGGCCAGATGCAGCTGCTGCAGCATCCGTTCGACACGGTACGGCTGCTCGCCCACGTCCTCCAGGAACAGCAGGCCGCCCTTGATGTCGGGCAGGTAGGGGGTGCCGGCCAGGCTGGAGAGCACGCTGAGATTGCCGCCCCAGAAAATGCCCTCGCCGCGGGCCTGCGGCTGCGAGCCGGCGATGCGCAGGCTGCGCTGCGGCGTGGAGATGCCGGCGATGAATTCGTTGATCGCGTAGGCGTTGGGCGCGGCGCTGCCGAAATCTCCCAGCATCGGCCCGGCGAAGCTGCCGGCGCCGCTCTTGGCCAGCAGCGCCAGCTGGATCGCGCAGAAGTCGCTGTAGCCTATCAACAGCGAACGGGACTCCTTGAGCCGCGCGCCCAGCCGCGCCAGGTCCAGCCTGGGCAGCAGGCGCATCGCGCCGTATCCGCCGCGTCCAGCCATGATCAGCTGCGGCCATTGCGGCTGGTCCAGCAGTGTTTGCAGATCGGATAGCCGTTCGGTATCAGTGCCGGAGAAGCGCTGGTAAACGCGGTTCAGCGCGGCGGTGTTTTCCAGCGAGAAGCCGGCGTGGGCCAGGCGCGGCAACGCCAGCTGGCGTTGTTTCTCCGGCACGATGCCGGAGCAGGCGGTCAGGTAGAGGCGGAGGCTGGCCTGGGAGGGCTGCGCTGGGGAGGACATGGAGCTGCATCCTTGCAATATGCCGGCGCCGGCGCCGAGGGCGAGCATCTGCAGCAGCTGGCGGCGGGATGGATTGATATCGGGAGTCATGGAAATCGGACGGATTGGCGGGGTTCAAGTTCCGGATGCCGCCCAAGGCGGTCCGGTTCGCACGAGTATACGCCAAAAGAAAAGGCGGCCTCCAGAAGGGATGCCGCCTGCAAGGTCCAGCATGGCCGGCCAGGATCAGCCGATCAGGTTGGCCATACTGGAGGAGGACTGTTCCATTGCGGCCAGCTCGCTGTTGAGGCTGGAGTACTCGGTCAGCAAGTTGGTCTGCTCGGTGCTCAGCTGGCTTTGCAGCTGCTGCTGCAACTGCTGTTCCGAAGTCACCTTGCTGTTGAGATTGTTCTGGTTGCTGGTGATCATGCCGCCTGGTCCAAGCAAGGAGTTGATGGTGCTGTTGAACACGTTGCCGATGCCGGTGTTCTGGGGGTTGCCGAACAGATTGCTTACCGCGGACGGATTGGCTGCCAGCGCGGCGTTGAAAGCGGTGGTGTTCAGCGACAGCGTGCCGTCGGCGCCCTGGGTAATGCCCACCTGCGCCAGATAGGCGTAGGAGTTGACCGGGTCCACGCCCGCCACCGGCGTGCCGAGCAAGCCGGCCAGCCGCTCGTGCAGGCCGGTGAGGTCGGAGCTGATGTCGGTATTGGCCGGCGTGCTGCCCACGGTGGTGGAGCTGGTGGTGGCCGAGTTGGTGGTGCTGACTACCTGGTTGTAGGCGGAAATGAAGCTTTGCAGCGTCGACGCGATGCCCGATGTGTTCTGGCTCATGTTGATGGTGGTCTGGCCCAGTTTTTCCAGCGTGATGCTGGCGCCGTTGACCACGTTGGTCACGGTGTTGCTGCTGGACGAAACATTGACGCCGTTCACCGTCAATTGGGCGTTCTGGGCATTGGTGGATTCACTGGCCGCGGTGCCGCTCTGCTGCAGGCCGGCAAGCGTGTTGCCCGAAGTGTTGTTGCTGTCGGTGCCGCCGGAGGTGATGGAAAAGCTGTTGCTGGTGCCGCCCTGGGCCGAGCTGAGTACCAGCGAGTAGTTGTTGTTGTACTGCACGATGGAGGCATTGATGCCGATGCCGGCGCCGTTGATGCTGCTGGCGATCGACGACAAGGAGGCGTTGCTGCCCAGTTGCACCGTGCTGCTGGTGCCGCCGACATTGAAGGTCAGGGAAGACGGCGCGCCGGCCAGGGTGGCGTTCTGATCTGTGATGGAGGCACCGCCCGAGGTCTGGTCGAATACCAGCTGGCGCGACCGCGCCATCTGCGTCACGTTCAACGCGTAAGTGCCTGCCGCGCCGCCGGAGGTGGTGGTGACGGCGGCTACGGTGGTGTCGGACGAGGCGGCGGAGAATTGCTGCAGAAAGGTGCCGGACGACAGCGTCGAGGCCGCGCTCTGCAAGCTGGACAGCGCCGAGCTGACCTGGCCTATCGTACTGAGTTCGGACTGGAAGTTGCTGACGCGCTGCTGGCTTTGCGCAAGCGGCTGCGAGTCGGCCTGGATCAGCTGGCTGACAATGGATTGCACGTCCAAGGGACCTGCGCTGGCGCTGATGGATGACATGACGTCGTCTCCCGGGCCGCCTGATCTGCCGTCAGGCGGGCATGTTGCTATTTAGGGCGGGTTGCCAAGCTGTCATCACGGTTGCGGTCTTGCGCCGCGGTCTTTTGGGTATGGCAAGGTGTGGTAGTCACCACTTGCTGCTCTTATCGACATCGTCTGGGGAAACTTTAATCGATTGTCTGCATTGATCTTACACCGTCGTTTGATAACGGGCTTGTGCCAAATCCATATTCCAGCTTTGAAGTTTTTAAGATTTGCTAAGCTTATATTGATATATCCAATCGGTTTTGAATGCCTGCGAATATTTCCGGTAGATTGGCTGCAACCATAGAACAGGCTGCAAGCATGGATATCGATCAAGCAAGGCTGACCCACCTCCAGCAACTGGAGGCGGAGTCCATCCACATCATCCGCGAGGTGGCGGCGGAATTCGAGAACCCGGTGATGTTGTATTCCATCGGCAAAGACTCCGCGGTGATGCTGCACCTGGCGAAAAAGGCGTTCTATCCCGGCAAGCCGCCGTTCCCGTTGATGCATGTCGACACCACCTGGAAATTCCGCGAAATGATCGCGCTGCGGGACAAACAGGCCAAGGAAAACGGCTGGGACCTGATTGTCCACGTAAACCAGGATGGCGTGGACGCCGGCATCAACCCCTTTACCGCCGGCAGCGCCAAGCATACCGATGTGATGAAGACCGAGGGCCTGAAGCAGGCGCTGAACAAGCACAAATTCGACGCGGCCTTCGGCGGCGCGCGCCGCGACGAGGAAAAAAGCCGCGCCAAGGAGCGGGTGTACTCGTTCCGTGACAAGAACCATCGCTGGGACCCGAAAAGCCAGCGTCCGGAACTGTGGAACATTTACAACGGCAAGATAGACAAGGGCGAGAGCATCCGCGTGTTCCCCTTGTCCAACTGGACCGAGCTGGACATCTGGCAATACATCTATCTGGAAGGCATCGAGATCGTGCCGCTGTATTTCGCCGCCGAGCGCCCGGTGGTGGAGCGCGACGGCATGCTGATCATGATCGACGACGACCGCATCCTCGAATACCTGACGCCGGCGGAAAAGGCCAGCATCCAGACGCGCAAGGTGCGCTTCCGCACGCTGGGCTGCTACCCGCTGACCGGCGCGGTCGAGTCCGAGGCCGCCACGCTGCCGGAAATCATTCAGGAAATGCTGCTGACCAAAACCTCCGAGCGGCAAGGCCGGCTGATCGACCATGACAGCGCCGGCTCGATGGAAAAGAAGAAAATGGAAGGGTATTTCTGATGTCTCACCAATCCGAACTGATCGCCGGGGATATCCTGGAATACCTGAGCCAGCATGAGAACAAGGACATGCTGCGCTTCATCACCTGTGGCAGCGTGGACGACGGCAAGTCCACGCTGATCGGCCGGTTGCTGCACGATTCCAAGCTGATCTTCGAAGACCAGCTGGCGGCGATCGAGCGCGACTCGAGAAAGTACAACACCACCGACCAGGAGATCGACCTGGCGCTGCTGGTGGATGGCCTGCAGGCCGAGCGCGAGCAGGGCATCACCATCGATGTCGCCTACCGCTACTTCAGCACGGAGAAGCGCAAGTTCATCATCGCCGACTGCCCGGGCCACGAGCAGTACACCCGCAACATGGCCACCGGCGCGTCCACCAGCAACCTGGCCATCATTCTGATCGACGCGCGGCGCGGCGTGCAGACGCAGACCCGCCGCCACAGCTACATCGTCAGCCTGCTGGGCATCCGCCACGTGATCGTCGCGGTCAACAAGATGGATCTGGTGGATTACAGCGAGGACGTGTACAACCGCATCCGCGACGAATACCTTACCTTCGCCGAGCATCTGGACATCCCGGACATCCATTTCGTGCCGATCTCCGCGCTGCGCGGCGACAATGTGGTCAGCCGCACCGAGGCCGCGCCGTGGTACAAGGGCGCGACGCTGATGCACCTGCTGGAAACGATACAGATCGGCCACGACGCGCCGCTGTCCGCCTTCCGTCTGCCGGTGCAATACGTGAACCGGCCCAACCTGGATTTTCGCGGCTTCTGCGGCACCATCGCCAGCGGCGCCGTGCATCCGGGCGACGCGGTGGTGGCGCTGCCTTCTGGCAAGGAAAGCCGGGTCAAGGACATCGTCACCTTCGACGGCCGTCTGTCCCGCGCCTGCGCCGGCCAGGCGGTGACGCTGACGCTGGAAGACGAGATCGACATTTCCCGCGGCGACATGCTGGTGCGCGCCGACGAGGCGCGGCCGCAGGTGTCGCGCAGCTTCGACGCCCATCTGGTGGCGATGGGGGAAGAGCCGCTGCGGCCGGGCAAGGAGTATGGTTTCAAACTGGCCGGCAAGTACGTGACCGGCCGCATCGAAGCCATCCTGCATCGCACTGACGTCAACACGCTGCAGGACAGCCCGGCCGGCGCGCTGGCGTTGAACGAGATCGGCCTGTGCCGGATTGCCCTCAATAGCCCGGCGGCGTTCGATCCGTACCGCGATTGCCGCGGCAGCGGCAGCCTGATCCTGATCGACAGGCTGAGCAACGGCACGGTGGCCGCCGGCATGATCGTCGCCCGCAGCGAGGAATCGTCTCCTGTCGCGCTGTCGCCGTGGGAGTTGTTCGAGCAGGAGCTGGACCAGCTGCTGCAGCGCCACTTCCCGCAGATGACGCGCGCCGAGCTGGCGCGGCGCTTGCAGGACGGACTTTGATCCGTTTCCGCGCCGGATGAAAAACAGCCCCGATTCGGGGCTGTTTTTTTGGGGCTGCGGCTACGGGTGGGCCGGTGTATGCAGCCGCTCGCGCCAGTCCGAGGCGAATGCCTCTTCCTGCAAGGGCCGGGAATAGAGGAAACCCTGGATCACATGGCAGCCGGCGGCGCGCAGGAACTCGAGCTGATACGGCTCTTCCACGCCTTCCGCCACGGTTTCCAGGCCCAGGTTGGAGGACAGCGCCAAGATGGCGTGCACGATGGCTTCTCCCCCCTTGCCGATGCCGAGTATGAAGCTGCGGTCTATTTTCAGCACTTGCACCGGCAGTTGCCGCAGATAGGAGAGGGAAGAGTAGCCGGTGCCGAAATCGTCTATCGACAGACGGATGCCCAGCGCGCGCAGCTCGGCCAGGATGTTGACGGCGTTGTCCGCCTCCATGATGACGCTTTCGGTGATTTCCAGCTCCAGATCGCTGGGCTGCAACTGATAACGCTGCAGCAGCCTGGCGACATGCTGCGGAAAGTCTTGCCGCTCCAGCTGCCGGGTCGACAAGTTGACCGAAATCGATGGCAGTTCGAAGCCGTCCCGGCGCCAGCTCTCCAACTGGCGCAGCGATTTCTCCAGGATCTGATCGCCCAGAGGCACGATGAGGCCGCATTCCTCGGCGATGGGAATGAAGCGCGACGGCGGCACCATGCCCAGGGTGGGGTGCCGCCAGCGAGCCAGGGCCTCCGCGCCAACCAGCCTCCCAGTGGCCGCGTTCACCTGGGGCTGGTAGTGGGCCGTGATCTCGTCGTTTTCCAGCGCCTGGCGCAGCTGCCGCTCCAACACCACTCGCTGCTCGGCTTCGGCCGACATTTGCGGGGTGTAATGCTGGCAGCGGTTGCGGCCGGCGCTCTTCGCGGCGTACATCGCGATGTCGGCATGGCGCAGCAGGGTGTCCACATCGGCGCCGTCGTGGCTGGCGAAGCTGATGCCTATGCTCGCGGATAGATACAGATCGTTGCCGTTGATGCAAAACGGCTGTTGGAACAGCGCCAGCAGCTTGCCCGCCACGTCGGCGGCCACGTCGCGGTTCGCGATGTTTTCCAGCACGCAGATGAACTCATCCCCGCCCAGGCGGGCCAGCATGTCTTCGGCGCGCATGCCGTCGGCCAGACGGGCGGCCACCGCGTTCAGCAACTGGTCGCCGATGAAGTGCCCCAGCGTGTCGTTCACGTCCTTGAAACGGTCCAGATCGATGAACAACATGGCCAGCTTGTATGCGGGAAGGTCGGGAACGCTCAGCGCGCGGCTCAGCCGTTTCTGGAACAGCAGCCGGTTCGGCAGGCCGGTCAGGGGGTCGTGGTGGGCCAGATGGTCGAGTCTTTCCTCGGCGCGGCGGCGTTCCTGAATTTCGCCTTTCAGGCGGACGTTGGCGTTGGCCAGCTCCGACGTGCGGGCCGCCACCCGATTGTCCAGCTCCCGGTTGGTTTCGGACAAGGCCGCCGCCTGGCGGTCTATGATGCGGCCGGCCAGGCGCACCACCAGCATCTGGGCGAGGAATAGCACCGCCATCAGCGCGCAGATGGCCAGCGTCACCCAACGCAGCTGGCGGTCGCTGTCTACGACGAAGGACGTGGCATCCAGGTAGATTTCCAGCACGCCTTCTATCTTGCCGGCCGGATCGTGCATCGGCACGTAGGTTGAGATGATGTCGCGGTCGGTCAGCGTGCGTTCAAAGGCATCGATGCTGTGGCTGTGCACCAGCTCGCTGGCGGGGGTGCCGGCAGAGGCGTGGCGGTAGCCTTCATCATCGTTTTCGTCCTCGCCTATCTGCTTGGGATCGGTGGAAAACAGGGTGACGCCATTGAGCGCGTACATCTTGACCCGGATCACGTCCGTGCCGCTCATCAGCCGTATCACGGCTTCGCGCAAACGCGGCTGGCCGGCCACCTGCTTTAGCTTGGCGGGATCTTTGGCCAAGGGCAGCAGCGGGCGAAAGTCGGCCCACAGCGAGTTTTCGAAAATCTGCATTAACGACGCGGCGCGGCTTTTCTCCAGCTTGAGTAACTGCTCGCTGGAGTAGTGGCGCAGGTAGCCAGCCATCAGGACGGTCGCTCCCGCCATCAGCAGCAGCGATAACAAGAAGAAGTAGGGCACCAGCCGGAACGGCCGGCCGGATGTGAACAGGTTGCGCATGGCGCGGGCTCTCTTTGGGTGTGGAGCTTATTCAGTTTAGAACCCTGAATCCCGATTCCGAGGCCGGCTTGCATGCCTGCGTGAACGCAGTCTGCGGACAGACGGCCATTGATGTCTGCGATGTCACAAAAATCCAGTCGCGGCTGATCTCGCCACTATATGGGCCAGACGCGCCTGCTGTACCCTTTCTCCACACATCAAGAGGAGGAGAGGACATGCAGGCCCGTCTGGAACAATGGAAGCAGTATTTGCTCACCGGGGTATCGCATGTGATCCCCTTCATCGCCAGCGGCGGCATCCTGATCGCGCTGGCCATTTCACTGGCGCCGATGACCGGCAAGGGGCCGGATTTCAGCCACGCGCCCTTGCTCAAGCTGATCCTGGACATAGGCGGCAGCGCTTTCGCGCTGCTGCTGCCGGTGCTGGCCGGCTACATCGCCTATGCCCGCTCAGGCAAGCCCGCGCTGGTGGCCGGCATGGTGGGCGGCCAGATCGCCCATACCGTCAACGCAGGCTTCCTCGGCGCGTTGATCGCCGGTCTGCTGGCCGGCTGGGTGGTGGAACTGCTGAAGAAGATGCCAGTGGCCAAGGCGTTGAAGCCGCTGATGCCCATCCTGATCATTCCCATCCTGTCGTCGTTTGCGATCGGAACGTTGATGTTCGAGGTGCTGGGCGTGCCGATCGCCGACCTGATGGTGACGATGGGCGCCTGGCTCAAATCCATGGGCGGCGCCAACGCGATGGTCTTGGGCGCCTTGCTGGGTGCGATGGTGGCCTTCGACATGGGCGGCCCGGTCAACAAGGTGGCTTTCTTTTTCGGCGCCAGCATGATCGCGGAAGGCCAGTATCAGGTGATGGGGGCAGTGGCCGCCGCGGTCAGCATCCCGCCGTTGGGCCTGGGCCTGGCTACCAAGCTGCGCAAGTCGCTGTGGAGCGAGCAGGAGCGGGAGGCCGGTTCCGCCGCGCTGGGCATGGGCATGATAGGCATCACCGAGGGCGCCATTCCGTTTGCCGCCGCCGACCCGCTGCGGGTGATTCCCACCATTGTCGCCGGCTCGGCGCTGGGGGGCATGATCGCGATGCTGGGCGGCGTGGGCGACCACGCGCCGCACGGCGGCCCCATCGTGCTGCCGGTGGTGGACAACCGGCTGATGTTCGCCCTGGCCATCGCCTGCGGCGTGCTGTTGGTCGCCATCGTCATCAATCTGCTCAAGGCCAGGAGCGGCGCATCCGCGCCGACCGCCTGAGCCGCCGCATCACTGCCAGAGGAAATCGATCATGAAAGTTGTCGCCATCACCGCTTGCCCGACCGGCATCGCCCACACCTATATGGCCGCGGAAAAACTGGAGAGCATAGGCCGCCAGCTGGGCCACGACGTCAAGGTGGAAACCCAGGGAGCGATAGGCATAGAGAACGAGCTGTCCAACCGGGACATCCTGGCTGCCGACGTAGTGTTGCTGGCGGTGGACATCGCCATCGAGGGCGAGGAGCGCTTCGAGGACAAGCGCGTTGTCCGGGTGCCGATTCAGAAGGTGTTGAAAGACGCCGCTGCGGTTTTCGCGCTTCTGTGAACCCGGCCGGGCCGCCGGGCCCGGCGCATCAGGAAAGCAGTCGTATGTCACATAGCCTTACTTTGATCTGTCCGCTGCCCAATGGCATCCATGCCCGCCCCGCCAGTCGGATCGCGGAGTTCTGCGCCGGTTTCGGCGCCGCCATCCGTTGGCGCAACCAGCGCAATGGCCAATGGGCCGACGCCAAGAGCGTGCTCAGCCTGATCGGCGGGGACATCCTGTTCAACGACGTCGTCGATATCGAAATTGACGGCGAGGGAGCTGCGCGGGTCGCGGACGAATTGGGCCGCTTCTTGAGGCAGACGCTGCCGCGCTGCGACGAGCCGGTGGCGGCGGCTCCAGCGGCCAGCCGGGCGTTGCCGCGAAGCCTGGCCGAACTCTCGCCGTCGCCATGTTTCGGCCAGCCGGCGGGACAGGGCGTGGCGATTGGCGAGCTGTGCGTTCATCGCGGCTTCCGCATGCCGGAGCCGGCCGAGCTGCCCTTGTC
Source organism: Chromobacterium indicum (assembly GCF_039708975.1). Classification (NCBI taxonomy): domain Bacteria; kingdom Pseudomonadati; phylum Pseudomonadota; class Betaproteobacteria; order Neisseriales; family Chromobacteriaceae; genus Chromobacterium; species Chromobacterium indicum. The sequence goes on from NZ_JAYFSJ010000001.1 coordinate 356,650, forward strand.
CACGGACCGCGATGCCGATCTTGCCGCGCTGGCGGGGGCGCTCCGCGCGCTGGCTGAGCAACTGCGACAGCAGTCGGAGCGCCAGGGCGGCGAGGCGGCGGGGGTGTCGCGCGCCCACCTGGCCATTCTGAGCGATCCGGATTTCCGCGCCCGGCTGGATGCCGCCGTGGCCGATGGCGCGGGTCCCGCGCGGGCGGTGGCGGCGGTTGTCGCCCATTACCGCGCGCGGTTGTCCAAGTCGGCCAGCGAATACCTGCGCGAGCGGGAGATGGATATCCGCGATGTCGGACGCCGGTTGCTGGAGGCGCTCGCGCCGGAAATCGAGCGAGCGGGGGAGGCATTGCCTGACGCCGCGCTGCTATGGGCGGAAGACCTGGCGCCCAGCGAACTGCTGGCGCTGGATAGGGATAAGGTCAAAGGCCTGCTGCTGGCGCGCGGCGGATTGACCTCGCACACCATCATCCTGGCGCGGGGGTTTTCACTGCCGGTTTTGACCGGCGTGCAGCGGGCGGCCATCGCCGACGGCATCGGCCGGACCGCAGTCCTGGATGCGGGCTTGGGGGCCTTGTTCCAGAACCCAGATACGGTCGTGCTCGATTACTATCGAGAAGAAGAGGCGCTGCTGGCTGCGCAGCGGCAACGATTGGCCAAGGCCAGCGGCGGCATCGCCGCCAGCGCCGACGGCCAGCGGCTGGAGCTGGCGGTGAACATCGCCTCCACCGCCGAGGCGCAGCTGGGCTTCGCCCTGGACGCGGACGGGGTGGGGCTGTTTCGCACGGAAATGCTGTTCATGGATGCCGACGAGCTACCGGGCGAGGATGAACAATTCCAATGCTACGCCGAGGTGGTGAGGCTGGCGGCCGGCCGGCCGGTGATCATCCGCACCTTCGACATCGGCGGCGACAAGCCCGCGCGTTGCCTTCCCGCGCCGCAGGAGAGCAACCCCTTTCTCGGCTACCGCGCCATCCGCATGTACCCGGACCAGGAGGCGGTGTTCCGCGCCCAGCTCCGGGCGATCTTGCGCGCCAGCGCGCTGGGGCCGGTCAAGGTCATGATCCCTATGGTCGCGACGCTGGGCGAAGCGCGCTGGGCCAGAAGCTTGCTGGAGGAGGAGCGCGCCGCGCTGGGAAGGGAGGAGCCGGTTCCGCTCGGCATCATGCTGGAGGTGCCGTCGGTGCTGTTCCAACTGGACGCCTTCTGCCGCGAGGTGGACTTCTTCAGCGTGGGCAGCAACGACCTGACGCAGTATTTGTTCGCCGCCGATCGGGACAACGAACGGGTGGGCCATCTGTACGACAGCCTGCACCCGGCCTTTCTGGCGGCACTGAGCCAGGCCGCGGCCACCGTCCATCGCCATGGGCGCTGGATAGGGCTGTGCGGCGAGGCCGCCGCCGCGCCGCACGCCTTGCCGTTGTTTCTGGGCATGGGGCTGGATGAATTGAGCATGAGCACGCCTTCGCTGCAGGAATGCCGGCGGCGTCTGCGCGAACTGGACGCCGGCCGCTGCCGCGAACTGCTGGGGCGGGCGCTGGAGTGCGCGGATGGAGCCGAAGTGAGGGCGCTGGTGGCCGCAGAGGCCCGGCCGGCGTTGCCGATGCTGACCGCCGACTGCTTGATGCCCGATGCCGTTTGGGGCAGCAAGGCGGCGGCGATCAAGGGTCTGGTGGACAGGCTGTGGCTGCTGGAGCGTTGCGATGACCGCTACGGCATGGAGGAAGACCTGTGGCTGCGCGAGCAGGCTTACTCCACCGGCCTGGGGCATGGCTTCGCCATCCCTCATGCCAAGTCGGGACATGTGCTGCATCCCACGCTGTGCCTGGCCCGATTGGCGCAACCGGTGGACTGGGGCGCCAGCGACGGGCAGCCGGTGGACATGGTGCTGCTGCTGGCTTTCAACGCGGCCGATGCCGGCGCCGCGCATTTGAAATTCTTTTCTCGGCTGGCACGGCTGGTGATGCACGAGGATTTCCGCCAGGCGCTGCGCGCAGAGCGCGATCCCGAACGCTTGCTGGCGCTGCTGCGGGACAGGCTGGAGGGCGCGGCATGAGCGCGTTTCCCATGCACGGGCTGGCCCAGCACTATGCCTGGGGCGGGCGTCGATTCATTCCTGGCATGCTGGGCCTGGACAACGCCGGACAACAGCATTTCGCCGAGTGGTGGCTGGGCGCGCACGAAGAGGCGCCATCGGTGATCGCGACACCGCAAGGCCCGCAGCCGCTGCACTATGCCATTGCCCATCAGCCGCTAGCCTTTTTGGGCGAGGCGGTAATCCGCCGCCATGGCCCCCGACTGCCTTTCCTGATGAAGGTGCTTGATGTGGATGCGCCCTTGTCGATCCAGGCGCATCCGGACGAGGCGCAGGCGAAGGCGGGATTCGCCCGCAACAATGCCGCCGGACTGGCCTTGGGCGATCCGCGCCGCAATTATCGCGACCCCTACCCCAAACCGGAGATGATGGTGGCGCTGTCGCCGTTCTGGCTGTTGCATGGATTGCGGCCGGATGCGCAGATCGACGGGCAGTTGGCGCGCCAGCCGGAGTGGCAACCATTGCGTGAGCGGTTGGCGCGGGAAGGCGGCGCGGGGCTGCATCGTCATCTGCTCAGATTGCCGCAAGAGGAGATCGCCGCCTTGCTGCACCCGCTGTGGCGCAGGCTGGCGGCGGACGGCGATGCTGGGCCGGATGATCCGGATCATTGGGCGCGGCGGCTGGTTGGCATTCGGACCGAGGACCGGGGCGTATTCGGCTGCTACCTGCTCAATCTGGTGGGGTTGAGGCCGGGCGAGGCCATCTTTCAGCCGGCGCGCTTGCCGCACGCCTATCTGCATGGCCGCAATATCGAGCTGATGGCCAATTCCGACAATGTGCTGCGGGCCGGCCTCACCGACAAGCCGGTGGATGTGGAAGCGCTGTTGGCGGTGATGGACGACGCGCCGGTCAGCCCCGTGGTGATGGCCGCGCCGGATGGCTGCGGGCTGAGAGCGTATCCGCGTTGCGGCGGGGATTATTTCGCGCTGGACCAGTTGCTGTTGGGCGAGGGCGAGGGCGTGGCGTGGCGCAGCGCGGGTCCGGAAGTGTTGCTGGTGGTGGACGGCAGCCTGAGCCTGCGGCATGCCGCTGGCGAGTTGGCGCTGGAACAGGGGCAGAGCGCCTTGCTGCAGCCCGGGCTGGTGTGCGAAGTGCGCGCCGGGCGGCTGGCATTGGCTTATCGGGCGTTTTGCCCGTTGGCCGGCGGGTGATAAGGTGGCGGATAGTTCAGATTGATACCGGATAAGACATGGCGCCGCACCCGTCCTTTCGCCTGAGCTGGCCGTCCACGTTGGCGCGCTTGAGCCATGCGCCGGCTGGAAAACATATGCCGGCAGGCGCTTACCAAGTGCATTTCCCGCGCCTGGATCTGGTGCTGTCCAACCGCTATCACTACAGCCATGAAGGCTGCGAGAATGCTTGCCTGTCGGCGCAGGAGGCGCTTTTCATCCCGGCGGAGCACTGGACCTTGCCTAACTGGTGCGCCAACGGCGAGGTGCTGCACATCCTGTTCGACTATGCGCGGATAGGTTTCAGCCTGGTTCGATCCGGCCCGCAGGGCGTGATCAGCACCCACAAGGAAAGCATGGTGCTGGCTCAGCGCGGCAGCCTGAACGGCATGCTGGATGTGATGGCCGGCCTGTGCCGGGATGGCGCAGCCCCTGAGGCGCTGCGGTTTCAAGGCCAGGCGCTGCTGGCCTTGCTGCAGGCGCTATACGATGAGGCGCGCGACAGCCAGTGGCAGCAGGGCGGCAACCAGTTTCGCGCCATCTGCCTGTACATCAGCGAGCATCTGTACGCGCCGCTGACGCGCGAGGACGTGTCGCTGCGTTTCGGCATCTCCACCACCCACCTATCCCGGCTGTTTCGCCAGCATCTGGGACACGGTTTCTGCGAATTTTTGGCTCACGCCCGGCTGGACCTGGCCAAAGCCCTGCTGCGGCAGGGCCAGTTGCCGCTCAGCGCCGTCGCCGGCCGCTGCGGCTACGTCGACGTCAATTATTTTCATCGAGTCTTCAAGCAGCGTTTCGCGATAACGCCCTGCGCGTATCGGCGGGAATTCACCTGACGCAGTTCGATGGAAGTGGAAGCGGCTGGGATTGGTTGAGGAGGCATTGGCGCGATATCGGGGTCAATCATCCGGCACTGCTACGGCTTCAGCGCGCACTGCGTAAAGAAAGCGCGGATGATCGATTTGATCAGCAGGCTTACTTGGCCAGCCGGTCGCCTGTCTCTTCGGCAGGTTCGCTGGCCGCAGGCGAGGCCTGGGCTTGTTGCTCGCTCTTGGTTTCTTCGCCTTGCCGCTCGCTCTTGAACTGCTCAGTAAATGGTCTTGTCGGCATTGGCCGCATCTGCATGCGGACCGTTTCATCCACTGCACGATGCGCCGCATTCAGAGCTGAGTTGGGGAGTGAGAATGGATTGGCGGCTAGGTTTGCGCTGACAAGCGCCAAGGGAAGGAGCATGGTGATTCGCATTGTGTTCCTGCGGTTTGATATCGCGCGATGGGCGTAAGGGCGATTGATGTACTGCCTGGCTGGTGCGCTCCATAGTGGTCAGAGTCGCATGGCTGAGTAGGGGGAGGCGAGGCTGTCTTGAAATGTAAGACAGCTATATGGCCAAAATTAAAACCCATTGAAAGCAATGGGTTTTAATTGATTCTGGCGGAAGCGGTGAGATTCGAACTCACGGTGGGCTCGCACCCACGACGGTTTTCAAGACCGTTGCATTAAACCGCTCTGCCACGCTTCCGCATTTGGTATGAGCCGGCAATTCTAGCGAGAATCGCCGCGCTTGGCTAGAGGGCGGCGGCGTTGGAGGCCAACATTTCCGCCGCGTGCTCGCGCGTGGTCTGGGTGAGTTCGACGCCGCCCAGCATGCGGGCTATTTCCAGCACCCGCTGCTCTGCGTCCAGCGGCGCGATGTTGCTGAGCACCTGGCCCTTGCGCTCGCGCTTGCTGACTTGCCAGTGGTGTTTGCCGCAGGATGCAACCTGGGGCAGGTGGGTGATGCACAGTACTTGATAGCGCTGGCCCAGGTCGCGCAGCATGTGGCCGATCACTTCGGCCACGCGGCCGCCTATGCCCACGTCCACTTCGTCGAAGATCAGCGTGGGTACGCTGGCCACCTGGCTGATCACCACCTGCATCGCCAGGCTGATGCGGGACAGCTCGCCGCCGGAAGCCACTTTGGCCAGCGGGCGCAAGCTGGTGCCGGCATTGGCGGCCACCAGGTATTCGATCGACTCCATGCCGTGCGCGCCGGGTTCGGCCAGCGCAGACAGCTCGATGGCGAAGCGGGCGCCGCCCATCGCCAGGCGGCCCATTTCGCCGGAGATGCGTTCGGACAGCTCGCTGGCGGCCTGGCGGCGCTTGCCAGACAAGGCTTCCGCCAGCGCGCGGTAGCGGGCCAGGCTGGCGGCTTCGGCCACGCTCAGCGCTTCCACATCCACGCTGGCTTCCAGCTCGGATAGCTGCTGCTGCCAGTCGGCCAGTTTGTCGGGCAGGTCGGCCGGCTGCACGCGATATTTGCGCGCCGCGCTCATCAAGAGGTCCAGCCGGCGTTCCATTTCCACCAGCTGGTTCGCGTCCTGGTCGATGTCGCTGGCGTAGTCGCGCAGGCTGTACACCACCTCGCGCAGCTCGGCGTCCACCGAGTCCAGCAGCGACAGGGTATCGGCCAGGCGCGGGTCTAGGTTGGATAGCTTGGACAGCCGGGTTTGCACGTGGGCGAGCTGGGACAGGCAGCTGTCGTCATTCTCGGACAGCACGTCCACCGCCTGCTGCGCGCTCTGCACCAGTTCGGCGGAGTTGGCCAGCCGGGTGTGGCTCTGGCTCAGCGTGGTCCATTCGTCGGGCAGCAGATTGAGTTCGGTCAATTCGCCGATCTGCCAGGTGAGGCGCTCGCGTTCCACTTCGGATTCGCGAGACATCCGCTCGGCGTCCTGCCGCGCCTGACGGGCCGCTTGCCATTCCTGCCAGGCTTTGTTGGCGTCGCGCGCCAGCGTGGTGGAGCCGGCATAAGCATCCAGCAGCTGGCGTTGGGTCTCGCTCTTCATCAGCGACTGGTGCGCGTGCTGGCCATGGATGTCCACCAGGAACTCGCCCAGCGATTTCAGCTGGGCCAGCGTGGCGGCCTGGCCGTTGACGAAGCTCTTGGAACGGCCGCCACGGTCTATCAGCCGGCGCAGCAGCAGCACGCCTTCGTCGCCGGACAGTTCGTTGTCCGCCAGCCAGGCGTCCACTTCGGGACGGTTGGCGGTGGAGAACTCGGCGGTGATCTCGGCGCGCTCGGCGCCTTCGCGCACCTGGGCGCCGTCGGCGCGGTCGCCCAGCAGCAATCCCAGCGCGTCCAGCATGATGGATTTGCCGGCGCCGGTCTCGCCGGTGAGCACGGTGAAACCGTCGGAAAAGTCCAGCGCGATGCTGTCGACGATGACGAAATCTTTGACGGTCAGCGAGAGAAGCATGGTGTGTGGTCGTTTCCGGTTAGATCAGGCGCTCGCCCCAGTGCAGCTTGTGGCGCAGCATGTCGTAGTAGTTGTAGCCTTCGGGATGCAGGATGCGCAGCGGGTTGCGGTAGCGGCGGATCAGCACCCGGTCCATTTCCATCAAATCGCAGTGCAGCTGGCCGTCGAAGTGCACGCGCGCGTCCAGCCCGCGGGTCAGCATGAATTCCACCTCGCAGGAGTCGTTGACGGCGATCGGCCGATTGGACAGCGACTGCGGGCAGATCGGCACCAGGGCGATGGCCTGCAGCGTGGGGTGCAGGATGGGGCCGCCGGAGGCCAGCGCGTAGGCGGTGGAACCGGTGGGGGTGGACACGATCAGGCCGTCCGAGCGCTGGCTGTAGACGAACTGGTTGTCGATGAAGATTTCGAATTCGATCATCGAACCCACCGCGCCGCGGCTGAACACCACGTCGTTGAAGGCCAGCGCGCCGGCGACTTCGGCGTCTTCGCGGACGACGGAGGCTTGCAGCAGAATGCGGTCTTCCGGCACGAATTTGCCGTGCAGGATGGCGTCCACCGAATCCAGCATCTCATGCAGCGGAATATCGGTCATGAAGCCCAGCCGGCCCTGATTGATGCCGACCAGCGGCACCCGGTACGGCGCCAGCAGGCGGGCGATGGAGAGCATGGTGCCGTCGCCGCCCAGTACGATGCAGAGATCGGCAAGCTTGCCCATGTCGGTGCGGTCTATCAGCGGATAACCGTTGGCTTCGGCCGGCGTGACGCTTTCCTTGTCGATCAGCACCGTTGCGCCGCCGCCGGCCAGGTGGTCGGCCAGCTGCATCAGCGCGGGAGTGATGCCGGGCTTGCTGTGGCGCGCCACCAGGCAGATGTGTTTGAACAATCTTTCCATGCGGCGATTCTACTGGTTTGGCGGGAATTCGTTGAGCAAAATCTCTTCGTCTATCCGTTGCTTCTTGCCGGTGGCTTCCAGCGCCTTCAGATAGAAGCGGACCAGGTCGGCCAGCGAGTCCACGCCCAGCTTGCTGAACAGGTTGGCGCGGTGCACTTCGATGGTGCGCGGCGACAGGTCCAGTTCGCGCGCGATTTCCTTGCTGGACAGGCCGTCGGCCACCAGTTCCAGCACTTCGCGCTCGCGGCCGCTGATGCGGGCCAGCTGGCTCATCACTTCCTGGGTTTCCTCTTCCTGCTGGTGCTGCTGGATGCTGATGCGTATGCCGCGGCGCAGGCTGGCGATCAGGCGGTTCTGATCGATGGGTTTGGTCAGGAAATCGATGGCGCCGGTCTGGAACGCGCGTCGGCACTGCTCGATGTCGCCATGGCCGGTGATGAATACGATGGGGATGTTGATGTCGCGCTCCATCAGTTGCTCTTGCAGCGCGAGGCCGGTGATCTGCGGCATGCGGATGTCCAGCACCAGGCAGCAGATCTGGTTGCCCTGATAGCCGTCCAGAAACTCCATCGCATTGGGGAAGGCGACGGTTTTCATGCCCTGGGCGGTGATCAGCATGGCCAAAGAGTCGAGTACGGCCGGGTCATCGTCGACGATGAATACGGTAGGGGTCGTGTTTTGCATCAGGCTTCCACTCCGGATGTTACGGCCATGTCGCGCGGGGCGCATGGCAGGTCAATGATGAACTCCGCTCCCGAGCCGGGCTTGTTGCCGGCTATCAACTTGCCGCCGAAGGCTTCGACCGCCGTCTGGCAGATGGCCAGTCCCAGCCCCATGCCGTTGGGCTTGGTGCTGAAGAAGGGGTCGAAAATCCGGTCCAGCTTGTCCGAGGGGATGCCGCAGCCGTTGTCGCTGATGATGAGCTGCACGCGCTCGCCCTGGCGGCGAGTGGTGATGCTCAGACGTCCCCAGGGCCGGGTTTGCTCCATGGCCTCCACCGCGTTGCGCGCCAAGTTCAGCACCACCTGTTCCAACTGGATAGTGTCAGCGTATACCAACGGCAACTCAGGCGCGAAGTTTTGCTCGATGTGAATGTCGTGATCGTGCAATTCGTAATCCAGCAGCGACAATGCGTTATGCACAGCCTGGTTCAACTGTACTGGCGTCAGTTGCTGGTTCTTCTGGGTGACGAATTCCCGCAGCCTGCGGATGATGCGGCCGGCGCGGTCGGCCTGGTTGACCGACGAGGTCAGCGCGCGGCGCAGCATGGCGATGTCCAGCTCGTCGTCCTCCAGCAGGCTGAGGCCGGCCTGGCAATAGCTCATGATGGCGGATAGCGGCTGATTGATCTCATGGGCGATGCCGGAGGCCATTTCGCCCATGGTGTTGATGCGGGTGACGCGGGCCAGCTCAAGCTCATGCTGGCGCAACCGGCTTTCGCTGGCCTCCAGCGCCGCCAGCATGCGGCGGCGGATGGGCGCGGTATCGCGGAAGGTCAGCACGCTGCCGATCAACTGGCCGTTGCGCCCGAGCAACGGCGCCACTGCTCCCTCCACCAGCAGTTTTTCGCCGCTGTGCCGCTTCAAATAGCAGTTTTGCGCCAGATGAACCACTTGCAGCGTCGCTACGGCCTGTTCTATCGGGTCCAGCACCGGCTGGCGGGAAAATTCGTAGTGCAGCGGCGCCACCTGTTTCAGCCGCCGCTGCAGCAACTGGGCGGCGGGCAGGCCCAGCAGCGTTTCAGCCGCCGGGTTCAGGTACTGGATCACCTGCTCGTTGTCTATGCTGATCACCGCGTCGCTGATGCCGCGCAGGGCGACGCCGGCGTATTCTCGCTCGCGGAAAATGTCGTCCTGTATCTGTTCCCGCGATTGGCGGTTGTGCTCCAACAGCGCCAGCACCACCCAGAGCAGATAGGACGGCAGCAACGCGATCAGCAGGCACAGCGCGACCTCCGCCGCTGTGGTGCGCTCCAGGCGCAACTGGCGGCTGAGCCTCATGTCGTAAGGCAGGGCAGGCAGGCTGAGGCTGGCGCGGTAGCTGAGCTGGGGCAGCAGCCAGTCCAGCCGGGAGCCCACCTGGTCTGATTTCTGATTCTGCAATTGAATCATGCCGGGGTCGTTCGCATTGTCGCGGCGCAGCAACTGCAAGGTGTAGCGGCCCTCGAGAGAGGGCGGCAGGGCCAGCAGCGGCCGCAGGCACAACACCTGCATCACCACGCCGGCGGCTTGCTCGATGCGCACCATGGGAACGGGCGAGGGCGGGGCGATGCGGTAGACGGTCTGGAACAAGGCTAGCCCCCACTCGCCGTTGCGCAGCAGCAGCGTCGGCGACGAGGCTTGCAGGTGTCCCAGCGCGCGGTTGACCGCCGCGGACAGCACAGAGTCGTCCAGCAGGTCCAACCCCATTTCCCGCCAGTCGGGCGAGGCGAGGCCCGGTTCGGCCATGCTGAGCGGCAGATAGCGCGACCGCTGCGGCGCGGTGCGCCAGGCCGCCCGATCGCGCCAGGTATTGAGCTGGTTGTGCAGGTAATCGCGAATCGCGTAAGGCTGGCCCAGCCGTTGGGCCTGCTCGCGCTCGAAGCGGATCCGCTCGGCTTGCTCCACCAGCGGCTGGTAGCCGATGAAGTACAGCTGGGGCTGGGTCTGCGTGGCGATCTGCACCAGCTCCCGTATCCGCGTCCGTCCGCCCGGGGGATCGTTGGAGGCGATGTCGCCCACTTCATCCTGCAGCAGCTCGCTGCTGCGCAAGCGGCTGTTGACGTTTTGCAGCAGCAGCTCCACCGTCTGGCGAAATTCATGGCGTTGCTGACGGATATCCAGCAGCAGCGCGTGAGCCATCAGCAGGCTGAAGGCGAGCAGCAGGCAAAGCGCGCTCAGTCCCTTGCTGCGGGCGGAGGCATGGCGCAACAGATGCAGGTGGGTGCGGAGCGCGTTGAATGGGGAGGGGCGGGGCACTTCGACATCGGACATGCTTCGGACTTTGGTGGATGCAAGGTTTGGAACACGTGCCGCGGGGCGCGTGCCATTATACCGGCCGCGCCCCGGATCCGCCCGTTAGTTTTGCAACAAATGAGAGAATCGACTACGGATTTTTGCCAGTTTGGGAGAAATCACCAGCTGGCAGTAATTCTGCTGCTGGTTCAGCGCATAGTAGTTCTGGTGGTGGTCCTCGGCCGGGTGAAAGCGGGGCGCGGGCTCCAGCCGGGTGACGATGGGGGCATCGAATACCTGTTCGCGGACCAGCTCGTCGATGACGCGCTCCGCGCATTCCCGCTGGGCGTCGCCCCGGTAGAAGATCGCCGACGCGTATTGGGTGCCGACATCGTGGCCCTGGCGGTTCAGCGTGGTGGGGTCGTGCACGGCGAAAAACACCTGCAGCAGCGTGGCGTAGTCGATGCGGGACGGATCGTAATCGATTTCCACCACTTCCACGTGGCCGGAATCGCCGGAGCAGACCTGGCGATAGTCCGGATTGTCGGTGTGGCCGCCGCAGTAGCCGGAAACCACCCGCTCCACGCCTTTCAGCCGGGAGAAGGCCGCTTCCAGGCACCAGAAGCAGCCGCCGCCCAGAATTGCTTTTTCCATGATGAACTCCTGTGTCAACTGGGTATGGGAATGCGGCGCGGCTGACGCCGGCCGGCCACGCGATCGGAAACGGCTTCGGGCTGGCGGCATGATCAGCGGTTGGTCGGGCCAGCGCCGAAAATCTCACACGCGAGTCTGACCGTTTCGGCCTGTATTGTCACGGTGTCTGTGATCGGTACCGCATAGCCTCCCGCCATGGTTACGACCAGCGCCGCGTCGCGGCGGCGGCAGGCGTCCATCACCATGCGGTCGCGCTCGGCCAGGCCTTGCGGGCTTAGCGCCAGTCGGCCCAGGCGGTCGCCGCGATAGGGATCGGCGCCGGCCAGATAGCACACCAGGTCGGGCCTGGCGCGAGCGAACAGGTCCGGCAGTGCGCGCTCCAGCGCGCCAAGATAATCGCCGTCTTCCGTTCCGTCCGGCAGGTCGATGTCCCAGTCGCTGTCTACGCGGCTGAAGGGGAAATTGCGCGCGCCATGCATGGAAAAGGTGAAGATGCGGGGCTCGCCGGCGGCGATGGCGGCGGTGCCGTCGCCCTGATGGACGTCAAGATCCAGGATCAGGACGCGGCGGACGCGGCCTTCCGCCAGCATCAGCATCGACGCCACTGCGATGTCGTTGAATACGCAAAAACCGCTGCCTCGGTCCGGACCGGCATGGTGGGTGCCGCCGGCCAGGTTGACGCCGCAGCCTTCCAGCAGCGCCGCGCGGCTGGCAGCCACGGTGGCTCCCACCGAACGGAGGCTGCGTTCGGCCAGCTCCGGCGACCAGGGCAAGCCGATCTCCCGTTGGCCGGCGGCATCCAGCGCGCCGTTCAGCACCGCGTCGACATAGTCGGGATGATGCGCGTGCAACAGTTCGCCGCGGGTCGCCGCCGGCGCGGTTTCCATTCGGTCGGAGGCGAAGGCCGATACCCGCTCGGCCAGCAGCCGGTATTTCTCCGCGGGAAAACGGTGGCCTGCCGGCAGGGGCAGCGCAAACTGGTCGGTCCGGTAGATGCGCATCGCGCCGGCCTACAGCGCCTTCACCAGGCTGAAACGGGGCATCTGGCGGCCTTCATGCTCCACCATTTCCTCAAACATCCCGGCGGGGCGAGCCCACAGGCCGTAGTCGCCGTACAGCGCGCGGTACATCACCAGCGGCTCCCGGGTTTCCGAGTGTTCGGCAGTGCCGAGAACCTGATAAAGCTGGCGGTTGCGGTAATGCTGATAGATTCCTGGCGCTGTCATGCGGGCTCCTCCTCTGTATTGACCGGCGGGTGGGCGAGGATGCCGCAGCGTGGCCGGAGCGTCAAGAATCGCCGCTGCTCCAGTTGTAAACTCGAAAGTCGCGGTCCAGCGCGAAGCCCAGGCTTTCATACAAGCGCTGCGCGTTCAGGTTGTCATGCGCGGTCTGGAGCATGATCTCGCCGCCGCCCATATCCCGCGCGTATTGCTGGCAACGCAGGATCAGCAGCTTGCCGACGCCATGCCGGCGCGCGTCGGCGGAGACGTAAAGGTCGTGCAGCATCCAGCAGGGGCGCAGCGACAGCGAGGAAAATCCGACATACATCAACGCAAAACCCACGGCTGCTCCATCGCGCTTGGCCAGAAAGGCTATGGCCTGGCGGCGGCGCAGCCGTTCGCACAGGTATTCCCGGCATTGTCCCGGCGATTGATGGACCCGGTAGAAATCCAGGTAGGCGGCGAACAGCGGCAGCCAGTCAGAGACCGACTCCGGGGTGGCGATGCTCAATTGTATGTCCATCTACAATCTCCGTGATGGCTGGGCGGCGCTGGGGTACAATAACGCCCTTTTTCAGCAGGTTAGACAATGAAGCTGGTGCTTGCCCCGATGGAGGGCCTGGTTGACGATGTGATGCGCGACGTGCTGACCCGTGTGGGCGGCATCGATCTATGCGTGACCGAGTTCGTGCGCGTCACCTCCGTGCTGCTGCCCACGCGCACCTTCATGCGGCTGGCGCCGGAGCTCGACAATCAAGGCAATACCCAGGCCGGCGTGCCGGTGCGTGTGCAGTTGCTGGGCTCCGATGTTTCTTGCCTGGCCGAGAACGGCGCCAAAGCGGCAAGCCTGGGGGCGCCCGGCGTAGACCTGAATTTCGGCTGTCCTGCTCCCACGGTCAACCGCCACCGCGGCGGGGCGGTTTTGCTCAAGGAACCGGAGCTGCTGCACCAGATTGTAGCCGCGGTTCGCCGCGCGGTGCCGCCGGAGGTGCCGGTGACGGCCAAGATGCGGCTGGGGTTCGAGGACAAGAGCCTGGCGCTCGAATGCGCGCAGGCGATAGCCGGCGCCGGCGCCGACGAGTTGACTGTCCACGGCCGCACCAAGGTGGAAGGATACAAGCCGCCAGCCCACTGGGACTGGATCGCGCGCATCCGCGAAAGCGTGGACATCCCGGTGACGGCAAATGGCGAAGTCTGGACGATGGCGGACTACCGCGCGATACGGGAAGAGAGCGGCTGCGACACGGTGATGATAGGCCGCGGGCTGGTGGCCTGTCCGGATCTGGCGCGGCGCATCGCGGCCGGCGGTTCGGCCGAACCCATGCCCTGGAGCGAGATGATGCCGTGGGTGCTTGAATTCTTCCGGATGTGCAGGCAGAAGTCTGGGGAGGAGCGTTATCCGGCGGCCAGACTCAAGCAGTGGCTGGGCTTGCTCAAGCGCACTTGGCCAGAAGCCGAACAGCTGTTTGAGGTGGTAAGGCGCGAGCAAGAGTCTGAAAAGATAGAGAATATTCTGATTGCAAGGCAAGTTAAGTAAATATACTCATACCGCAATGCGGAAACAGTTGCTAACATCAAAACGCGTGCTGCTTTGGTAAAGCAGCGCGCTGTAACATCTGCCGGCCTGCCTGGCTGCAGATCTTACACTTCCCCGATACCTTGCACCCCTCCCTCACGGGAGGGATTTTTTTTATCCGCGATCATGAACTAATAATTAAAAAAAATCATGGCGGAGCGAGCATGGACACCCCACCCGCTGTCAGTTGGCTGGAAAAACTGATTCCCGCCGTCTGGTATGGCTCCTTGACGGTCTTTGTCGCTATTACCGCGGCCCTCTCCATATTGTTGTACATAACCCATGCCGACAGCCGCAAGCGCGTGCTGAGCACATTGCTGATCACGCTGATCGCCTTGCTGGTTGTCAATCTCAGCCCGCCGACCGAGTCGGGCCAGTGGGTGAGGCAGGCTGCGGTGATTGTGCTGGGGCTGGCCATGATCCGCCTGTGGGCGATGCTGCTGTTCCGCCTGATGCTGCCGGTGCTGCGCATTCATCCTCCCCGTATCCTGGAAGAAATCCTGGTCGTGCTGGGTTACATCGCCTGGGGCTTGGTGTTGCTGCGGCTTGCGGGTCTGGATTTGAGCCACATCGTCACGACATCGGCCGTCATAACCGCCGTGCTGGCTTTCGCGATGCAGGACACGTTGGGCAACATTCTGGCGGGGCTGTCTTTGCAGGTGGACAACTCGGTGGAGATCGGCGATTGGATCAAGAGCGGGGATTTGGTGGGCAGGGTGGTGGAAATCAACTGGCGCGCCACTTCCGTGGAGACGCGCAATTGGGAGACGGTGGTGGTTCCCAACAGCGTGTTGATGAAGAACCACTTCTCCATCTTGGGCAAGCGGCGCGGCAATCCTCAGCAGTGGCGGCGCTGGGTCTGGTTCAATATCAATTGGGACACGCTGCCGACGCAGATCATCGGCGTGGTGGAGAAATCGCTGCGCGAGGCGCAATTGCCCGGCGTGGCGGCGACGCCCGCGCCCAATTGCATACTGATGGGTTTCGAGAATGGCTATACCCGCTACGCGGTAAGATACTGGCTGACCGATCTTGCCGCCGACGACTATACCGACTCCATTGTCCGCACCCATATCGACGCCGCGTTGCGGCGCCATAATCTGCGCATGGCCTCGCCTTACTACAATGTGCTGACCATCAAGGAAAACGAGAAATACATCGAGGCGCGGATGAAGCGGCACCTGGAGGAACGGGTGCTGGCGCTGAGAAAAGTGGAGCTGCTGTCTAGCTTGAACGACGAGGAAATGGTGGTGCTGGCCGACCAGCTCAAATTCACCCCCTTCGTCACCGGCGACATCATCATGCACCAGGGGGCGGTGGCGCACTGGCTTTACATCATGCTGTCGGGCGAGGTCGAGGTGTGGGTGGAACTGCCGGACAGCGGCCGCAAACTGGTGGATGTGCTGAAATCGGGCAGTTTTTTCGGCGAAATGGGATTGATGACCGGCGAGTCGCGCACCAGCACGGTGATCGCGCGTTCCAATGTCGAATGCCTGAGGCTGGACAAGGACGCGTTTCAATCCATCCTGGTGTCGCGCAAGGAGTTGGCTGAAACCATTTCCGCCATCTTGGCGCAACGATTGGAAGAGCAGCGCAACCGCACGCCGGACTCGGCGCTGGATGCGGAAGGCGATGCGCCAAGGCGGGCCGAGCTGGTGGATCGCATTCGCAGCTTTTTCGGGCTGAACAAGCATTGAAGCGCGCCGCATGGGGAAGTTCTGACCAACGCGGTTTCTCCAGCCTGTGGCAAATGATTCCGCCGTTGCCGGCAGCCCTGGCGAGAGAGTTTGCCGTTGGCTTGTCGTGCGGCCTTGCGCGGCGCGTCCAGAGTTTGCGTCACGCAGTCCTGGTACGCGGATAAGAGCGTAGCGAGCCGAGCGCTGAGCCATGGCGCGGCTCGGCATGTCATCAGACAAACTGGACCGGCACGAAAAAGTCCCGCCCGGTGCGGCTGATCAGCACCTGAGGCTGGCCGGCGATCATCGCGCGGTAAGGACGGGGCAGGCGCTTCCAGTCGTTGAACTTCATCTTGATGCTGTCGTTGAGCTTTCCCATTGCAGTCTCCTTCGCGCTAGTCCACTTTGTGGATGACATTGGTCACCACGCCCCAGATATGAAACGATGCGTCTTCCGGCACTTCTATCGGCTGGTAGGCCGGGTTCTCCGGCAGCAGGCGGACGCCTTGCGGGCCGCGTTCCAGCCGTTTCACCGTCAGTTCGCCGTTGAGGACGGCCACCACCACCTTGCCGTTGCGCGGCTCGCGGCCGCGCTCCACCAGCAGCAGATCGCCATCGTGTATACCGGCGCCCTGCATGGAGTCGCCCTTGACCTTGACCATGAAAGTGTCGCCGGGACGGCTGACCAGATGGGTGTTGAGGTCGATATCGGCTTCTTTCAGATCGTCCGCGGCAACTGGAGAGCCGGCGGGCACGCTGCCGGCGAACAACGGCAAAGACAGTTCGCTCAGTTGGGCGCCCAGCGTGCGAAAGTCGAATGCCTGCGCGCTGTTGGCGGTGCGCCAGCTGCGGTAGTCGTCCAGCCATTGCTGCAGGATGGGCTTGAGCGGCTCCGGCACGCGCAAGGCGACGGTCTTGTCGCCGCCGAAGACGGATTTGCGGCCGGCGCCTGAGCGTTTTCCGCCGTGCTGTTTGGGCTTGTCGGTATCCATGATTTGATTTTGTACAATATCAACTTGAATTGCAAGAATTACCATCCAAGAGTCGCGAGCATTTCTTGCGGAACGTCGTCAAACCAGGCGTGCGGGCTGTCGGTTTTCAGCCACAGCCATCGATCAGGCCGCAATTTCGCCAGGAAGTCCAGATCATGGGAGACGGCCAGCAGCGCGCCGCGGTATGGCGCCAACATGGCCAGCAGGGCGTCGCGGCTATCGCGGTCCAGATGGTTGTCAGGCTCGTCAAGCAGCAGCAATTGCGGCGCAGGCGTGGCGCAAAGCCTGGCAGCCAGCGCCACGCGCATCGCTTCGCCGCCGCTGAGCGCCGCGCTGGGGCGGCTGGATTGTTCCGCGCTCAGGTCCAGATGGGCCAAACGGATACGGGCTTCGGTTTCGCTCATTCCGGGGCTGAGGCTTTGCAGCCATTGGCATGGCGATAATCCCGGCTGGGCTCTGCCCGCGTGCTGATCCAGCCAGCCTGCCGCGACATGGCGGCGCAGCAGGCCCGAGGCGGGCTGCAGCTGGCCGGCAATGGCGCGCAACAGCGTCGATTTGCCGCTGCCGTTTGCGCCGACGATGGCCAGCCGTTCCGGGCCGGCCAGCCGCAGGTCGATGGGGGCGCGCGCGCCGTGCGGCAGCCGCACGCCCTCCAGCTCCAGCGCCAGCTTGGTCGCAGGCAGCTCGCAGTCTGGCGAGCTGAACGACGGCGGCGCGGCGTCATCCGTCCGCGTTTGCGCCTCCAGCAGGATGGCGCGTTGCCGCTCGCGGGCGTGCTGCTGGCGCAGCAGCAGTTTGCCCTGGCTTTGCTGGCTGCGGTCTTTTTGCGCGTCGGTGATCAACTTGCTCTGATTGCCTTGCGCCGCTTGGCGCTCGCCGCGGCTGGCGCGTTTTTGCTGGCGCTCGCGTTCTTGCTGCTGCCGCCGCTTGAGTTGCCGTTCGGCCTGGCGTTGCGCTTGCAGTTGAGACTGGGACAGGCTGCGCATGCGATCCCGCTCGATCAGATAACCGGCGTAGTCGCAGCCGTAGCCGCGCAAGCCGTGTCGCGACAACTCCGCGATATCGTCCATCCACTCCAGCAGGCTGGCGTCATGGCTGATCAGCACCAGTCCGCCGGCCCAATGACGGAGGCTGTCGCGCAGCGCGGCCCGACGGAGCAGGTCAAGGTGATTGCTGGGCTCGTCCAGAATCAGCCAGTCCGCGCCGGAGCGCAGCGCTGGAAGTATCCAGGCTTATTCCGTTCAGGCCGGCGTCGGACAGCAATTGTTGGAACGAGGATTCGCAATCCCAGCGGTCTTGAAGCAATTGGTAGTCGCGCTCATCCAGCGAGCCGTCGCGGACGCGCCGCAACGCCGTCAGCGTTTCCGCCATTTCCGCCAGATGCGCGACGGTGGGATGAGTGTCGGGATCGAGCTCTTGCGGCAGGAGATGGATGCCGCCCTCGCGCAGCACGTGTCCGGCATGAGGGGCGAGCTGGCCTGCCAATAGCTGCCCCAGCAGCGATTTGCCGCAACCGTTGCGGCCGACCAGGCCGGTGCGGCGAAAGGGGAAGGCGTGGCTCAGGGCCGGAAAGGGCTGGCTGCCGTCCGGCAGCGCGTATTGCAGCTGTTGTATCTGTAGCAAGGGCATGCGGATGCTCCATGTGGTCATGGCTTGGGGGCCGAGGACTTCAAGGCCGTGCGCGGCACGGCGGCATCAATTGCGCATGGGAGTCGGGCTCCTGAGTGGATGCGGCATTCTAGTCGACCCGCCAGCATGGTTGCAACGCCGGCTCAGGGTTATTAATATACGTTTCATATATTAATCGTTTATTAGGGGCGACCATGGGCATCGTCAAGATTTCAGAGCGGATGCACGACAATCTGCGCACCGCGAGCGAGGCATTGAGCCGTTCGATCAACTCCCAGGCCGAGCACTGGCTGCGCATCGGCATGCTGGCCGAACTGAATCCGGATCTGCGTTACAGCGAGATCTGCCAGTTGCTGCTGCAGGCGGGGCAGGATGGCGGCGGCCTGGATTTGCGCCGGCAGGCGGAGGCGGCGCGATGAGCAAGGTGACGATTAAATCCCCGGCCGAAGTGGCCAAGGCGCGCGAAGCCGGCAAGCTGGTGGCGGAGTTGCTGGCGATGATAGGCGAGCACGTGAAGCCCGGCGTCAGCACCGAGGAGCTGGACGCACGCTGTCACGAATACATCGTCAAGGTGCAGAAAGCCAAGCCGGCCAATGTCGGCTATTACGGCTATCCCAAGACCATCTGCTCATCGGTCAATCAGGTGGTGTGCCACGGCATTCCGTCGGAGAAGCAGATTTTGCGCGACGGCGACATCGTCAACATCGACGTGGCGGTGATCAAGAACGGCTGGCATGGCGACAGCAGCCGGATGTATTTCGTCGGCGCGCCATCGCCTGAGGCGAAGCGCTTGGTGGACGTCTGCTATGACGCCACCCGCGCCGGCATCCGCGCGGTGCGTCCCGGCGCCACGCTGGGTGACGTCGGCCATGCGATCCAGACCCTCACCGAGGCCGCCGGCTTCAGCGTGGTGCGCGAGTATTGCGGCCACGGCATAGGCAAGGTCTACCACGAAGAACCCGAGGTGCTGCATTACGGCAGGCCCGGGGCGGGATTGAAGCTGAGGCCGGGCATGGTGTTCACCATCGAGCCGATGATCAACGCCGGCAAGGCCGGCACCCGTCAATTGGGCGACGGCTGGACCGTGGTGACGCAGGATGGCTCGTGGTCGGCGCAATGGGAGCACATGGTGGCGGTGACCGACCACGGCTTCGAAGTGCTGACGCCGTGGCCGGACGGCCTGGGCGATTATCCGGCGATAGCCTGATCCATGGCGCGCTCGGAACGCTTGCTGGAATTGCTGCAGTTGCTGCGCCGGCATCGTCGGCCGGTGACGGCGCAGACGCTGGCCGAAGAGCTGGGCATCAGCGTGCGCACCGTTTACCGGGATATCGCCAGCCTGCAGTTGCAGGGCGCGGACATCGCCGGCGAGCCGGGAATCGGCTATTTGCTGCGTCCGGGCTTCCTGCTGCCGCCTCTGATGTTTGCCGAAGAGGAGATCGAGGCGCTGGTGCTGGGCATGCGTTGGGTGGAGAAGCGGGCCGACTCCCGGCTCGCCCGCGCCGCCGGCAATGCGCTGGCCAAGGTGGCGGCCGTGTTGCCCGACGATCTGAGGCGGCGGCTGGAGGATGAGACGCTGCTGGTGGGCCCCGCCGCAGCGCCGGCCATCGAGGTGGACATGGCCGCGCTGCGCGACGCCATCCGCCGCCAGTGCAAGCTGGAGCTGCGGTATCGGGATGCTGACGGCGGCGACAGCCGGCGGGTGGTGTGGCCGTTCGCGCTAGGCTTTTTCGAGAAGACCCAGGTGCTGGCTGCCTGGTGCGAACTGCGGGAGGACTTCCGCCATTTCCGCTGCGACAGGATACGGCAGTGCGACAGCCTGGACCAACGCTACCCGCGCCGCCGGCAGGTTTTGCTGAAGGAGTGGCGGCTCCAGCTGGGCATCGCCGTCGACGCGTCTTGACCCCAGGCGCTCAGCGCCGGCGGTGCTCGGCCGCGTGCTGAGCCAGATAGGCGTCCAGATCGGCGCCGCCTATGTCCAGGGCCGCCAGGATTTCCGCCATGAAGCTGACCGGGGCGGTGCCCGGCGCGGTGACGACGCCCTGGTCTCCGACGGCATGGGGCACATCTTGGTAGAGGCTGGCGCCGGCATAGCCGGGCAGCGCCAGGTTCGCCGCAGAATTGGAAGTGTGGCGCACGCGGTTCAGCACGCCGGCCTGCGCCAAGACGCGGGTGCCGTCGCAGATGCCGGCGACGACGGCGCCTTGGGCGTGGGCGGCGGCGACCAGGCCGGTGATATCCGGCGCCTGCGCGGTTTGCCAGATGGTGCCGCCGCAAACGATCAGCAGGTCCAGCCACTCAAGCTGGATGGCCTCCACCGCCAGATGGGGCGTGACCATCAGGCCGCTGGAGGAAATGACGGGTTTGCCGCCGGGGGCGGCGAAGCTGACGTCGAAGCCGTAATAGCCGCGGGCTGAGGAATTGATCAGCGCGGTTTCCCAGTCGGAAAAATTGTCGGTGATGATGGTGATGGCGCGTTTCATCGGATTGCCTTGGTAAGTTTGGAAACGAATCCCGGACCCAGCGGGTCTTGCGGGTGGCCCAAAGGTAATCGATGCCGCTGCCAGTTTCTGTCAGTAGTCTTTTCTGCCCGGCTGGCGGCCCTGGAATGGCGGCTGCGTGGGCATTTTCAGGCTACGCGGCAGGCTGCCAGCCGGTCTGAGCCGCCCATTGCTCGGCCGCGAGGTAGATCAGGTCCACCGCGGGGTCCTTCACGTCCGGATAACTGTTTGGATCGGCAAGTCCGGCCGCCAGCCGTCGTTTCAGCTCGCCGTAGGCTGCCGACATGGCCGGATGGGCGCGCAAATAGTCGCGGAACAGCAGGGCGTAGCGCTGATTGGCCGCGCCCACCCGTCGCACATGGATATGGGCGCGGCCGCGGAAGAAGAGCTTGCGCCATTGCTCGCCGACATCGTCGAATCCGGGCGGCAAGTGGTCGCGGTTGAATGGCTTGAGGGCGAAGCCGGCGTCGCTCAGGCTTCGGAGCACGTTCTCGTCCAGTTCCGCCACCGTGATCTGAACGTCGATCACATCCTTTGCCGCCAGACCGGGCACCGAGGTGGAGCCGATGTGGTCGATGCGCAGGGCCAGGCTTCCCAGCGCGGCGCCCAGCCGCGCAGCGACGGCTTCGAACTCGTTTGTCCAGCGGGCTTGATGCGGGATGATGGTCACCGTTTCAGTCATGTTGGAGCAATTCAGAGAAGTGATGGGCGACGATGTCCATATTGCGGTTCAGGTAGAAACGGTGTGCGCGGTGGCGCTGCACGCCGGAGTCCAGGTGGATTTCGCCGCAGCCTTCGGCCACGGCCAGCTGGCGCAGCCAACCCATCATTGCCGCGCCGTGGCCGCGTGAACGTATGGTTTCATCGGTGGCGAGGTCGTCGATATACAAGCTCTTGCCGGCGACCAGCGTGCGTTGAAGGCGGAAACCGGCCACGCAGGCGACGGCGTCGCCGTCCCGCAGGTAGGCCAGCTGATAACCTTCGGCCATTTGGGCGCGCACCGTCGCGACGAAAGCTTCGGTTTGCAGATGCGGCCGCAATTGCCGCATCACGGCGAAGCAGCGCTCTATGTCCTGGTCTTCTTGGGCAAGCTGGATCATCGGTTCCTCCTATTTTTCGATATGGCTGTACATCCAAAAATCCCTCGAGGGGCCGCGCACCTTGCGGTAGCTGCGCAGCAAACCTTCGCGCTGAAAGCCGACACGTTCCAGCACGCGGATGGAGCGCGTGTTTTCCGGCAGCACCGTTGCCTGGATGCGGGCCAGGCCGATCTGGCTGTGTCCCCATTTCAGCAGGCTGGCGCAAGCGGCTGTGGCGATGCCGCGGCCCCAGGCGGCGGGGGACAGATCATACGCCATTTCCGCGCTGGCATTGACCGAGGCAACGGTATGAAAGCCGATGGTCCCGAGCAGACGATCGTTGTCGCGGCCGGCGATGGCGAAGCGCAGCGCGCTGGCCTCGGTGAACTGTTGCGGCTGCCAGGCATAGTGCTCCAGCTCGGACTGGGCCTGCACGTTCCAGCTGGTGTGCTCGAATACCTGCGGCAGGGTCAGATAGTCGTACCAGGTCAGGACATCATCCGGATATAGCGGGCGCAGAATGGCATCAGGGTGGTCCAATACGGGCATTTCGGTGAACAACATGGTTTTGCCTTTGAGATGCGAATCAATGGCGGCAATGTTCGGCGATGAAGCCGGCGATTGCGTCCCGCGTGGCTTGCGGCGCTTCCAGGTGCGGGCTATGGCCGCAGTTCGGCAGCGTCAGTTGGCGGCCGTTCTGCGTTTTGCCGGCAATGGCGTCAAGCTGGGCCGCGCTGCCGTACTGGTCATGCTCGCCTTGCAAGGCCAGTGTCGGGCAAGATATCGAGGGCAGCGCGTATTCGATGTTCCAGTGGACGAAACCCGGACTGAGCCAGGCGTCGGCCCAGGCATGAAACAGCGTTCCCGTTTTGTCGCCGTGAAATCGGGTCAGGCCGGTCAGCTTGCCGGCATCCCAGGCTTCCCGAGCCTGCCGGATGCCGGCAAGCGTGACGTCCTCGACGAAGACATGGGCGGCCAGGGTGACGACTGCCTTGAGCCTTGGACTCTGTTCGGCTGCATGCAGCAGCGCGATGCTGCCGCCGTCGGAATGGCCGATCAGAATGTAATCCCGCCCCGGCAGCAACGCCTCCAATACGGATGGCAGTTCGTTCAACGCATACTCATGGAGGTAGTGGACGGTGCGTGGGCGATCAAATGGCGCGGACCGGCCATAGCCTTGGCGGTCATACACCAGGCCGGCGAGGCCGGTCGTCTCGCACAGCTGGTCGGGGAAGCTTCCCCACATTGCGTCGCAGCCCAGTCCCTCATGCAGGAAGACCAGGCAAGGTCGCGCCGCGTCGCCTGAGATTGGGCGGTGGTGGTGCCGCATGCTAGTTCTCCTTCTCTGATTGTTCAGCCTTGCCCACGCTTCCAGTCGTCGATCAGCTGGCCGGCGTAACCCCAGTCCTCCTCAGCGATTTCCTGGATCACGATATGGGTGAGCTCGGGCTTCTTGCCCAGATGGCGGACCCGCGAGTCGGTGATGTCCTTTACCAGCGCGGCTTTCTGTTCGCGCGTGGCGCCGGCGGTGATCTGCACGTTGACGTAAGGCATATTCAGTCCTCGGGTTTGGTGTTCAGGTCGATGGCGTAGAAATATTCGGTTGAGCCATCCTTGTTGACGCCGGCCAGCTCGCCGACCTTGCGCCAGCCCAGAGCGGTGAAGATTTTCTGGCTGGCGACGCACCAGTCTTCGGTGGAGGAGAGCAGCATGCGGCCGCGGGCTATGCGCTGCATCGCTTCTACCAGTTGGCGGCCAATGCCTTGTCTGCGCGCGGTGGGGGCGGTGCAGAGATAGCTCAATAACGGCTGGCCCAGCAGCCCACTGGGTTGAAGGCTGGCATAGGCCACGACTTGGCCATGCCGCTCCGCGACAAGGCAGCAGCCGTTAACGATTTCCTGCTGGCGACTGCCGCCCATTTCGTCGAAGCGGGCAATGGGCGTCAGGTCATTTTCGTTTGCTTGGCGAATGGCGAAGGCGGCCCGTTCTTCGAGACCGGCATGCATTGGCATGGGTATCTGGCATCGTCCATGAGTGGCAAATTAATGCTAAGCATATTGTCATATCAATGACTTGGAGGCTACTGACAGAAACTGACAGCAGCCTGGCTTAGCATGATTGCATGCCGAAACGGTTTCGGCGCTCACCCAAGGAGAACAGCCATGCAACATCCCGACTTTGTGATTTTGTACGTGGACCAGCCGATGCGCAGCGCGGACTTCTATTCGCGGCTGTTCGATCTGCAGCCTATCCAGTCGTCGCCCACCTTTGTGATGTTCAAGTTCGCGTCCGGCATGAGGCTGGGCTTGTGGTCGCGCCACACGGCGGAGCCTGCCGCCGAGATGATGGGCGGAGGCGGGGAGGTGGTCGTGCGGATAGAGGACTTCGCCGCGCTGGATGCTTGTATCGCCGATTGGCGGGCGCAGGGGCTGCGCATTCTGCAACCCATCACGGACATGGACTTTGGCCGCACCTTCACGGCGCTGGACCCGGATGGCCACCGCTTGCGGGCCTACGTGCGGGTGGAATGAAAACGAGCCGGTTTTGGCCGGCCCGAGAGTATTGACTGCCGCGCGGGCTTAGAACCTGTTCAAAGTCTGCTGCGCTTCGGCGATACGGCGTTGAAAACAAGCTCAAAATGCTCATGTACCACTTGTACATTCCGCTTTTTCGCTCGTTTTCGCCTTGTCTCGCTCTTGCTCGCGAGACTTTGAACAGGTTCTTAGTCCTTGTGGAAGCAACGGCCGCACACGGCGCGGTAACGCGCCTCGCCGCCGATTTCCACTTGCGGGCCTTCCTTCACCCGTTTGCCGGCGCCGTCGATGCGGATATGCATCGTCGCCTTGCGGCCGCAGTGGCAGATGGTCTTGATTTCCTCCACATCGTCGGCCAGCGACAGCAGCCAGGCCGAGCCGGGGAAGGGATGGCCCTGGAAGTCGGTGCGCAGGCCGAAGCAGATCACCGGAATGTTGCGGGAGTGGGCGAGGCGATGCAGCTGCTGCGCCTGCTCCGGCGTCATGAACTGCGCTTCGTCGATCAGGACGCAGGCGGTGTCGCCGTAATCGTGAGCCAGGAAATCGAAGCCGGCGTCAAAGGTGTTGGATTCGCGCTGGATGTTGAGCCGCGAAGTGATCATGCCTATGCCGTAGCGGTCGTCAATGGCGCTGGTGTACAGGGCCACCTTTTTATCCATCGATTCGTAGTTGTTGGCGATTTGCAGCAGCTGGGTGCTCTTGCCGCTGTTCATCGCGGCGTATCGGAAAAACAGTTTGGCCATTGGGGTGTCGGTCGGATACGGTACCGGGGCGCGCAGCATACCATGACGCGCCGGGCTTGTGCGCTTGGCCGTCGCCGGCAAGATCGGGGCAAATGGTGCATCGCCGTGCGTTTTCCAACGCAGCGTTTTGGAGCCAAGGGGACTTTCTACCATGCCAGCCATCCTGAGCCGCAGCTTGGCCATCGGATTGATCGCCTGTTTCATCGGGAGCGGCGATGCCCGCGCTTCCGCAATTGTTGCCGACGCCGCGCCGGCGGCTAGCCTGGCCGATGGCCGAGTCGGCATTGTCGCGTTCGAATCCGCCACGCCGCGGCAGATCATGGATTTCGTGAAGCGCGCGCCAAGCGACAGGGCCGTGGTGACAGGGAGGCTATCGTTGCCGACTCAGGCGAAAGGCCCGTTCCCCGCCGTCGTCATCCTCCACGGCAGCAGCGGCGTCAATCGCGGGGAGTGGATGTGGGCCAGGCGGATGAACGCGCTCGGCTATGCCAGCTTCGTTGTCGACAGCTTCAGCGGGCGGCGGATAGTGCAGACGGAACGCGATCAGACGCGGCTGTCGATGGCCGCCGACATCGCGGATGCCTTTTCCGCCTTGAGCCTGCTGGCGACGCATCCCGCGATCGATTCCAAGCGGATCGCCGTGATGGGTTTTTCGCGTGGCGGCGTCGCCGCGCTTTATTCAACGCTCGAGCCCTTCCGCAAAGCCGTCATTGACGACGGCTTGCGTTTTTCCGCGCATATCGCCTTCTATCCCAGCTGCGGCATCCATTACGCGTCGGAGCATCTCGACGGCGCGCCCATTCTGATGCTGCTTGGCGGCAAGGACGACTACACCCCGGCTGGGCCATGCGTAGCCTACGCCGACGGGTTGCAAGCGAAGGGCGCGCGCGTGACGGTGAAGACTTATCCGGACGCCTACCACGGCTTCGACCGATTCACATCTCCGCATGCGGTGCCGGACGCGACCAGCGCCAGGCTGTGCCATGGCGAATATGATCTGGACACAGGCCGCTTCACGATGGCCAGCTGCGATGGCGTCGTGTCCGCCGAGGCGGCGCGGCTGGCGGCGCAAGCCTGCCTGAGCAGGGGCGTCACCCTGGGCGGAGATCCGGAGGGCCGCGAACAGTCGCCGGCGCTGGTCGCCGATTTTTTGAAGTCGGCATTCGCCGGGGAGCGATAGCGCGCCCGGAGCCATCTGGCCAAGACGTGCCGGCAGCGCGCGCTAGAAGAAGCTAGCGATCTCCTCCAGAGGCTTCTTGCCGATATTCGGCACCATGCAATCGTCCGCCGGATAGCCGGCCACCAGCAGAATGTAGGGTTTTTCGTGGGCGGGGCGGTCCAGCAGCTGGTTGAGGAAGTTCATCGGGCTGGGCGTGTGGGTGAGGGTGGCGAGGCCGGCGTGGTGCAGCGCGGCGATCAGGAAGCCGGCAGCGATGGAAACCGACTCCGGCACGTAGTAGTTCTTGATCTCGCTGCCGTCGTCCAGCACGGTCTTTTTCTGGCCGAAGATGGCGATCAGGTACGGCGCGGTTTCCAGGAAAGGCTTGTCGGAATCCGTGCCCAGCGGCGCCAGCGCGTCCTTCCATTCCTGCGGCGCCCTGTGTGTATAGAATTCGCGCTCCTCTGTTTCCGCGCCTTCCCGTATCTTCCGTTTCAATTCCGGATCGCTGACGACGGCGAAGTGCCAGGGCTGGTGGTTGGCGCCGGACGGCGCGGTGCCGGCGGCGCGCAGCGCGTTCTCTATCACTTCGCGCGGGACGGGCTGGCTGGTGAATTCGCGCACGGTCTTGCGGCGGCGGATGTCGGCGTAGAAGGCGCGGGAGCGTTCCACCATCTCCGGTTCCGGGTAGCGTTGGAAGGTGCTCAGCGGGATGAAGGCCGGCTGGCCCTGGTTGAACGGCAATCTGCTCATGACGGCTCCTGTGGGTGGGCGTAGCGTTGCCGGGGCTCGAACCGGCGGTTTAGGTGGCGGCGCGGTTTTCCATGCCGCAGCGCAATCGGCAAACAGACGATTCCGCCGTCTTCGACGAACATCATGGCAGCGGCTTTTACTGAAATGCAATTGGCATTATGCATTTTAAAAGCCACCTGTCATGTAATTTTATTTCAAATAAAGATACTTTATGTGGAGTAATATTCGCGGAGTGATGCTAGGCAGGCATGCATCCGGCGATGCACGTAAAAAAAGCGCCGGGGAGGGCGCTTGTCGTTGCACGGAGCGGGAAGCTTTACAGATCGCCGCCGGTTTCCAGAATGAAGCTGGCCTTGGCATCCAGGCCCAGGTGCTGCACCAGGTAGGGCAGCGTTTCGTTCAGGGTTTGCGGCAGCGTCCATGGCGCGTTGAGGATGAACATGCCACTGCCGTGCATGCCGAAGCCGTCGGCTGACGGGCTTTGCACGTGCAGCTCCGCCCGCAGCCAGCTCTTGGCCGGCAGCTTTTTCAGCTCGGGAATCATCTCTTTCATTTCCGCGCGCTGCAGGCAGGGGTACCACACTGCGTAAACGCCGGTGGCGAAGCGTTTCAGTCCTTCTTTCAAGCCGGTGACCACGTTGTGGTAGTCGCGCTTGTCCTCGTAAGGCGGATCGATCAGCACCAGCGCGCGGCGCGGCGGCGGCGGCAGCACGGCCTTGATGCCGTCGAAGCCGTTGGCCTGCTGGATTTGCACCCGGCGGCCTGAGCCCGCGAAGTTTTCCTGCAGAATCTGGGCGTCGCTGGGGTGCAATTCGAACAGGCGAAGCTTGTCGCTTTCCGGCATCACATCGGCCGCGCACCACGGCGAACCGGGGTAGAACTTCAGCTCGCCGTCCGGATTCATCCGCTTGACCACGTCCACGTAATTGCGCACGGCTTCCGGCAGATCGTCGCGCTGCCATAGGCGGGCGATGCCGGTTTCGAACTCGGCGTTCTTGGTGGCGTAACCCTCGGTCAACGAATAGGCGCCGGCGCCGGCGTGAGTGTCGATATACCAGTAGGGCTTGTCTTTCTGGCCCAGGTAATTCAGCAGCTCGACCTCGATCAGGTGCTTGAGCACATCGGCGTGGTTGCCGGCGTGGAAGGCGTGGCGGTAGCTGAGCATTATTGTTGTCTTTCAGATGGTTAGTTCGATTCCGGCGGCGCGCGCGGCGTCGGCCCAGCCCAGGCGCGCCAGCAGCGCGGAGAAGTTCTCTTCCAGCGGGCAGTCCAGCCGCAGCGGCTGGCCGGTAATGGGGTGGGTCAGCCGCATTTCCACGCAGGCCAGCAGCATGCGCGCGCAGTCCAGCTCGTCGGCGAACATCCGGTTGTGGCGGCCCTTGCCATGGGTGGAATCGCCGATGATGGGGTGGGCGATGTGCTTCAGATGGCGGCGCAGTTGATGGCGGCGGCCAGTCAGCGGTGCCAGTTCCACCAGGCTGTAGCGGCTGGTGGGGTAGCGTTCCACCGCTATCGGCAGCTCGATCCGGGCCAGCGTGCGGTAATCGGTCTGGGCTGGCTGCGGCGCGGTTTCCACCTTTTCGCCTATCCATTCCAGATCGTCCGGGCGGCGGCTGAGCGGGTGGTCGATATGGCCGGCGTCGTCGGCGTGGCCGCGCACCACTGCCAGGTAGCGCTTGGCTACTTGCTGGCGTTCGAACTGCCAGCTCATCTCGCGGCTGGTGTCTTTGTCCAGCGCGAACAGCAGCACGCCCGAGGTGCCTTTGTCCAGCCGGTGCACCGGGTAGACGCGTTGGCCTATCTGGTCGCGCAGCAGCTGGATGGCGAAGCGGGTTTCGTTGCGGTCAAGCACGGTGCGGTGCACCAGCAGGCCGGCGGGTTTCTGGATGGCGATCAGTTGATCGTCCCGATACAGTATTTGCAGCATGGATACAAAGGTTTTGAGCAGGGCGGAATTGTAGGGCTTGCACGCTGCTTTGGATATAGCCGTTAAGTTTTGTGTTGGGTCAATCCAATTAAAGACAGTCATGACAAGTGCGGCATGCTGTTTGCGTAATTCAGGCCTGGCGCGGCTTGTGGGCGAGTCAATATTTTTAGATGAAGAAATGTTTGCGACATGGTATTTCAAAGTCGAGAGGAAATTGTTTACAGCCAGGTTAACGCTCATTACAATTCGCCGCGCTCAGAAGAACGACAAAGTGGTGTCTGCAGCCGGTTTTTGCATTGCGCAGGAGGCGGTCCAGGCCCTTGGAGCCTGTTCAAAGGATTTTTGTGGCATCGGCCATTTTTTGCCGGATGCAGGACGCGAAAAACGATCCGTCGCAGCGTCATTCACTGCAAGGGGCGTTTGGCAACGTCATGCGCCGACAGAAAGTGGCCCTGGAGGGCGACCCTGCCAGCAAGCGATCTGCGGCGTTGTCAGGCTAGGTCTTGGAATCGCCAAGGCCTACGCCCTCCGCCTTGCATCTGGCCTGCTGGCTGGGTCGCGATGCTCACAAAAAGCCTTTGAACAGGCTCTTAAGCACAGCTTGAGCTGTAGTCGGCAGGTTACATGCCAACCGCAATTTTCGCTGTCACCATTCATAGTCCGCGCTGTTGCAATCGCCGCGCCTGCATGGAGCCTGGCGCGTTGACCAACTCAATCCAAGAGTTATAGAGATGACCATCCAACTGAAACGTATCAGCTTCGCTGTCGCCGCCGCAGTTCTGTCTGCTGCCGCGTGCGCCAAAGACTTCACTCCCGCCGTGATCTACGATTCGGCCGGCAAGTTCGACAAGAGCTTCAGCGAAGCCGCCTACAATGGCGCGGAACGTTTCAAGAAGGACTTCAAGGTCAACTACCGCGAAGGCCAGATCTCCTCCGACGCGCAGAAGGAACAGCTGCTGCGCAAGATGGCCAGCCGCGACACCGACATCGTGGTCGCCGTCGGCTTCAACTTCTCCCAGGCCGTGGAAACCGTGGCCAAGGAATTCCCCAAGGTCAAGTTCGCGCTGATCGACGCCGTGGCCAAGGGCCCGAACGTGCAGAGCATCGTGTTCAAGGAACAGGAAGGCTCCTTCCTGGTGGGCATGGCCGCCGCGCTGAAATCCAAGACCGGCAAGGTAGGCTACATCGGCGGCATGGACATTCCGATGATCCGCGCCTTCGGTTGCGGCTATGCGCAAGGCGCCAAGTACGCCAACAAGAACGTCACCGTGTTGCAGAACATGACCGGCACCACTCCGCAGGCCTTCAATGACCCGGCGCGCGGCACCGAGCTGGCCAAGAGCCAATTCGACCGCGGCGCGGACGTGATCTTCGTCGCCGCCGGCGGCACCGGCATGGGCGTGCTGCAGGCCGCCAAGAACGCCGGCAAGTTCTCCATCGGCGTGGACAGCAACCAGAACTACCTGTTCCCGGGCTCGGTGCTGACTTCCATGGTTAAAAAAGTGGACGTTGCCGTCTACAACACCTTCAAGGAAGCCAAGGACGGCTCCTGGAAGTCCGGCGTGAAAGTGCTGGGCCTGAAGGAGCAAGCCGTGGATTGGGCGCTGGACAAGAACAACCGTCCGCAGATCACGCCGGACATGGAAAAGAAGATCGCCGCCGCCAAGGCCGAGATCATCAGCGGCAAGATCAAGGTGGTGGATTACCGCGCCAACAACAGCTGCCCGGCGCAATAACGAAGGCAGCGACTTCCCCGAAAGCGGGGCGCAGCCGCGGTGATTCATCATCGCGGCTGTTTGTTCGTGCCGCCGGGGAAACAAGAATCGAAGAATCGGGAACATATCAAGCATGACCGAGTTTGCCATTGAACTGACAGGCATCAACAAGAGCTTTGGTGCCGTCAAGGCCAATCGCGACGTGACGATGAGCGTGCCGAAGGGAAGCATCCACGGCATCATCGGCGAGAACGGCGCCGGCAAGTCCACGCTGATGAGCATTCTGTACGGCTATTACCATGCCGACAGCGGCACCATCCGCGTGAACGGCAAGGATGTCCGCATCCGCAACAGCCAGGAAGCCATCCGACTGGGAATCGGCATGGTCCATCAGCACTTCATGCTGGTGGAAACCTTCACTGTGCTGGAAAACATCGTGCTGGGCGCCGAAGGCGGCCGGCTGCTCAAGGGCGGCATGGACGAGGCCCGCGAGCATCTGAAGGAACTGAACAAGAACTACTCGCTGGAAGTGGACCCGGACGCGCTGGTCGGCGATCTGGGCGTCGGCCTGCAGCAGCGGGTGGAAATCCTGAAGGCGCTGTACCGCGGCGCCGACGTGCTGATCCTGGACGAGCCGACCGCGGTGTTGACCCCGCAGGAGGCCGACCATCTGTTCCACATCCTGCGTTCGCTGAAAGAGCAGGGCAAGACGGTGATCCTGATCACCCACAAGCTGCGCGAAGTGATGGACATCACCGACAACGTCAGCGTGATGCGCGCCGGCACCGTGGTGGACAACGTCCGCACCTGCGACGTGGACAAGGAAAAGCTGGCCGACCTGATGGTGGGCCGCAAGGTGACGCTGAAGGTGGACAAGGCCGATTGCCAGGCCGGCGCCGCCGTGCTGGATGTCAAAGGCCTGACGCTGATCGACGAACGCAAGGTCAAGCTGCTGGACAACCTGAACTTCCAGGTCAAGGCCGGCGAGATCGTCGGCGTGGCCGGCGTGTCCGGCAACGGCCAGTCCGAACTGTTGGAAGTGCTGGCCGGCATGCGCGACCCCAGCGCCGGCGCTGTGGTCTACAAGGGCGAGGACCTGCTGAAGCTGTCGTGCCGCCGCAAGCCGCGCGCCGCCGTCTACCGCCAGCGCGGCATCGGCCACATTCCGGAAGACCGCTCGCGCGAGGGCCTGGTCAAGGCGTTCTCCACCTACGAGAATGCCATCCTCGGCTACCACGACGACAAGACGCTGAACAGCGGCCCGCTGTACTCGCGCAAGAAGCTGGTGGAACGCACCCGCGACTTCATCGCCCAGTTCGACATCCGTCCGGGCAATCCGCTGCTGCGCGTGGGCCTGCTGTCCGGCGGCAACCAGCAAAAAGTGGTGCTGGCGCGGGAAATCCACGCCAATCCGGACCTGCTGTTGATCGGCCAGCCGACGCGCGGCGTCGACATCGGCGCGATCGAATTCATCCACAAGCGGCTGATCGAGCTGCGGGACGAAGGCAAGGCCATCTTGCTGGTCTCGGTGGAACTTGAGGAAATCCTGGCCTTGTCCGACCGCATCCTGGTGATGGCCGGCGGCCAGATCACTGGCGAAGTGGCGGCCAAGGACGCCGACACCATTTCCCTCGGCTTGCTCATGGGGGGGCACAAGCATTGAAATTCGGACAACCATCCACTCTGCCGCGGTGGGCGCAGCTGACCATCCTGCCGGCGCTCAACCTGCTGGCCGCCTTGCTGGTGACGGGCCTCGTCACCTGGATGATTGGCGAGAACCCCTGGGAATGCCTGCAACTGCTGATCCACGGCGCTTTCGGCTACGGTGAGGGCATAGGCTACACGCTGTTCTACACCACCAGCTTCATCTTCGCCGGCCTGTCGGTGGCCACCGCCTTCCACTCCGGCCTGTTCAACATCGGCGGCGAAGGCCAAGCCTATCTGGCCGGCCTGGGCGTGACGCTGGTGATGCTGGGCTTCGACCACACGCTGCCGCCCTATGTGCTGATTCCGCTGGCCATGCTGGCGGCGATGGGCTTTGGCGCGGCTTGGGCCTACATTCCGGCCTATCTGCAGGCCAAGCGCGGCAGCCACATCGTGGTGACCACGATCATGTTCAACTTCATCGCCTACTCGCTGATGTTGTACCTGATCAGCCACCAGCTGATCGAAGCCGGCTCGCAGAACCCGACTACCCGCCTGTTCGCCGAGAACGGCTGGATTCCGCAGATGCACGAGGTGTTCGCCTCCCTGCCGAATTCGCCGCTGAACCTGAGCTTCGTGTTTGCGCTGCTGGCCGCCGGCCTGTTCTACCTGATCGTCTGGCATAGCCGCTGGGGCTTCACGCTGCGCACCGTCGGCACCAATGAGCACGCCGCGGGCTATGCCGGCATGAGCGTTAGCCGCACCATCATCGTGGCGATGTGCGTGTCCGGCGCGCTGGTGGGCCTGGCCTCGGTCAACGACTTGCTGGGCTCCTCTCACCGGATGAACGTGCTGTTCACCAACGGCGTCGGCTTCGTCGGCATCGCCGTGGCGCTGATGGGCCGCAACCATCCAGTGGGCATCGTCCTGTCCGCGCTGCTGTTCGGCGCGCTGACCCAGGGCGGCTCCGACCTGTCGTTCGAAAAACCGATGATCACCCGCGAGATGATCCTGTTCATCCAGGGTCTGATCATCCTGTTCTGCGGTGCGCTGGAAAACCTGTTCGAGCCGTTCATCGCCGGCCTGTTCAAGCGCAAGGACAAGTAATATGGAAATGTTCTTCAGTCTCCTCGATTCCACCGTGCGCGTGGCCACGCCGCTGGTGCTGGCCGCCTTGGCCGGGATGTTCTCCGAGCGCTCCGGCGTGGTGGACATCAGCCTGGAAGGCAAGATGCTGGCGGCGGCCTTCGCTTCCGCCGCCGCGGCCTACGTCACCCACAACCCGTGGATCGGCCTGTTGGCCGGCATGATGGCCGCCGTGTCGCTGGCCATGGTGCACGCCTTCGTCTCCGTCACCTATAACGGCAACCAGCTGATTTCCGGCATGGCGATCAACACCATCGCCTCCGGCATCACGCCGGTGCTGGCGCTGGCCTGGTTCCAGCAGGGCGGCAACTCGCCGCAACTGCCCGACGACGGCCGCTTCCACGAGATAGCGCTGCCGTTCGCCGATGCGCTGCGCGACGTGCCGGTAGTGGGTCTGGTGTACAGCAAGCTGATCTCCGGCCACAGCATCCTGGTGTATCTGACGGTGTTCATTGTCATTCCGCTGGTCACCTGGGTGCTGTACAAGACCCGTTTCGGTCTGCGTCTGCGCGCGGTGGGCGAGAACCCGCACGCCGCCGACACCGCCGGCATCTCGGTGGCCAAGGTGCGCTACACCGCGCTGTTCTGGGGCGGCATGCTGTGCGGCATGGCCGGCACCTATTTGTCCGTCTACCAGACCGGCAGCTTCATCAAGGAAATGACCGCAGGCAAGGGCTTCCTGGCGCTGGCCGCGCTGATCTTCGGCAAGTGGCGTCCGGTGCCGGCGGTGATCGGCTGCCTGCTGTTCGCCTTCGCCGACGCGATCCAGATCCGTCTGGAAGGCGTGGCGCTGCCGGTGGTGGGCCAGATTCCGTCGCAAGCGATCGCGGTCATTCCTTACGTGCTGACCGTGCTGCTGCTGGCCGGCTTCGTCGGCCGCGCGCTGGCGCCAAAGGCGATCGGCGTGCCCTTCGTCAAGTCGCGCTGATACGTTTTCAGTTTTGTCCCAAGCCCGCCCGCTCAACGCCGGCGGGCTTTTTGCATGATTGCGCGTGCTATGATGGGGGCTTGTGAAGGATGGGCCGGGCCCATCGCAAGACAGGATTGGAACACCGCATGCTGAGCTATCAACAGGCGCGGGATTGGCTGCTGGAGCGCGCCAAGCCGCTGAACACCCATCAAGAATTGCCGCTGATGCAGGCGCTGGGCCGCGTGCTGGCCGAGCCGGTGGTGGCCGGTGTGGACGTGCCGCCGCACGACAACAGCGCGATGGACGGCTACGCGCTGCGCTGCGCCGATCTGGCGCCGGCGATGGCGGTGTCGCAGCGGGTGCCGGCCGGCAGCGTGCCTGAGCCGCTCGCGACGGGCACAGCGGTCCGCATTTTCACCGGCGCGCCGATTCCGTCCGGAACGGACGCGGTGATCATGCAGGAACAGGCGGAGGTGGACGACGCAGGGCGCGTGACTTTCAGCGCCGAGCCCAGCCTTGGGCAGAACATCCGCCGCCGCGGCGAGGACATCGCCGCCGGCCAGCGCATCTTGGAAGCCGGGCGAGAGCTCTCCGCCGCCGATCTGGGCCTGGCGGCGTCCATCGGCCTGGCGCGGCTGCCGGTGCTGCCGCAGTTGCGGGTGGCGGCCTTCTTCACCGGCGACGAGCTGGTGGAGCCGGGCCTGCCGCTGGGCGAAGGGCAGATCTACAATTCCAATCGCTACTGGCTGCTGCCGGCCTTGCAGCAGCTGGGTTGCGAAGTGATAGATCTGGGCCACGTCGGCGATGCGCTGGAGCCTACCCGCCAGCTGCTGCGCGACGCGGCGGCGGTGGCGGACGTGGTGATCACCTGCGGCGGGGTATCGGTCGGCGAGGAGGACCACGTCAAGGCGGCGGTGGAGGCCGAGGGCGAACTGACGCTGTGGAAAGTGGCGATCAAGCCGGGCAAGCCGCTGGCTTATGGCAAGCTGGGCGAGGCGGACTTCATCGGCTTGCCGGGCAACCCGGTGTCCGGCTATGTGACGCTGCAAACGCTGATCAAGCCGTTCCTGTTGAAACGCATGGGCCTGGAGGTGCCGCCGCCGGAGGCGCAGCGGCTGCCGGCTGCCTTCGCCTGGGACAAGCCGGACATGCGCCGCAGCGAGTTCCTGCGCGTGCGCAAGGTGGCAGGCGAGCTGCAGCTGTATCCGCAGCAGGGCTCCGGCGTGCTGATGTCCTGCGCCTGGGCTGACGGCCTGGTCTGGCTGCAGCCGGGCCAGCAGGTGAAGCCGGGCGACGAGCTGGCCTACCTGGAACTGACGTGAGCCGGATACGCTTCGTCAGCGAGAGCGGAGTCTTGCTGAACGAGTCGGAAGCGATGGCGGGCGACAATCTGCTCGATATCGCCCGTCTGGCCGATGTTCCTCTGCATTGGCGCTGCGGCCAGGGAACCTGCGGCACCTGCAAGGTCAGGATCGCCGGCATGGCCGCGCCGCAGCGGCTTGGCGGCAAGGAGCGCAACGTGCTGCTGCGCGCCGGCACCATCAGCGCCGAGCTGGCGGCCAGCAAGGAATGGAATGAGCCTGAGCCATGGAGGCTGGCCTGCCATCTAGAGGTGACGGAGGAAGACTGGGTAGTCTGCTGTCCGGACTATTGAGCGGCGAGGTTGAAAACAAAACGGCGCGGCATCCATATCAGGATGCCGCGCCGCTTTTTTGGGAGGGTGGCTTCAGCCTTGCTCGCCCTCGCAGGCCAGTTCCTCGTTGTCCTCGCGCTGCAGCCAGTGGCGCAGCATGGTCAGACCCACCGCCAGCAGGGTGGGACCGATGAACAGGCCAATCACCCCCCAGGCGATCAGGCCGCCGATCACGCCCAGGAAGATCACCGATAGCGGCATCTGCGCGCCCTGGCTGATCAGCAACGGCTTCAGGATGTTGTCTATGGTGTTGATCAGCAGGAAGCCCCAGATCAGCAGGAACACGCCCAGACCGGTGTGGCCGGTGTAGAACACCCAGGCGGCGGCCGGCAGCCAGACGACCAGCGTCGGCATCTGCGCCACCGCGACGATGAAGCACAGGAAGCCCAGCACCAGCGCGCCGGGCACGCCGGCGATCAACAAGCCGATCACACACAGAATGGTCTGCGCCAGCGCGGTGCCGACCACGCCGGTGGTGACGCTGCGTATGGTGCGGGCGATCACCTCCGGCAGATCGCTGGCGGTTTCGCCGCCCAGCTTGACCACGATGCGCTCCACCAGATCCCACAGCTTGTCGCCGTTGATCAGCAACAGGCCGGCGACGGCTATCGCCAGTACGATCTCCAGCAGGCTCAGGCCCAGATTGGCGCCGCCGGACAGCAGCCACAGCGCCGCCTGGTTGATCGCGGGGCGGACTTTCTCGAAGAAGCCGGGCAGGTCGGCCTGGGTGCTTTGCCACAGCTTCTGCAGGCTGTCGCCGACCACGGGCAGGTTCACCAGCCAGGCCGGCGCGTCGGGCAGCCGGAAACTGGTCAGATCATGCGCCAGATTGGCCAGGTGCGGCAGCGTGTCGGCCAGCGTCAGCGCCATCAGCCCGATGGGGATGGCCAGCGCGGCGGACAGAGCCAGCACGATCAACAGCGCCGCCAGCTTGTGGCGGCCGCGCAAGCGCAGCTTGAGCCGGCTGTACAGCGGCCAGGCGGAAATGGCGATGATGGCGGCCCAGGTCAACGCGCCGAGGAAGGGTTGCAGCACTTTCAGGCAGGCGACCACCAGCAAGGCCAGTATGGCGACGCGGAACGCGCCTAGGATGCTGACATTGGGAAAAGCGTTGGGCAGGGGAGGCATGAAGGCATCCGTTCTAGGTGGCGGAAATGGCGGCCGGCGCGCGATGGCGCCGGCCGGATACGGCGCTAGTTTGCCACCTTGCCCAGCTCGCCGGCAAATGCGTCGGCGGGGGTGTAGCCGACTACCCGGTTGCTTTCGCGGGACTGGCTATCGAACAGGATGATGCCCGGCGGGCCGAACAGGCCGAAGCGTTTGAGCAGCGCCTGGTGCTCGGGGCTGTTGGCGGTGACGTCGGCGCGCAGCAAGACAAAACGCTGCATCTGCGCCGCCACCTGCGGTTGCGGGAAGACATCCGCCTCCATTTCCTTGCAGGCCACGCACCAGTCCGCGTAGAAGTCCAGCAGCAGCGGCTTGCCGGCGGCCTTGGCCTCGGCCAGCTTGGCGTCGAGCTCCGCGATGGATCCTACCGGCTGGAAGTGTTGCTGCGCGGCGCCCTCGGCGCTGCTGGCGGCGATCAGCTTCAGCGGATAGCGCGGATTGTCTGCGCCGGACAGCAGGCCGACCAGCTGGGCGCCGCCCAGCAGGAACAGCAGCAGCCCAAGCGCCTTGCCCAGGCGCGCGCTGGCCTTGGTTGTGTTGGACAGGCTGTCGAAAGCGCCGAGGAATACCGCCGCGCCGATCAGCAGCGCCGCCCATAGCAACATCACCAGCGCGGCAGGCAGGAACGGGGACGCCAGCCAGATGGCCAGACCCAGCATCACCACGCCGAACGCGGACTTTACCGCCTTCATCCAATTGCCGGCGCGCGGCAGCACTTGGCCGCCGAAGGTGCCGATGGCGATCAGCGGCAGGCCCAGGCCCATGGCCATCGCGTACAGCGCCGCGCCGCCGAGCAGCGCGTCGCCGGTGCTGCCGATATAGCCCAGCGCCAGCGCCAGCGGCGGGGCCACGCAGGGGCCGATGATCAAGGCCGACAGCGCGCCCATCAGGAACACGGTGACGGCCTTGCCGCCGCTCAGGCGGTTGGAGGTGTCGGCCAGCCGGGATTGCAGCGCGTTCGGCAGCTGGATGGTGAACAGATCGAACATCGACAGCGCGAACACCACCATCAGCGCGCTGGCGGACAGCACCACCGCCGGCTGCTGCAGCCATACCGTCAGCAGCGAGCCGGTCAGACCGGCGACGACGCCGACGGCGGTATAGGTGAGCGCCAAGCCTTGCACGTAGAGCAGGGACAGCAGGAAGCCGCGGCCACGGCTGAGGGTTGCGCCTTGGCCGGCAATCAGCGATGAAACGATGGGCAGCAGCGGGTACATGCAGGCGGTGAACGCCATGCCCAGACCCGCCAGCAGAAAGGTGCCCAGTGTGGCCAGCCAACCCTGGGCGGCCAACTCGCTGTTACCGGCCGACGCTTTTCCCGACGGGTCGACCTCCGTCCAGGCGCTGAGCTTGTTGCTCGAGCCGCCCGCCTGGCCCACCTTCAGCTTGTGGGTGTAGGGCGGATAGCAGACGCCGGCTTCCGCGCAGCCTTGCAGCTTCACATTCAGCTGGAAGTCCGCGGGCGCGCCGGCGGCCAGCGGGATGGTGATCAGCTGCTTGCCATGGTAAATCTGCTGCTTGCCGAAGTAAGGATCGTTCTTTTCCTGGGCGGTGGGCAGCGTCGGCTTGCCGGCCAGATCAGCCGGCGTGGTGCTGATGCTGATGCGGTCGCGGTACAGGTAGTAGCCGGGAGCGACGTCCAGCGTCAGTTGCAGCTGGTCTCCGCTGCGGCTGACCTGGGCGGCGAAGGCCTGCTCCGGCGGGAGCAGGTCTTCCTGGTTGACCGCGTGGGCGGGCAGGGCGAGGCCAAGACAGGCGATCACGGACGCCAGCCATAGCCAGGCCGATCGATAAAAGGAATGGAGGTATGCTTGCACGTGCAGACTCTTTTTGCGGTTGGCGATGGAACTGTGACGATGTAAACGGTTTGCGGTTCCGTTTTTACGATGCGTGATGCAATATGCATCAAATCGCATCGCCCGGCAAACGGAGGCCGTCGCGTCCCTGATGTTCGGGAAGCGGCTAGTATAGCTGGGCAGACGGGGCGCAGACAGCGTTCCGCTTATGAAAAATAAGAACGAGGATATCAAGAGGGGTTATGCGAGAAGCCATTCATTTCGCTCATGCAAACAGCTTTCCCGCGTCGGTGTACGGCAAGATGCTGGGCAAGCTGGCCGGAAGCCGCGACGTCGGCTATCTGGATACGATAGGCCACGATCCGGATTTTCCCATCACCGATTGCTGGCCGCATCTGGTGGACGAGAGCATCCGCTTCATCGAAGCGCGCTATCGCGGCCCCGTGGTGGGCGTCGGCCATTCGCTCGGCGGTTTCCTGATGTTCTACGCGGCGCTGAAGCGGCCGGATCTGTTCCGCGCCATCATCATTCTGGATTCGCCGCTGATGGGGCCGTCGCGTTCCTTCGGCATCTGGCTGGCCAAGCGGCTGGGCTTCATCCAGCGTGTGACGCCGGGCGGCAATACGCTGGCGCGCCGCGACAACTGGGCCACGGTGGAGATGGCGCATGACTATTTCGCGCGCAAGCCCAAGTTCGCCCGCTTCGATCCCGACTGCCTGGCCGATTACGCCCTGCATGGCACGCAGGACGACGGCAAGGGCGGCCGCCGGCTCAAATTCCGCCCGCAGGTGGAGCACGATATCTATGCGACGCTGCCGCACGACTTTCCCCGGCATCGCGGGCGGCTGAAGGTGCCGGCGGCCTTGCTGGCCGGCTCGGCTTCGGATGTGCTGCGCGACAGCGACCTGGCTTTCATGCGCAAGCATTTCGCGGTCATGGTGGACAAGCAGCCGGGCAGCCACCTGTTTCCGCTGGAAAAACCGCTGGAAACGGCGGAGCGCATCGAGCAATTGCTGGCCAGGCTGGAGGAGGGCGGCTGGAGTTGAGGGCATCTGGAGCGCCGGGCCGGCTCTGCATTTGGCCCGCATCCGGCGCATGGCGCTTGCGAGCGGCGGCTATCTCGCGGAAACTGTAAGATATAGAAAAAGCCAGTTCGCCATCGTAAGAGAGTCCGAAACCAGTGTCTGAAGAACGTCTCAAGCAACACCGCAACGCCATCGACGCCATCGACGTCGAAGTCCTCAAGCTGCTGAACCAGCGCGCCAGCCATGCCCGCGAGATCGGCGAGATCAAGGGCGGCGGCGTCATCTACCGTCCTGAGCGCGAAGCCCAGGTGCTGCGCCGCTTGAAGGACTTGAATCCCGGCCCGCTGCCCAGCGAGTCCATCGCCCGGCTGTTCCGCGAAGTGATGTCGGAGTGCCTGGCGCTGGAAAAGCCGCTGTCCATCGCTTACCTGGGGCCGGAAGGCACCTTCAGCCAGCTGGCCACCATCAAGCACTTCGGCCACGCGGCCCGCACCATCGCCTGTAGCTCGATAGACGAGGCGTTCCGGCTGGTGGAGTCGCGCGCGCTCGATTACGTGGTGGCGCCGGTGGAGAACTCCACCGAAGGCGCGGTGGGCCGCACCCTGGATCTGATGGTCACTTCGCCGCTGAAGATTTGCGGCGAGGTGGTGCTGCGCATTCACCACCACTTGCTGCGCAAGGCCGAGGGTGTGGACGGCATTCGCCGGATTTACGCCCACGCCCAGGCTCTGGCGCAATGCCACGAATGGCTGAACAAGAATCTGCCGGCCGAAGTGGAACGCGTGTCGGTGGCCAGCAACGCCGAAGCCGCCCGCCTGGCGGCCGAGGACGAAACCGCGGCCGCCATCGCCGGGCAGGCGGCGGCCGAGCGTTACGCCTTGTTCAAACTGGCGGAGAACGTGGAAGACGAGCCCAACAATACCACCCGCTTCCTGGTGCTGGGCCTGCAGGATGTCGGCCCGAGCGGGCAGGACAAGACCTCCATCGTGGTCTCCGCCCCCAACCGGCCGGGCGCGGTGCACCAGTTGCTGGAGCCGGTGGCGTCCAATGGCGTGTCGATGAGCAAGTTCGAGTCGCGTCCGTCGCGCGCGGGCCTGTGGGACTATGTGTTCTTCATCGATCTGGAAGGCCACCGCCAGGACGAGCGGGTGCTGAAGGCGCTGGCCGGCCTGGGCGAGCGCACGTCCTTCGTCAAGGTGCTGGGCTCCTACCCGATGGCGGTGTTGTGAGTCGCCAGGAATGACCCGGGGCCGGAATCTTCCGGCCCTTGTTTTTTTGCAAGAAATGGATGAAGAAAATGAAATCGATCTGCCTGTTCTGCGGCTCCAACAAAGGCGGCAATCCGGAATACGAGGACGCGGCCCGCGCATTCGGCCGCGCGCTGGCCGAGCAGAACATCACCCTGGTGTACGGCGCCGGCAATGTGGGGCTGATGGGCGTGGCCGCCGATGCGGCCCTTGAGGCGGGCGGCAAGGTGATCGGCGTGATCCCGGAATTCCTGAAAGCCAAGGAAGTGGCGCACATGGGCCTGACCGAGCTGCACGTCACCGAGACCATGCATCAGCGCAAGGCCATGATGGCGCAGTTGTCCGACGGCTTCGTCGCGCTGCCTGGCGGCTTCGGCACCTTCGATGAGTTGTTCGAGATTCTGACCTGGGCCCAGCTGTCGGTGCACAACAAACCGGTGGGCGTGCTGGACGCCGGCGGCTTCTACCAGCCGTTGCAGGCCTTGGTGGAGCATGCGGTGAGCGAAGGCTTCGTCCCCAAGGGCAATCTGGACCTGTTCCGCATCGAGCGCGACCTGCCGGCGCTGCTTGACTGGATGCGGCAATACCAGCCCCGCCACGTCGCCAAGTGGCTGGATCTGGCCCGCACCTGAGCGGTCCGCATGGGAAGGCGGGATACGCAAGCGTCGCCATGGCTGCGCGCGCGGCGGGCGATGGCCTGGCCGCTGGCGCTGCTGCTGGCGGCGATCATCGTTTTCGAAGAGTTCGCCTGGGACGAGCTGGCCGCGGCGCTTGCCCGGCTTGGCCGCTGGCCGCCGTTCGCGGCGCTGGAGCGCTGGGTGGCGGGGCGCTCCCCCAGAGTGGCCTTGGCCCTGTTTCTGGCTCCGGCGCTGGCCTTGCTGCCGGTCAAGCTGGCGGCGCTGTTCCTGATCGAGCAGGGCCATGCGCTGCTTGGCCTGGCGGTGATCCTGCTGGCCAAGCTCGGAGGAACCGCGCTGGTGGCCTGGCTGTTCACGCTGACGCGGCCGGTGCTGATGTCGGTGCCGTGGTTCGTGCGCTGGCACCGGCGCTTCGAGCGGCTTCGCGCATGGGTGTTCGAACATCTGCGCGCCTCCTTGCCGTGGCGCTGGGCCAGGTTGGCGAAGATGCGGGCGCGGCGGTTCTGGTCGCGGCCGTCGCCGCTGGCCCGCCTCGCGCGGCGGCTGGCCGGTCGTTGGCGCCGCGAGGGGCCTCCGGCGAAAGAAGACAAGGGGATGGACGGATGATTATCGTGATGAGCGCCCGCGCGAGCGAGGCCGAAGTTCGGAACGTGGTGGCCCGGATTGAGAGCGCCGGCTTGGCCGCGCATGTATCCCGAGGCATGGAGCGCACAGTGATCGGCGCGGTGGGCGAGGAGCGCGGGCTGGAAGCCTGCGCGTTCGAGGCGATGGCAGGCGTCGAGCGCGCGCTCAGAGTCGTCGGCGACTACCGCATCGTGTCGCGGGAGGCCCAGCCGGCGGATTCGCGGGTGAGAGTGGGAAGAGCGGCATTCGGCGCGAGCGGCGCGGCCTGGCTGGGAGGCAGCGCGCAGGACTGGAGCGAAGGCGCGCTGCGCGCAGCAGCGAGCAAGGTGGCGCTCGCCGGTGGAGGCCTGCTGTATGCGGGCGGCGGGCGCAGCCACGCCAGCCCTTACCATTATCAGGCCTTGGGCGTGGCCGATCTGGAGCGGCTCTGCGACGTGGCGGGCGAGTCCGGGCTTGGCGCCGTGGCCGAGCTGCGCGATGTGCGCCTGCTGGACGCGCATCTGGAGCTGCAAACCGCAGCCTTGCTGCTGCCGCCGCCATCGCTGAGCAATATCGAGTTGCTGCGGGAAGTCGGCCGCATCAATAAAGCTGTCATCTTGCAGCGGGACAATCGCCAGACGCTGGATGAGTGGCTGACCGCGGCCGAGCATGTCGCGCTCGGCGGCAATCACCAGATCGTGCTGTGCGAATGCGGCGGCGACGGCCAATCGGTCAGCCTGGATGTCGGAGGCTTGGCCAGCCTGCACCGGCGGACTCATCTGCCGCTGATCGTCTCAGCTCCGCAGGCCGGCGGCCTGGCTCCGGCCTTGCCGCTGGCCCGCGCGGCGCTGATTGCAGGCGCATGCGGCTTGATGCTGGACTGCGCGGCCTGGTCGGATGATGAAGCCGCGGGGTGGCGCGAGTTGTTGGCGGACACGTCGGCGTGACCGCGTTGGGAGGCTTGCTGGCTGAGATCGCCGCTTGCCGGGAGTGCGAAGCGTCTTTGCCGTGCGGCCCCCGGCCGGTGCTGCGGGCCGCGAAAGGCTCCCGCATCCTGCTGGCCGGCCAGGCTCCGGGCCGCAAGGTGCACGAGAGCGGCATCCCCTGGGATGACGCCAGCGGCAAGCGTTTGAGGGAGTGGCTGGGGGTGGAGGCGGATGTGTTTTATGATCCGGAATGCTTCGCCATCGTGCCTATGGGGTTCTGTTATCCCGGGACAGGGCGTAATGGCGACTTGCCTCCGCGCCCGGAATGCAGCCGGCTCTGGCATCCGCGCCTGCTGCCCCTGCTTGAACGAGTGGAGTTGGTGCTGGCGGTGGGCAGCTACGCGCAGGCTTATCATCTGCCTTCGCGCAAGCGCACGCTGACCGAGACGGTGGCGGGCTGGCGCGAGTATTATCCATGCGTGATTCCATTGCCGCACCCCAGTCCGCGCAATCAGATGTGGCTGGCGCGCAATCGATGGTTCGAGACCGAATTGTTGCCTGCACTGCGGCAGCGTGTAGCGGAGGTGCTGGGGCGATAGATGGGAGTGCCTTGCTCAGTCATGAGCAAAAACTCTAAAAATGTGGATTTCCATCGTTTCACGGGTGATAATTTGCCCAGTTCTATGGAGAGACCCGTCACGATGAAGTGTGTTGATGATTTCCGCCTGCAGTTGGGCAAACACGAATTGGTGCCAATCGTCATTGGAGGCATGGGCGTCGACATTTCCACCGCCCAACTGGCGCTGGAGGCTGCTCGGCTCGGCGGCGTCGGCCATATTTCCGACGCGATGGTGCCCACCGTGACGGACCGCCGTTTCAATACCAAGTTCGTCAAGAACAAGCTGGCCCAGTATAAATTCAACGTCGAGAATCCGGACAAGTCGGTCGTCCGTTTCGATCTGGGCATGCTGGAAGAGGCCACCCGTCTGCATGTGGGCAATACCATGCAGCAAAAGCAGGGCAGCGGCCTGGTGTTCATCAACT
This sequence comes from Chromobacterium indicum, assembly GCF_039708975.1. Taxonomy (NCBI): domain Bacteria; kingdom Pseudomonadati; phylum Pseudomonadota; class Betaproteobacteria; order Neisseriales; family Chromobacteriaceae; genus Chromobacterium; species Chromobacterium indicum. Next base: position 400,969 of record NZ_JAYFSJ010000001.1, read on the forward strand.
GCATGGAAAAGCTGACGATGAACGCGCCCAAGGAAACGCTGCGGGTGCGGATGCGCGCGGCGCTGGATGCCGGCATCGACGGCATCACGCTGGCGGCGGGCCTGCATCTGGGCTCCTTTGCCCTGATCGAAGACCACCCGCGCTTCCACGACGTCAAGCTCGGCATCATCGTTTCCTCGCTGCGCGCGCTGCAGCTGTTCCTGAAGAAAAACAGCCGCTGCGGACGCATGCCGGATTACGTCGTGGTGGAAGGTCCATTGGCCGGCGGCCATCTGGGCTTCGGCATGGACTGGGCCGAGTACGACCTGGCCAGTATTTTCACCGAGATTCGCGATTGGCTGCGGGCCGAGCAATTGGACATTCCGCTGATTCCGGCCGGGGGCATCTTCACCGGCAGCGATGCGGCAGGCTTCCTGGAGGCGGGCGCTGGCGCGGTGCAGGTAGCCACCCGCTTCACCGTGGCGCGCGAGTGCGGACTGCCGGAGAAGGTGCAGCAGGAGTACTTCAAGTCCAGCGAAGAGGATATCGAGGTCAACCAGCTATCGCCGACTGGCTATCCGATGCGGATGATCAAGCATTGCCCGGCGATCGGCGACAGCATCCGCCCGAATTGCGAAGCCTACGGTTATCTGCTGGATGCCAAGGGCGGCTGCTCCTACATTGACGCCTATCACAAGGCGCATGCGGAAAATCCGGGCCAGCGCCGCGTGCCGGTTTGGGAAAAAACCTGTCTGTGCACGCATATGCGCAATTTCGATTGCTGGACCTGCGGCCACTACGCGTATCGCTTGAAGGACACGACCCATCTTCGCGGCGACGGCAGCTATCAGCTATTGAGTGCTGAGCATGTGTTCCTCGATTATCAGCACAGCAAGGATAACAAGATCGCCCTGCCGCGGCGGGAGGAGTGTCTGATGGCGGGATGACGCGCGTCCCCGCTTTCGAGCTTTGCAAATGGGCAGTCGAGCTTTCCGGTTCGGCTGCCTTTTGTCATTTGGCGCTTCACGTGGAAAAGGGTTGGGCTCGGGTGTTGATGTCGGGTGGCCATTTATATAGCATTGATATCTTTTTCTCTCAATGCCATTCCCTTTCTGGGCGATCATTGCACGAGGGCCGGCTGATCCATGCGGAGCTGGTTTATTTCCGGTTCGTCCGGCCAGGGATTGTGCAAGTTGCTGTATATTTCGGAATGATTTCCATTTTCTTGCGAACAAGTAATCAACAATGAGCAAAACCGACAAGCAGGGCCAGCGGGAAGCCGTGTCGCAGCGTATCCGCTATCGTCTGCAAAAGGCGGGAGCGCGCTTCCACGCCAACGACAATATTTCGGCCTTCATCGAGGAGGGCGAGCTGGACGAGTTGCAGGAAGAGGTGCAGGCCAAGTTGAGAGGCGTGCTGGAAAGCCTGGTGATCGATACCGCGAATGATCACAATACTCAGGACACCGCCAAACGCGTGGCGAAGATGTTCGTGCGCGAGGTGTTCCGCGGCCGTTACGTTTCCATGCCGGCCAGCACCGAATTTCCGAATGTCGAGCATCTGAACGAATTGATGATCATCGGCCCGATCACGGTGCGCAGCGCCTGCTCGCACCATCTGTGCCCCATCATCGGCAGAGTCTGGGTAGGCGTGCTGCCCAATGAGCATTCGAGTCTGATCGGCTTGTCCAAATACGTTCGCCTGATCGATTGGATCATGACCAGGCCGCAGATACAGGAAGAGGCGGTTTCGCAGATCGCCGAACTGTTGATGAAGAAATTGCAACCCGATGGTTTGGCCATCGTGATGGAGGCCGATCACTTCTGCATGCATTGGCGCGGCGTGAAGGACAGCAACAGCAAGATGACCAATAGCGTGATGCGCGGCGCCTTCCTGACCAACCCGGATCTGCGCAAGGAATTCCTTTCCCTGATGCACAAGTGAGGACTCGGCGCTGCCGGTGTCCCGCGTATTTACGATGAAAGAGCCTATGTTTCCTTATCGAATGATTCCTGCCCTGGTTTTGTCCATGTGCGCGGCGGCGGCAATGGCCGAGCCGGCTTCGCAAACCTTGCCTTCCGGCGTGAAGGTCGAAATATTGGTGCCCGGAAAGGGCGCCAAGCCTTCGACCAGCGACACCGTCAAGGTGAACTATCGCGGCACATTCAAAGACGGCAAGGAGTTTGACAGCTCTTACAAGAACGGCGGCCCGATCAGCTTCCCGCTGAACCGCGTGATTCCCTGCTGGACCCAGGGCGTCAGCGCGCTGACGGTCGGCAGCAAAGCCAAGCTGTCTTGCCCGGCGAATACCGCCTACGGAAGCCGCGGCGTGCCGGGCGTGATTCCGCCGAACACGCCGCTGTATTTTGAAGTGGAGTTGCTCTCCATTCAGAAGTGATCAGCCGAACATGAAAACAGGCCCGGAGCTCCGGGCCTGTTTTTTTTGAGCTCGGCCAAGCTTTCAGCCGGCTTGGTCGAATAGCTTGGCAAGCGGTTCGACGATGCGTTCCAGATAGCGCGCATCGGTTTGGTCGAAGCTGCCCAGCTGATCGGAATCGACATCAAGCACCGCGACGACCACGCCTGCGGCGTTGCGGATGGGCACCACCACTTCGGAACGGGCGCTCGAGGAGCAGGCGATGTGCCCGGGGAAGGCGTCGACATCATCCACCAGCAGCGTGCGATTCTGCGCCCAGGCGCTGCCGCAGACGCCGCGGCCATGCGGTATGCGGGTGCAGGCGATCGGCCCCTGGAACGGCCCCAGAACCAGCTGCTCTCCCTTGACCAGATAAAAGCCGGTCCACAGCCAGCCAAAGGTCGCGGCCAGCGCGGCGGACAGGTTGGCCAGCGCGGCGATGACGTCGGTTTCGCCGATGATCAGCGCATGAGCTTGCGGCAGCAGGGCCTGGTATTTTTCTTCCTTGCTGTCGCCTTCGATGATGAGGTTTTCTGCCATGGCGGGTATTGCTTGCGAGTGAGTGCGGGTCGGACAGCATACACCATGCCGGGCGCGAAAAGAAAACGCCGCCCGGGCGGGCGGCGCGAACAGTATTGCGGAGCCATGGCGGGCTTACATCATGTGCTGGCCGCCATTCATTGCGATATTGCTGCCGGTGATGAAGCCGGCGTTGTCGGAGCAGAGGAAGGTGACCAGCGCGGCGATTTCTTCCGGACGGCCAAGGCGGCCCACCGGAATCTGGGCCACGATCTTGTTGCGCACGTCCTCGGGCACAGCCATCACCATCTCGGTGGCGATGTAGCCGGGAGAAATGGTGTTGACGGTCACGCCTTTTTTGGCCACTTCCTGGGCCAGCGCCATCGTGAAGCCGTGCATGCCGGCCTTGGCTGCGGAGTAATTGGTCTGGCCGAACTGACCCTTCTGGCCGTTGATGGACGAGATATTGATGATGCGGCCGAAACCTGCCTCCAGCATATTGTCCAGCACCGGCTTGGTCATGTTGAACACCGAATCCAGATTGGTGCGGATCACGGCGTCCCAATCATCCTTGCTCTGCTTTTTGAAACTGGCGTCGCGGGTGATGCCGGCGTTGTTGACCAGAATGCCCACTTGGCCAACATCTTTGGATATGCGCGCGATCACCTCCTGGCAGGCGGCGAAGTCGGTGACGTCACATTGGTAGCTGTGGATGTCGCTGAAACCCAGCCCCTTCATGTCGGCATGCCAGGCGGACTCGCGGCCCGGCTTGCTGTAGGTGGTCACCACGGCGTATCCCGCTTCAGCCAAGGCTTTGCAGATGGAGGTTCCGATGCCTCCCATGCCTCCGGTGACTAGTGCAATCCTTTTCGTCATGATGCTGGCTCCTCTGTCGGGTTTGGAATCTATGCTTGAATTATCTTTACTTCCTTTTGTTACAGAATATGCAGGGCGCCATAAAAAGTAAATAAATAGCATGTGCTACTTTATTTACAATACTTTAGCCTAGTTCCCGGCTGAGCCTTTGCAGCAGATCCAGTCTATGCTTAGAGATTGCTCCCTGTTCTGCAGCCGTAATGATTGCACAATTGGGCTCGACGCAATGCGAACAGTTATGGAAGCGACACTGGCCAATATACCTGCGCATTTCGGGAAAATAGTGAATTAAATCTGGGGATTTCAGATGTTTCAAGCCAAATTCCTGCAATCCCGGAGAGTCGATCAAATGACTGTTTTCGTCGAGATGGTACAGGGCCGCGTGGGTGGTGGTGTGCCGGCCGGAATCCAGCGCTTCCGAGATGTCGCCGATGCGGGCGTTGGCCTCGGGCAGCAGCGCGTTGGTCAGCGTGGACTTGCCCATGCCGGACTGGCCTACCAGCACGCTGGTATGCCCGCTGAGCAAGGGTTTCAGCGGTGAGAAGTCCTGCTTGGCCGATAATGTGACCAGCTTGTAACCCAGATTCACATAGAGTTGCAATTTTCCCAGCAGCGCCGCGGTTTCCGGCAGATCGCTCTTGTTGACCACGATGATGGGGTCGATGTCTCCGGCCTCCGCCGCGATCAGGCAGCGCCCCAGCAGTTCCTCATTGGGGGTGGGCACGGCGGCGATCACGAACAGGATGCGCGTGACGTTGGCCGCGATCTTCTTGGCTTTCCAGTCGTCCTGGCGATAGAGCAGGCTGCGGCGCTCATGCGCGCGCTCGACCACCGCCTGCTCGCGGTTCTGGATCAGGATGTCGACGATGTCGCCGCAGGCATAGTCGACGCGCTTGCCGCGGGTGGTGCAATCGAAAATCTGGCCATCCGCTTCCACGATGAAGCGCCGGCCGTGGCTGCGTATGATTTGTCCGGTGCTGGCTGTCATGGGCGGCGGAACAGGGCTTCGGTCTTGGCCGCGCAGATGAAGTCGTTGAGGGTCAGGCCGCCGGCGTCGTGGGTGCTGAAATTCACCACCGCGCGATTGTAATGGACCGACATGTCCGGATGATGGTCTTCCTGATTGGCGATCCAGGCCAGGGCATTCACGAAGGCCATGGTTTCATGGTAGTTGGCGAAGCGGTAGGTCTTGCGCAGCTCGATGCCGTCGATTTCCCAGTCCGGCAGCGTGGACAGCAGCTGCTTGACGGTATTGTCGGCCAGCGGGCTTTGGCCGTGTTGCGGGGTGCAGGAGAGCTCCAGCAGGTTCATGCCTGATTTCCTTTCAGATGTTGAATGCGCAGCGCCGCGGGCGGGTGCGAATCGTAGAAGGCGGAATGGACGGGGTCCGGTGTCAGCGTGGACGCGTTGTCGCGGTACAGTTTGACCAGCGCGCTGACCAGATCCTCCGCCCGGGTTTGTTCGGACGCGAAATCGTCGGCCTCGTATTCGTGCACGCGCGACATCCGGCTGGACAGCGGCGTCAGCGGGAAGGTGAAGGCAGGCGTGGCAGTGAAGAACAGGATCAGGGCCATCGCGGTGCTGGGCGCGGCGACGCCGAGGCCGGCATAGAACCAGGGCGCGTGCAGCAGCTGGCCCAGCAGCCACAGCAGGGCCAGCGACAGCGCAAACGCCATGGCGATGCGCTTGACGATGTGGCGGCGCTTGAAATGGCCCAACTCATGCGCCAGCACGGCTTCGATTTCGGCGTGGCTGAGCTGGGACAGCAAGGTATCGAAGAACACGATGCGCTTGGCTGCGCCGAAACCGGTGAAATAGGCGTTGCCGTGGCTGGAGCGGCGCGAGCCGTCCATCACGAACACGCCCTGGCTCTTGAAGCCGGCACGCTGCAGCAGCGCCTCGATCCGCACCTTGAGAGCCTCGTCTTCAAGCGGCTTGAATTTGTTGAACAGCGGCGCGATCAGCGTCGGATACAGCGCCACCATCAGGAGTTGGAAGCCGGACCAGACCAGCCATACCCACAGCCACCACAAGGGGCCTGATATCTCCATCAGCCACAGCACCAGCGCCAGCAGCGGCAGACCGATCGCGGCGCCGATCAGGGTGCCTTTGACCATATCGGCCATGAACAGCGCGAATGTGGTCTTGTTGAAGCCATACCGGCTTTCGATACCGAAGGTGCCGTACAGGGTGAACGGCAGCGAGACCAGGCTGCTGATCACGGCGACGGCCACGATCAACGCCATGCCCGACAATAGAGGATTGGCGAACCATTCCAGACTGTGGACGGCCAGCCATTGCAGTCCGCCGCCGAAAGTGAACGCCGCGATCAGCGCAGTGTCCACCCAGGCGGACAACAGGCCGAGCCGGGTCTTGGCGACGGTGTAGTCGGCGGCGTGGCGGTGCTGTTCCAGCGTGATGCTGTCGCGGAAGGCGGCCGGGACCTGGGCGCGGTGGCGCGATACATGGCGGATGTGGCGCCAGCCCAGCCACAATTTCAGGCAGAGCGTCAGCGCCAGCGCGGCGGCGAACAGCAGGGAAAAGGCGTCGGTCATGGATGTCCGTATGGAGTTTGCCGACGGCGCGGCAATGAAGGAAAATGGCAGGGTTTTCTAAAGATTGGCTAGTATGGCACAAGATACCAATAACCTCATCTGGCTCGACATGGAGATGACGGGCCTGAATCCGGATCAGGACCGCATCATCGAAGTGGCGATGATCGTAACCGACAGCAATCTGAACGTCCTGGCGGAGTCCCCGGTGCTGGTGATTCACCAGCCGGACGCCATCCTGGACGGCATGGATGACTGGAACAAGAATACCCACGGCAAGAGCGGCCTGATCGAGAAAGTGAAGAACTCCACGGTCAGCGAGGCGGAAGCCGAGCAGCGGCTGCTGGATTTCATGGCGCAGTACATCCCGGAGCGCGTGACGCCGATGTGCGGCAACACCATCCACCAGGACCGCCGCTTCATGGCGCGCTGGATGCCGCGGCTGGAGGCTTACTTCCATTACCGCAATCTGGACGTATCCACTCTGAAGGAGCTGTGCAAGCGCTGGCGTCCGGAACTCGCCAAGGGCGTGGTCAAGCGCGGCAAGCACGAAGCGCTGGCCGACATCCTGGAATCGATCGAGGAAATGCGCTACTACCGCGAGCACTTCCTCAAGGTATAAGCCCCGCCGCGACGAGCCGGCTCCAATGGGCCGGCTTTTTCACATTCACCTTGTATTCCATTGGCAGGAAACATGGCCGCACATCGCCACATCGACATCAACTCCACCCAGGTCTGGGCCAGGCTGCATCAGCACCAGCGCGCGACGCGCCACATGCACATGCGCGAGCTGTTCGAACTGGACCCGCAGCGGTTCCAGCGGTTTTCGCTGGAGCTGGACGGCTTGTTGCTGGATTATTCGAAAAACCGCATCACGGAACGCACGCTGGAGTTGTTGTTCGAACTGGCGAACAAGGCGGATCTGCGGACCTGGATGGAGCGGATGCGCCGCGGCGAGCGCATCAACGTCAGCGAAGACCGGTCGGTATTGCATACCGCCTTGCGTCTGCCCTTCGGCGCGCAGCTGAGCCTGGATGGGCGCGACGTGGCGGCCGATGTGCATCAGGTATTGGCGAGGCTCAAGGACTTCAGCGAGCAGGTGAGGGATGGCCGCTGGCAGGGGTTCGCCGGCCAGCGGATCCGCGACGTGGTCAATCTCGGTATCGGCGGTTCGGATCTGGGGCCGCTGGTGGCGGCGGACGCGCTGGCCGCGTATGCCCGTCCGGAGCTTAAGGTGCACTTCGTGTCCAACGTCGACGGCCAGCATCTGGCGCGAACGTTGCGGGAGCTGGACCCGGCCACCACGCTGTTCATCATCGCGTCCAAGTCTTTCACCACGCCGGAAACCCTGTTGAACGCGCAGGCCGCCCGCGCCTGGTTTCTGCAGGCGGGCGCCGAAGAGGATATCGCCAGGCACTTTGTCGCGGTTTCCACCAATGAGCCGGCGGTGCGGGCCTTCGGCATCGATCCGCAGCACATGTTCGGCTTCTGGGACTGGGTCGGCGGCCGCTACTCGGTCTGGTCGGCAATCGGCTTGCCGGTGATGCTATCCATCGGTTATGACAATTTCCGCGCCTTTCTGGATGGTGGCCACGCGATGGACAAGCATTTCTTCGAGTCGCCGTTCGAGGCCAATATGCCGGTGCTGCTGGCGCTGATCGGCATCTGGTACAACACCTTCTACCGGGCGCATACTCATGCCATCATGCCCTATGATCATGGTCTGCGCCGCCTGCCGGCCCATATCCAGCAACTGGACATGGAATCCAACGGCAAGCGGGTGGGCCGTCTGGGCGAGGCTTTGGATTTCGATACCGGTCCGGTGATCTGGGGCGAAGAGGGTGCCAACAGCCAGCACGCGTTCTTCCAGCTGCTGCATCAGGGCACCCGGCTGGTGCCCTGTGATTTCATCCTGCCTCTGAACAGCCATTATCCGCTGGGCAATCAGCATGATGTGCTGGTCGCCAACTGCCTGGCTCAGACCGAGGCGCTGATGCGCGGCAAGAATGAAGCAGAGGCGATGCAGGAGCTGGGCCACTTGTCCGGCGAGCAATTGGACATGCTGCTGCCGCAAAAGCTGTTTCCCGGCAACCAGCCGTCCAACACGCTGGCGCTGGACAGGGTCACGCCGTACAGCATGGGCATGTTGATGGCGCTTTACGAGCACAAGGTGTTCGTGCAAGGGGTGATCTGGGGCATCAATTCCTTCGATCAATGGGGCGTCGAGTATGGCAAACAGCTGGCTCGGCGCATTCTGCCGGAGCTATCCGGCGATGCCGGCGCGCTGGGGCACGACAGTTCCACCAACGGCCTGATCCGACACTACAGGGAACGCCATGGCAAATAGCAGACAATTGGCCGCCGAGCTCGGCGCCGCCTTGCTGGCGCGGGGCGAGAGCGTCTCCACCGCGGAATCCTGCACCGGCGGCATGATAGCGGCCGCCATCACCGATGTTCCAGGCAGCTCCGGCTGGTTCAGCCATGGCGTGGTCAGCTATGGCAACCAGGCCAAGCAGCAGTTGTTGAAAGTGCAGGCCTCGTCGCTGATGGATCACGGCGCGGTCAGCGAGCGGGTGGTCAGGGAGATGGCCGCCGGCGCGCAGGCCCTGGCCAACGCCGATTGGGCGGTGGCGGTATCCGGCATCGCCGGGCCGGACGGCGGCTCTCCGGACAAGCCGGTTGGCTTGGTGTGGCTGGCCATCGCGCATCCGGGCGGGCAAACCGAAGCCTGGAGCCGGCACTTCGCCGGCGACCGCCAGGCGGTGCGCCAGCAAACGATGGAGGAGGCGCTGGCTCGGCTGCTGGATCGCGTCCACACCGGAGCGTCCCAGGCCTGAGTCTGGATAGCCCTGCCGCTGGAGACATATGGAGTTATACGCTTTTCCCGCGCTGGCGATTTTGTTCGTCGGCATCTTTACCCGCGAAGTCATCGCGCCGGCGTCGAAAAACCGCTGCGACCGGCGCTGGCTGCTGATGGCCGGCGCGTTGGGTGCCTGCACGGCGGCGGTGACGCTCGCGCTGGGCTATTTGTTTTCAGCCCAGATCGGCAGGGCGGCGCTGATTCCGGCCGCGCGCGACTGGCCGGACATCTTGGTGGGAGCCGCCAGTTTCCTGCTGACCAGCTTCGTCTTTTATTGGTGGCATCGCGCGACGCATGCCTCGGATTGGCTTTGGCGCGTGTTCCACCAGCTTCACCACAGTCCGGGTCGCGTGGAGGCGCTGACCGCATTTTACGCGCATCCGCTAGATTCGGCCGCGGCCGTGCTGATCAGCGCCTTTTCCAGCTATCTGGCGCTGGGAGCCTCGCCCGTCGCCGCGGCTTGGGCGCTGTTCTTCACCAGCGGCTTCGATCTGTTTCTGCATGGCGACATGAATACGCCGCGCTGGCTCGGCTATTTTTTCCAGCGTCCGGAGATGCACACTGTTCACCATGCTCACGGCCACCATGCGCAGAATTACGGCCTGCCGCTATGGGACTTGATGTTCGGCACCTGGAGCAATCCGGAGAGAAGAGTAACGCGGCTCGGCTTTGACGAGGACAAGGCTGGCGACATCCAGGCCATGTTGCTGTGCCGGGATGTGCACAAGGGAGGTTAGTCCGAGGATCATTCGCGCAACGGCTAGGACGGTTCGCCGTCGCCCGGTTTGCCGCGCTTGCGCGCGCGCGGATGTGCGCCGTCGTACACCTTGGCCAGATGCTGGAAGTCCAGCGCCGTATAAATCTGGGTGCTGGACAGGTTGGCATGGCCCAGCAACTCCTGCACCGCGCGCAGATCGCCGGATGACTGCAGCAGGTGGGAGGCGAATGAGTGACGCAGCATGTGCGGGTGGACATGCTGGCTGGCGCCAGTCTTGATCGCCCAGTCGCGCAGGCGTTTCTCAATCTGGCGGCCGCCTAGTCGCCGGCCGTGCCGGCCAAGAAACAGAGCGGGCTCTTCTTCTGCCGCAGAGCGCTCACCCAGCCAGGCTCGCAGTCGGACCATGGCCTCGGCGCCGATCGGCGCCAGTCTTTCTTTCCCGCCCTTGCCGCGTATCCGCAGCAACTGGTCGGAAAAGTCCACATCATCCAGATTCAGCGCCACCGTTTCCGACAGCCGCAGGCCGCAGCTGTAGATCAGCTCGAAGATCGCGCGGTCGCGGGCATCCAGGCCATCGTCGCCTTCTATCCTGTTCAGCAGCGCCGCGGCGCCATCAACCGGCAGGGCCTTGGGCAGCAACTTTTCCCGCTTGGGCGCGCGCAGCCCGGCGGCGGGATTGTCTTCCCGCCCGCCATTCAGCTGCAGCCAGTGGTAAAACTGCCGCCACGAGGATAGCCGCCTGGCCAGGCTGCGGCCGCTCAGTCCCTGCGCATGCAGTTTGGCCAGCGCCTTGCGCAGATCTGTCGGAGATGCCTCGCGCGCCGGCTTCGCCTGCATCGTTTTCTGCAGCAGCTCGATATCCGCCTGGTAGGCGGCGAGCGTGTGGGGACTGCGGCCGGCGACGGCCAGGTGGTCGATGAAGCGGCGGATCAGCTCTTCCATATCAGTTGCGGCGCAGGCGCGCCATCTGCATCAGCCGCTCGAACAGCTGCAAGTCCTGCTCGTTCTTCAGCAGCGCGCCGGCCAGCGGCGGCGGCGCGTTGCGTTGATGAGCATCCGCAAGTTCGTCGGCGCCGATATTTTCGCCGGATAGCAATTTCAGCCAATCCAGCAATTCGGATGTAGTGGGTTTTTTCTTCAACCCGGGCAATTCCCGGATCGAGAAGAACACTTCCAAAGCCTGGCTTACCAGCTGTTGCCGGATGTCCGGGAAGTGGACGTCGATGATGCTCTGCATCGTCTCCGCGTCGGGGAAGCGGATGTAGTGGAAGAAGCAGCGACGCAGGAAAGCGTCCGGCAATTCCTTCTCATTATTGGACGTGATGATGATGATGGGCCGCTGGCGGGCGCGCACGAACTGCTGGGTTTCGTGGACGAAGAATTCCATCTGGTCCAGTTCTCGCAGCAGGTCGTTGGGAAACTCGATGTCGGCTTTGTCTATCTCGTCGATCAGCAGCACAGGGGCCAGATCGGCCTCGAATGCCTGCCACAGCTTGCCCTTGACGATGTAGTTGGCGATGTCGTGCACCTTGTCGCCGCCCAACTGGGAGTCGCGCAGCCGTGACACGGCGTCGTATTCGTACAGGCCGTGCTGGGCCTTGGTGGTGGACTTGATCGGCCAGACGATCAACTCCCGGCCCAGACTGGCCGCGACTTCTTCGGCCAGCATGGTTTTGCCGGTGCCCGGCTCGCCCTTGATCAACAGGGGGCGCTGGAGCGTGATGGAGGCGTTGACGGCCATCATCAGGTCGTCGGTGGCGATATAGCGTTCTGTTCCGGTAAAGCGAGTGTTCATTATTTATTGCAAGGGTAGTTGTTTGAGAGGCGTAGAGCCGCCGGGATGGCGGCCGGAACCGGTCATCGGGCGAATTCTCTTTCCAGGTCCTCCAGCGAAATGCCCCAGCTTTTCATCATGTGGCTGAGCAGGGCCATTTCGCTGTCGCTGATGGTGCCGTCCGACTTGCTGATATCCATCGCCAGCACGCAAGTCAGGATGCGTTTGCGGCGATCGGTGATGTCGGCGAGCAGACTGTCGATGCGCTCGCGCTCCAGCAATTTGATCGAGCCGTCGTCGGATGCTTCGTCGGAAATGTCATCGCATACGTCGCGCAGAACCTGGGCGAACTGTTTTCTCGGCAGGTTGATCAGGTGGTAAACATGCAGCTTTTCAAGCAGTTCCAGTTCGCGGGGATCCATATTGCCGTCCGCGATCATGAATATGGCGAGGAGTCTGGCAATCGCCTCCGGACTGTTTTGCGAGTAGTTTCTCATGGCGCGATTCCTTCTTGCTTATTGGCCGAGCTTGGCCGAAAACGATTCCGGCATGGGGGCGACTTGGCGCGCTTGGTAATCAAAGAACACGATGCCCGTTTTCAATCTTGCCACTTCTCTGCCGCTGTTGTCATCGATCACTTGATAAATGAAATCCAGCCCCTTGCTGTGGATGTCGGCGATGCCGACGAGGAAGCGCAGGACATCCCCATGAAAGGCTTCCGAGAGATAGGAAATGGCCGCGTCCGCCACCACGAACCCCACATCGCCGATATGCAGCTCATCGGCATGGCCCCAGTGCCGGAGCAGGCGAAGCCGAACCTCCTGGGCCATTCGCAGCAGGGCATCATTGGATAGATGATTGGCGTAGTTGATATCGCCGATCCTGACATCCAGAAGGGTGTCGTAGACGATTTGCTGGGGCGCTTCGATTCGAATCCTGGCCATGGCGTATACTGGCAGAAGAGAGTGACGATATGGCCTTTATGTCAAAACTGCCTAAGCTGTGTCAAATGCGGGCGAGGAGATTTTGATAGACTGGCGGCGCAAGCCAAGATCATAGAGGAGCTGAACGTCATGTATCAAAGGATATTCGTACCGGTGGACGACAGCGACACGTCCAATATGGCGCTGGATGAGGCCTGCAAGTTGGCCAAGGCCTTCGGCTCAACCCTGCGGCTGGTGCATGTGGTGGATCTGGCCCAGTTTGGCTGGGGGGGCACCGAATTTCTGGATGCCACCGAGCTGCAAAAATCGATCAAGCAGGCGGGCGAGCAGGTGCTGGGGCTGGCGGGAGACCGCGCCCGAGCGCTGGGCATGGCGCCAGAATGCAAGATACTGGAGAGCTGGGGCGACAAGATCGCGGCCGTCTTGTCCGACGAGGCCAGCGCTTGGGGCGCGGACTTGATCGTGATGGGCACCCATGGTCTGGGCGGGCTGATGCACCTGCTTATGGGCAGCGTGGCCGAAGGCGTGCTGAAAGTGGCGGATATGCCGGTGCTGTTGGTGCGCAACCCCGGCGACTGAGCTGCGCGATGGCTTTGTCATCCCGTTCAGGAGGCCCAAGGGGCGCCAAGGCACCTGAATGAAAAAAGCCAGCCGCGGCATGCCCGGCTGGCTTTTTCGAAGAGCTGGCAATCAGCTGGCAGCGGCTTCTGCGCCGCCTTCCTGCGCCTCGATCTTGGTGCGTACGGCCTTGCGCAGGCTCTTGTACAGATCGGGGTGGGTTTCCTTCAGATATTCGACGATCTCGAAATCTTCGCGGCGCACTTTGGACAAGTCGATCTGCTCGACATGAACCAGGCGCAGCAGTTCGCGAACGGGTTTCGGCATGTTGCGGCCGCTTTCGTAGCGGGAGCCGCCGGATTGAGTAACGCCGATGCGGCTCCAGAACTCTTGTTGGTTCAGGCCCAGCTTGCGACGGATTTCCCGGGGATTCGGGATCTTTTCAAACAGTTTCATGAGTGTTCCTCTCGTATCTGAAACAAATGGTTCTAGTATTTTTTTAGGACTTCGCCCTGCCTACTAAAAATAGCAAAAAAAATTCAACAGGAATATTTTTGATGCAGGGAATTTAGTGAAGTTCCATGAATTTGAAAATTCAACTTTGCTAATGTTAGCGGATTCTTATCGTGCAGGACAATGTTATCAGCATGCGAAACTGTGCATAGACGCAAAAGTGTCGCAAAATTGCAATTGTCCTAGCGGAATGCATAGAAGGGGAGGGGTGGCGAGCCAAACCCCCGGCACTTGCACTAAATAACTGTGGCTGCTTCCTTCCGGACCTGACCAGGTTCGCTATCGTGCAATGCGGGGAGGCCCGCCATAGAGAAAACGGATTGTATCCAATGCCCATCTATTTGACAAGCATTTTTATAAGTTTTTGTCGGGCAGTTGCAAGGACCGCCATCTGCATGGCCAGTGACTATTGATTGCGAATGGGAGGCGGTGCAGACTCGACAACCAGCTTCCTACTTATGCCAAGCGCCATGAATACCACACCCGCCGCCTTGCTGGCCGAGTTGATCGGCTTCGACACCACCAGCCGAAACTCCAACCTGCAACTGATAGAGTGGGTTCGTGATTACCTGGCTGCACATGGCTTGGCCAGCCGGCTGACCCACAATGACGACGGCAGCAAGGCCAATCTGTTTTGCCGCATCGGCGGCGACGATTTGCCGTTGATCGTATTGTCCGGCCACACCGATGTGGTGCCGGTGGATGGGCAGGACTGGTCCTATCCTCCGTTCGAGCTGACCGATGACGGCGACGGGCGATTGTACGGCAGGGGCAGCGCCGATATGAAAGGCTTCATCGCCTGCGTGTTGGCCAGGGTTCCGGACTTTATCGAGCTGGCCAAGACCGGCGCGCTGAGGCAGGGCATAGGCATCGCGCTGTCCTACGACGAGGAGGTGGGCTGCCTGGGCGTTGGCAGGCTGATTGACGACTTGGCCGCTCAGGGCGTGGAGGTCGCCGGGTGCCTGGTGGGGGAGCCGACGTCGATGCGTCCGGTGGTGGCGCACAAGGGAATCGCTCATTACCGCTGCCGGCTCAAGGGCAGGGCGGCTCATTCCTCGCTGACGCCTCATGGCGTCAACGCCATTGAATACGCGGCCCGGCTGATTACCCATATTCGCAAACTGGCGGACGCCGAGGCTTCGTTCGGCCATCGCCAGCCCCTATATGATGTGCCGTTCACCACCATGCAAACCGGGCTGATTCGCGGCGGAGTGGCATGCAATATCGTGCCGGCAGACTGCGAGTTCATGTTCGAGTGCCGCTGGCTGCCTGGAGATGATCCGCAGCGCCTGGTCGCCTCGGTGGCCGATTATGCGGCGACTTTGCTGCAGGAGATGCGAGCGGTGGCCGAAGAAGCGGAGATAGAGATCGAGCGCGTGGTGTACAGCCCCGCGTTCGAGGCGGAGCCCGATTCGGATATCAGCCGCTACGTTCACAGCCTTTGCCGTTGCGCCGGGGAAGGGGTCGCCTACACTACGGAGGCGGGCTTGTTCAGCGAGGCCGGGATGCCCTGTGTGGTGCTGGGGCCGGGATCGATAGAACAGGCGCACAGACCGGACGAATTCATCGAGGCCAGCCAGTTGCAGGCTTGCTACGATTGGCTGGGACTACTGACTAACAGCTTAATCAAATAACTGTCAGAAATGCTTTGCATCCATAAGCATTAGGCTTCAAAATCCTGGCCCTTAGCAATGAAGGTCAATTGAGCCCGCCCGGACCTCCGCGCGGGCTCGTTTTATTGGGATTCAAAAAAACAATGAGTCAGAACAAGTCGGAAACGGGTGGAGAACTCAAGGCGCGGGATGGTTTTACCTCCAGCTTTGGCGTATTGGCGGCGACGTTGGGATCGGCGGTTGGCTTGGGCAATATCTGGAAATTTCCCTATCTGACCGGCACCAACGGCGGCGCGGGTTTTCTGGTGGTTTACGTGCTGGCCACTCTGGTGGTGGGGCTGCCGGTGATGATTTCGGAAATCATGCTGGGCCGGAAAGCCAAGCGCGACGCGGTAACCTCTCTGGTCAAACTGGCTCCGGCCGGGCAGCCCTGGTGGCTGGTGGGCGCCTTCGGTGTGCTCGCCGCCTTCCTGATCATGGCTTTCTATTCCGAGGTGGCCGCCTGGGTATTCGCCTACATTTTCAAGGCCATCGGCGGCGAGATTCTGTCGCGCGACCCTAAAGTGACATCCGACGCCTTCGCCGCGCTGATTTCCGATCCGGTGCAGTCCTTGCTGTGGCAGTGGCTGGTGCTGGCGCTGATCGGCGGCATCCTGTTGCTGGGCGTATCCAAGGGCATTGAAGCGGTGACCAAGAAATTGATGCCGCTGCTGTTCGTGCTGCTGGTGGTGATCGGCGCGCGCAGCCTGATGCTGCCGGGAGCCAGCCAAGGCCTCGCCTTCCTGTTCGCGCCTGATTTTTCCAAGATCAGCGCCGCCGTGGTGCTGACCGCTATGGGCCTGGCTTTCTTCAAGCTATCCATCGGCATGGGCACCATGATCACCTACGGCAGTTATTTCCGCGATGATCAGAACATTCCGCTGACCACCTTTCGAGTCATGTGCGCCGACCTGTTCGTGTCGCTGCTGGCCGGCATCGCCATCTTCCCGGCAGTGTTCGCCTTCGGCTTCCAGCCGGCCGCCGGCCCGTCGCTGCTGTTCATCACCATCCCCGCCGTCTTCGCCAGCATGCCGCTGGGGCATTTCTTCATGGTGGTGTTCTTCGTTCTGACCGCCATCGCCGCCACCGGCGCCATGCTGTCCATCCTGGAGGTGCCGGTATCGGTGTTGAGCGAGCGTTTTGGCATCAGCCGCGTCAAGTCCACGGTGATCAACCTGCTGCTGCTGGCGCTGGTGGGTTCCGCCTGCGCGCTGTCCAATAGCCTGACGGCCGAGTTCAAGCTCTTCGGCATGACGATGTTCGACCTGTTCGACTTCGTCACCTCCAATGTGCTGATGCCGCTGGGAGGCATCTGCCTATGTCTGTTCACCGCCTGGGTGTGGGGCTATGACCGCTTCCGCGCGGCATTGAGCAATGAGGGCGCGCTGAATAACGAGCGAGTGTTGAAGCCGTTGTTCTTCGTGTTGCGCTACGTGTCGCCGCTGCTGATCCTGTATGTGATGCTGAAGGGTTTGAAAATTATCTGAGGCGAAAAAGCCGGACGCGCAGTCCGGCTTTTTTTGGGCTCGGCGGATCAGGGAAGCGGCGTATCTTCGTCGGGCGCCACCACCGGCGGCGGGGTAAAGCCGTTGATATCCCTGGCGCTCTTCTCCAGCAGCAGTACGATGGAAGTATTGAGCGCGCCGAACGCCCAGCTGACAAGAAAGAACACCGAATATGCGCTTAACTTGTCGGCGAACAGCGGGTTGCCGTGGAGCTTGAGCTCGGCGGGCTCGAAGATCGAGAAAAACACGGCGGTCGCAATCATGGCGATCATGAAAGACGGCCAAAGCAGCAGGATTCCCTTTTTCATGGATGCCTCCGTTTTAGAATAAAAGCACGGGCAGAAAATCGCCTGGCGGGCCTTGCAAGTTTCTGATTACGCCATCAGGGCCGATTTGTCGATGGCTGGCGGCAATATCCTGCCTGTGGGGCCAGTGGATACATGTTAGACTATGTTCGACAGCGAACAGCTCTTCCTTCGGAAGGCAACAAGCAGCAGGATTTTTTGATCGGCCGCCCGGCCGGTTCATTTGTAAAGCTAATGGAGCCTGGTATGACCTCTTCGATCTTCGCCGGCGTGGAACTGGCGCCGCGCGACCCTATCCTCGGACTCAATGAAGCGTTCAACGCTGACACCCGCAGCACCAAGGTCAATCTTGGCGTGGGCGTTTATTCCGACGACAACGGCAAGATTCCGCTGCTGGCCGCGGTGCAGGCCGCCGAAAAGGCTCGTCTGGAGGCGCTGCCGGCTCGAGGCTACCAGCCCATCGAAGGCCCGGCGGCATACGACTCCGCAGTGCAGAAGCTGCTGTTCGGCGAAGGCAGCGAACTGCTGGCCGCCGGCCGCGTGGTGACCGCGCAGGCTCTGGGCGGCACCGGCGCGCTGAAGATCGGCGCGGACTTCCTGAAGCGGCTGAATCCGGCGTCCAAGGTCTATATCAGCGATCCGTCCTGGGAAAACCACCGCGCGTTGTTCGAATCCGCCGGCTTCGAGGTGGAGAACTACCCGTACTACCATGCAGCCAGCCGCGGCGTGGATTTCTCCGCGATGAAGGCGCACCTGGCGTCTCTGAGCGCAGGTTCCGTCATCGTGCTGCATGCCTGCTGCCATAACCCCACCGGCGCGGACCTGTCCGCAGCGCAATGGGAAGAGGTGGTGTCGGTTTGCCGCGAGCGCGGCCTGGTGCCGTTCCTGGATATGGCTTATCAGGGCTTCGCCGACGGCATCGACGCCGACGCGCTGGCTGTGCGCCTGTTCGCGGCCTCTGGCTTGCAGTTCTTTGTCGCCAGCTCCTTCTCCAAGAGCTTCTCGCTGTACGGCGAGCGCGTGGGCGCGCTGTCCATCGTCACCGCCGCCAAAGATGAATCGGTTCGCGTGCTGTCCCAGCTGAAGCGCGTGATTCGCACCAATTACTCCAATCCGCCGATCCACGGAGCGGCCATCGTCGCCGCCGTGCTATCCAGCCCGGCGCTGCGCCAGCAGTGGGAAGACGAACTGGCCGGCATGCGCGAGCGCATCCGAGGCATGCGGCTGGAGCTGCTGGCCGCGATCAAGGCGCACGGCGTCGCCGCGGACTTCTCCTTCATCACGGCCCAGCGCGGCATGTTCTCCTACACCGGCCTGAGCGCCGCGCAGGTGGACCGGTTGCGCGAGGAGTTCGGCATTTACGCGGTCTCCACCGGCCGCATCTGCCTGGCTGCGTTGAACAGCAAGAATGTCGACTATGTCGCCGCTGCCATCGCCAAGGTGATTTAAGCCAGGCTCCAACCTGAATTGGATGCGAGAGAGCCCCGGCATGACTGGGGCTTTTCTATTTGATGAGAAAAAGTCATGTCATGACTTTAGTCAAATAAAGCATTCAACAGAATTCTAAATTTATTCATCATTTTTTCCTTGCACTTGTGATGGTCTCACCACCGGTTGGGTGTCCAAAAGTACAGGTTTCTTCACCACCCCACGCTTTTTCCCATTTCAGCATTGTCCGGTCCGGCAAACATCCCCATGATGGAACCAGACATCAATGAATGTCTGATCGCAAACCATCTCGATGGCGCGCGATGAAAATAATCCAATAATTCGTTTTTTGAGGGGAGACCCTCGGGGTAGATGCCATGACTGCGACTTTTCCTGAAGTGTTGGTTCCGCAGGCCATTTCTGCGGGCGCTTTCGACGCGGACGACGCCGATGTCCGCAACAATCTGGGCCTGCTCGGCCTGCTGGATGTGTATTCGCGCGACGGCCGGTATCATCTGACCGTATCGCTGGAGCCGGTCGGCTCCGATCCGCAGCCCACGCAGTGGACGCTGGAAGCCGAAATGGAAGTATGCGCCGAAGCCAAGGTTGCGCATTGCAAGCTTGGCCAGGTGCAGTACGTAGGAAATGCTCCGGGCAACTTTTTGCGCAAGATGCTCGCCAACGGCGAATTGCACGGTTATCTGACGCAAAACCTTGCTGAGGCGGCGTAAGCCAGCCTCAGGGTGAAATGAAAAGGCCACTGCATTGCAGTGGCCTTTCTGTTTTGGGCGGAGAAAAGCTCGATCAGCCGCCGTGGCGCTCGTACAGCGAATGGAAGGCGTGGCGGTATTCCGGCTGCACATAGGGCTTGAGCAGGGCCAGCACCTGAAGCACGCCGCGATGACCGGACTCTTCGGTGATCGGCGCTTTCGGGCGCGAGGTCTGCTCGAAGGCGAACCAGAACTTCACCACCAGCCAGATGTTGATGCTGACCGCCTCGATGTCCTCTTCGTCCATTTGCAGCAGCCCCAGGCGGATGAACTCGCGGAAGTGCTCGCCCAGGATGTTTTTCAGCTCGGTATTCACGAACTGATGGTACTCGGACTGCATCTGCGGATTGCGCGCCAGCAGACCCGGCAGATCATAGAACATGAAACGGAACTGCCACATGGCCAGGAAGGCGGTGTCCAGATAGTTGACCAGATCGTCCACCGTCATCTTGCGGTCTTCCGGCACCGCCAGACGCTGATTGATGAACTCGCGGTACATCAGGAAGATCTGGTAGACGATCTCTTCCTTGTTGCGGAAGTGATAGTAGAGATTGCCCGGACTGATGCCCAGATGCGCGGCGATGTGGTTGGTGGTGATGCTGCGCTCGCCTTGTTCGTTGAACAGCTTAAGGCTTTCTTGAATGATGCGGTCGTAGGTCTTGATTCTGGTTTTACTCATGTAGCACCGGCTGATAGTGACTTCGCATAGCGCAATTGTATACGATGTTTGGAGTTCTTGCTCTATTTATTGCTGTTCAATGATGGGATAGCAGTCCGACATGAATTTATGCAGGATGGCTTGCTCGATACGTTGCCTTTCCCTGGCCGGTATCGCGATGCGCAGGATCAACTGATAGCGTTTTTCATCGATCGGCTGAATGGAAATCCGCGGCTCCACCGATGGGATGTCCACCAGGTAGCGCTTGGCCATGTCTTCCATGTGGCGCCGGGCCACATCCACATGGCAGTCGCAGGCCTCCTCGGCCGCTCCCATCAGCAGGCGCTCGGCCTGGACTGGCGGGACGGTGTAGGCGAGCGGCACGTTGATGATGTGCATCACGTACTCGCCCATGTAATTTTCCCGGATCACCGGGGTGGACAGCAGCAGGCTGTTGGGAAAAGTGAGGGCGCGGCCGGTCATCTGGTGCGAGCTGTGGTTGGGGCCGATCTCCATCACGGTGGTGGACAAGAGGCCGATGTCCACCACCCGGCCGCGCACCGCGCCCAACTCGATATGATCGCCCAGTCCGTAGCTGTTGGACATCTGCCGCACCACGCCGCCGGACAGGCACATGATCAGCTCCTTGGTGGCCAGGATCAGCGCGGCGGCGAAGGCCAGCATCGACACGGCCAGCGTCTGCAGCTCGTTGGCCCAGATCAGGCCGATGCCTGCCAGGCCTGCGAGAAACAGGCCGTTGCGGGTGTTGACCGACCAGCGGCGGCGCTCCTCGACCGGCACGCCGCTATTGGCCGCCAGCAACCGGTCCACGGCGACGCGGATGATCAGCAGCGTCAGCACCAGCAGCAGCGATCGGGTGATCTCGTGGGCGTAGTTCTCCCGCAAAAAGGCGATCAGGTCGAGCAGGGTGTGCATGGACTCCTCAGTCGTTCAGCTTCACCGCGTGTTCGCGGGTTTCGTGGAAGACGATGTCCGGCCAACGCTCCTGGGTCAGCTGCAGATTGACGCGGTTGGGCGCGAGGTAGGCGAGGTTGCCGCCGGCGTCCGTCGCGATATTCATCTGCAGCGTCTTGATGAATTCATCCAGCTTCTTGCGGTCGTCGCAGCTGAACCAGCGGGCGGACCAGATGCTGGCGGATTCGAAGATGGCGTCGACGCCGTATTCGGCGGCCAGGCGGCTGGCCACCACCTCGAACTGCAGCACGCCCACGGCGCCCAGGATCAGATCGCCGCCGCTATGCGGCTTGAACACTTGCACCGCGCCTTCTTCGCCCAGTTGTTGCAGGCCTTTCTGCAGCTGTTTCAGCTTCAGCGGGTTTTTGATGCGCACCGAGCGGAACAGTTCCGGCGCGAAGAAGGGAATGCCGGTGAAGGACAGGTCCTCGCCTTCGGAGAAGCTGTCGCCGATCTGGATGTTGCCGTGATTGGGCACGCCGATGATGTCGCCAGCGAACGCTTCTTCCACGATCTCGCGATCGTGCGACATGAAGGTCACCACGCTGGAGGCGGAAATGTCGCGGCTCAAGCGCAGGTGCTTCATCTTCATGCCGCGTTCGAACTTGCCGGAGCACACGCGCAAGAAGGCGATGCGGTCGCGGTGCTTGGGATCCATATTGGCCTGGATCTTGAACACGAAACCGGAGAACTTGCCTTCAGTCGGCGCCACGCTGCGCACGGTGGCGTCGCGCTCCTGCGGCGCCGGAGCCCAGTCGATCAGCGCGTTCAGGATTTCGCGCACGCCGAAGTTGTTGATGGCGGAGCCGAAGAACACCGGGGTCAGCTCGCCAGCCAGGAATTCTTCCAGATTCCACTCGTTGGACGCGCCCTTGACCAGCTCGATCTCCATCCGCAGCTGTTCCATTTCCAGTGGGAACAGCTCGTCCAGGCGCGGGTTGTCTATGCCCTGGATCACTTCGATGTCCGAAACCAGCTTTTCCGTGCCGGCTTCGAACAGGATCACCGCGTCGTTCAGCAGGCTGTACACGCCGCGGAAGGTCTTGCCCATGCCGATCGGCCAGGTGATCGGCGAGCAGCGGATTTTCAGAACGTTTTCCACTTCGTCCAGCAGCTCCAGGCTGTCGCGGACTTCGCGGTCGCACTTGTTCATGAAGGTGACGATAGGGGTGCTGCGCAGGCGGCAGACATTGAGCAGCTTGATGGTCTGCTCTTCCACGCCCTTGGCTGCGTCGATCACCATCAGCGCGCTGTCGACCGCGGTCAGCACGCGGTAGGTGTCCTCGGAGAAGTCCTGGTGGCCCGGGGTGTCCAGCAGGTTGACGGTGTGGTCGCGGTAGTCGAACTGCATCACCGACGAGGCGACGGAAATGCCGCGCTGCTTTTCGATTTCCATCCAGTCCGAAGTGGCGAACTTGCCGCCTTTCTTGCCTTTCACCGTACCCGCCATCTGGATGGCGCCGGAGAACAGCAGCAGTTTTTCCGTCAGCGTGGTTTTGCCCGCGTCGGGGTGGGAGATGATGGCGAAGGTGCGGCGGTGCGAAACTTCTTCTGCGATGCGGGCGAGATCGGCGGACATGGATGGCTTGCTTGAAATTCAATAAAGCCGAGCATTTTACCGGAGTTACGGGTTTCAGGATATTCCATGTTACAATTGATAATGATTATCAATAATAAGTAGTTCCATGATGCAACAACAACCAAAAAACGGCCGCGCGCAAGCAGCGGCCTTTCCGTTTTGCCTTTCCGCGCTGGCATTGAGCCTGGTCCATTTTTCGGTGGCAGCCGAGGATCAGTAGCTGCAAACCATCAAGGTTCAATCCACCGCCATACAGAAGCAGTCGGGGGTAGACAAGCTGGGCGCGGAGGAGATCGCGAGACCCCAGGCGCGCTCGCTGGCCGAAGTGCTGGACGTCTTGCCCGGCGTGAACGCCGGCGGCTCGCCGCGCCCCGGCGGACAGGTGATCAATGTCTGGGGCTATCGCACGGTGGAGCAGGTGCAAGTCCAGCTGGACGGCGCCAACCAGGTGTTCTCGAAATACCAGCAAGGCACCAGCTTCATAGAACCGGAATTGCTGGGCAAAGTGGAAGTGATAAAGGGCGCGCAGTCGGCCCTGTACGGCAATGGCGGCTTCGGCGCCGTGATCCGGGCGGAAACCAAGTCGGTGGATGAGCTGTTGATGCCGGGCGAGTCAGTCGGCGGCTTCGCCAAGATCGGCCGCCAGAGCAATGGCGGTCAGATCAGCAAGAGCGTAGCCGCTTACGCTGGCGGCAGCGAACACTCGGCGGACATCCTCGGCTACATATCCCAATCCCGCTCGGGCGACGGCAAGACCGGCGATGACCTCACTTATCTGTTTTCGGGCGGCGAGCAGAAAGCCGGCATGTTGAAGCTGGCGTTCCGCCCCTGGGCCGGCCATCAGTTCCGACTAGGCATGGTCAGGCAGGAGTCGGAGATGCGCACGCCTTGGGCGGCGCGCAGCGGGCAGGTCGAGGCACCCTCCAGCTCTGACATCAAGCGCTATGGCGAGGCGGAGGCCTGGCTGAGAAAAACCGTGATGCGGGATCAGAAGATTGATTCGCTCAATGGCGAATGGCGCTACGCCAGTCCCGACAACTCCTGGCTGGATCTCAGCGTCAATTATGCGCAATCCCGCCGCTATCAGCACGACAAGCGGCCGGAGTCCGCCTGGAAGGTGGACTACCGCTCATCCTATGGCCATGAGAGCTGGGTGACCCAGAACAGCCGTTCGCTGGATATTCGCAACGTCGCCAAGCTGGGCGATTCCAATAGTTTCACAACGGGCCTGTTCTGGAGCAAGCAGGACTGGGATCCGCGGTCATTCCTGGCCACCAAGGCCAAAGACCCGGACTACCACTACGGCTGGATAAACGCCTATGGCGGCAACCGCGGCGAGGAAACCATGCGTTCGGCTTACCTGATTCATGAGTGGAAGCCTTTGCCTGACTGGAAAATCACACCCTCGTTGCGTTACGACCAGGTAGCCTTGTACGGCAAGCCCAATCTCGCGCCCATCTACAACGTCGCCAGCGCCGGCCACGATTATCGCCCTGTGAGCTTCACCGGCTGGTCGCCGCGCCTGGCCATCGCCTGGCGCTTTTCGCCCGGCTGGAATGCCAGCTTCAGCTATGTCGATACCTGGCGCGCGCCGACAGTGGACGAAGTGTATGCCGCGCAAACCCCGCTATCCAATTTGTCCGGCACCAGCCGGTATCTGAAGCCGGAGAAGTTGCGCGGGTTTTACTATGGCCTGGATTTCGAACGCAGCGGCGTATTGTCGGCCGGCGACAAGCTGAGCATGTCTCTCCTCGCGTACCGGCAGTTGGTGCGCGACAACATCTACATGCGCCTCGGAAATGGCAATACCGGCGACTCGCCGGGCCAGACGCCGCCCGCCGGCACCGGCTTCTACCGTAACTTGAGCGGCTATGAGATCCATGGCTATGACCTGACGCTGGATTACCAGCTGCGCGGCTGGTTCGCGTCTGCGGCGCTCTCCGCGACCAGCGGCGACCATCGCAACAGCCTTCGCGATCCATGGGGCAATTCAGAGCCGGTGGTGGACATTCCGCCGCGCAAAGCCGTCCTGACCACCGGTTACCGCGTGGCTCGGCTGGGTCTGACATTCGGCGGGCAGGGCAAATTCGTCCGCACCCAGGACCGGATACCGTATTTCGAGGGAACGCGCACCGCCTATTCCATGCCGCCCAGCAAAGGATATGTTCTGATCAATCTATTCGCTGCGTGGCAGCCGCAGAGCGGCGCTTTCAAGCATCTGGAGGCGCGCGTGGCGGTAGACAATCTGTTCAATAGAAGTTACAGCCCTTATCTGACGGAGGGCATTCAAGGCATGGGCCGCTCCATCCGCACCAGCCTGTCGTGGCGCTTCTGACTTCTCGCTCCAAATATCCTGAAACCGGCTTCTGGCCGGTTTTTTTATGACGCCAGCGGATTGGAAAACGATCATTCGGCTACAATATCGTCCAAACGACAATTCAAACCAAGGAGGCTTGCCGTGTTCACCGGTATCGTCCAGGGCGTGGCCGAAGTGGTCGCCATCGAAGAAAAGCAGGATTTCCGCACCCATATCGTCCGCCTGCCCCAAGAAATGTTGCCCGGCCTGCAGCTTGGCGCCTCTGTCGCCCACAACGGCTGTTGCCTCACCGTCACCCGGGTCGACGGCGACTTGGTTCATTTCGACCTGATGCAGGAGACGCTGCGCGTCACCAATCTGGGTGCGCTCAAGACCGGTGACGGCGTGAACGTGGAGAGAGCGGCCAAGTTCGGCGACGACATCGGCGGCCACGCGATGTCGGGCCACGTGATGGGCCTCGCATCGGTGGTCGACGTCATAAAATCCCCGAATAACCATACTGTCTGGTTCGAACTGCCTGCCGGCCTGGAGAAATACGTGTTCACCAAAGGCTATATCGGCATAGACGGCATCAGCCTCACCGTCGGCGCGATGGAAGGCCGCCGCTTCTGCGTGCACCTGATTCCGGAAACATTGGTTCGGACCAATATCGCCGGCCGCAAACCCGGCGACAAGATCAATATCGAAATCGATCCGCAGACCCAGGCCATCGTAGACACCGTCGAGCGCGTGCTGGCGCAGCGCGGCCAGGCGTGATCTTGCGCGATCTGCCGGTGCTGGCGTCGTGGAGCGGCGGCAAGGACAGCTGCCTCGCGCTGTGGCGCGCCGTTCAGGCAGGCGCCAAGCCGCTGGCGCTGCTGACCATGCTGGATGAGGCGGGCGACCGCTCTCGCTCGCACGGCGTGCGGCCCGAAGTGCTGGCGCGGCAGGCGCAAGCGGTGGGTCTGCCGCAGCGGCTAGGGCGCGCGAGCTGGAATGACTACCGCGAGGTCTTCGTCGGGCAGCTGCGCGACGCGGCGGCAGACGGCGTCCAGGCGGCGGTGTTCGGCGATATCGATCTGGACGCGCACCGCGAGTGGGAGGAGGGCGTCTGCGCCGACGCGGGCCTGGAGGCTATCCTGCCCTTGTGGGGGCAAAACCGCGCCGATCTGGTGCGCGAATTCGTCGATGCCGGATTCGTCGCCCGCATCGTGATGGTCAATACTGCGCTGGTGGACGAAAAGTGGCTGGGCCGGACTTTCAACCGGCAGCTGATAGAAGACATGCTGGCCGAGGGCGTGGACCCCTGCGGCGAAGCGGGGGAGTTCCATACTCTGGTAGTGGACGGCCCCTTGTTCAACAAGCCGCTGGCGCTGCGCGACGGCGAAACGGCGGAGCTCGGCGAATACCGGGCGCTGGACCTGCTGCCCGCGTAGAACGGGCGAACCGACAAAGGAATAGAGCAATGAGCATATCCCCGATTCAAGACATCATCGCCGACATCAAGGCCGGCAAGATGGTGGTGCTGATGGACGCCGAGGACCGCGAGAACGAAGGCGATCTGGTAATGGCGGCCGAGTTCGTCACGCCGGAGGCGATCAACTTCATGGCCAAGCACGGCCGCGGCCTGATCTGCCTGACCCTGTCGGAGGAGCGCTGCAAGCTGCTGAACCTGCCGATGATGGCGACCAACAACGGCACCAGCTTCGGCACCAATTTCACTGTGTCGGTGGAGGCTGCCGAGGGCGTGACCACCGGCATTTCCGCCGCCGACCGCGCCCACACCATCAAAACCGCGGTGGCGCGGCTGGCCAAGGCCAGCGATCTGGTGCAGCCCGGCCACGTGTTTCCGCTGAAGGCCCAGAATGGCGGCGTGCTGATCCGCGCCGGCCATACCGAGGCTGGCTGCGATCTGGCCATGCTGGCCGGCGTGGAGCCAGCCGGGGTGATCTGCGAGATCATGAACGACGACGGCACCATGGCGCGCCTGCCGGAGCTGCTCGAATTCGCCAAAATCCACGATTTGAAGATCGGCACCATCTCCGACCTGATCCAGTACCGCAGCCGCACCGAATCCCTGGTGGAAAAAGTGGGCGAGCGCCCGGTGGAGACGCCGTTCGGCAGCTTTGACCTGCATGTGTTCCGCGACATCACCACCTCGGCCACCCACCTGGCGCTGAGCAAGGGAAAAATCCATCCGGACAAGGAAATCCTGGTGCGGGTGCATGAGCCGCTGTCGGTGATCGACATGCTGGCGCCGCTGTGCAGCCATCATTCCTGGACACTGCCCAACGCGCTGGAAACCATGGAAGAGGAGGGCTGCGGCGTGATGGTGCTCTTGTACCGCGACGAAACCGGCGCCGATCTGGCGCAACGGGCGCTGGACCAGGAGCCGCCGCGGCAGAAGTGGGACAGCAAGACCTTCGGCGTTGGCGCGCAAATGCTGAAGGCGCTGGGCGTCGGCAAGATGAAGCTGATGTCCAGTCCGGTCAGCCTGCCGTCGATGGCCGGCTTCGAGCTGGAAGTCACCGGATTCTGCCAGCCGGGCCACTTCCACGTGGATGCCGGCAACGGCCCGGGCGTGGCCTAATCGCGGCGATTGCGTTACAATTGCCGGCTTTCCTTAGTGTTTTCGCCGCGAGGACCCAACATGCTTGATGCAATCCAGTGTATTGAACCCAACTTTTCCGGCAAGGGCCTGAAAATCGGCATCGCCATGGCGCGTTTCAACACGCCGGTATGCCACGGCTTGCGCGACGCTTGCCTCGCCGAGCTGGAGAAGCTGGGCGTCGTCGCCGGCGACATCGTCCTGGCCACGGTGCCGGGCGCGCTGGAGGTTCCGCTGGTTCTGCAGACCATGGCCAAGAGCGGTCGTTTCGACGCGCTGGTGGCGCTGGGTGCGGTGATCCGCGGCGAAACCTATCATTTCGAGCTGGTATCCAACGAATCCGGCGCCGGCGTCACCCGCGTCGGCCTGGATTTCGACATTCCGGTAGCCAACGCCATCCTGACCACCGAAAACGACGAGCAGGCGGAAGTCCGCATGCAGGAAAAGGGCGGCGACGCCGCCCGCGTCGCGGTCGAGATGGCCAATCTGCACAAGACGCTGCGCGGCTGAGTTATCCGCCGCCAAGCCGTCCAACGGGAAGCGGGCCATCGCGCCGCTTCCCTTGCTCTTTCAAGGAATCGCCACCATGAAAACCGCCCGCCGCCGCGCCCGCGAATTTGCCGTGCAAGGCATTTACGAATGGGAACTGAATCCGGACCGTCCGGCTTCGCTGATTGAAAAACACCTGCGCGAGAACGAATACTTCGCCAAGGCCGACGAGGCCCTGTTCCGCAGCATCCTGTACGGCGTGCTGAAAGATGTGGAACTGCTGTCCGTTCAGGTCGGCCGCTATTACGAGCGCGCCGAGGACGAAGTCAGCCCGGTGGAGCGCGCCGTGCTGCTGATGGCCGCGCTGGAACTGACGCAAAGCCCGGAAACCCCGTACCCGGTGATCATCAACGAAGCCATCGAAATCACCAAGACTTTCGGCGGCACCGATGGCCACAAATTCGTCAACGGCGTGCTGGACAAGCTGGCCGCCGAAGTGCGCGGCGACGAAGTGCTGGCGCAGAAGCAGCGCCGCAAGCAGGACTGAGCCGGGCGCGCCTATCGGCGTGCCGCTGTCGACGACACCCGCCGCCGGCGGGTGTTTTTGCGTGAGGTGCCATGAACGAATTCGAACTGATAGGCCGCTATTTCAAGCGTCCCGCGCCGTCTGCCGTGCTGGGCGTCGGCGACGACGCCGCCATCGTCCGGCCAACGCCCGGCCATGAGCTGCACCTGTCGACGGACATGCTGGTGGAAGGGCGCCACTTCTTCGCCGACGTGTCGCCGCGCGCGCTGGGCCACAAGACGCTGGCGGTCAACCTGTCCGACATGGCGGCGATGGGTGCCCGGCCGCGCTGGGCGTTGCTTTCCATCGCGCTGCCGCGCGCCGACGAAGCCTGGGTGGCGGAATTCGCCGCAGGTTTCTTCGCGCTGGCGGATGCCCACGGCGTGGAGCTGATCGGCGGCGACACCACCGGCGGCCCGCTGACGCTGTCGGTGACGATCATGGGCGAGACGCCGGCCGGGCAGGCCTTGCGCCGCGACGGCGCCAAGCCGGGTGACGACATCTGGGTGTCCGGCGAATTGGGCCTGGGCGCGCTGGCGGTGCGCCATCGGCTGGGCTGGCTGAATGTAAACGATATGGAACTGCTGGCCGCCGCGACGCACAAACTGGAATGCCCGGAGCCGAGGCTGGCGCTGGGCGCCGCGCTGTTGCCGCTGGCGCACGCCGCCGCCGATGTGTCCGACGGGCTGATGGCCGACCTTGGCCACATCCTGGCCGCATCCGGCGTGGCCGGCGAACTCTGGGCGGAGGCATTGCCGTCCCATCCCGAGCTGGAAGCCCGCCGCGAAGAATGCCTCGCTTGCCTGACGGCCGGCGGGGACGATTACGAACTGGTTTTCACGGCGCCGCCGGCGCGCCGCGCCGCCATCGAGGCCGCCGCCTCCGGACTCTGCCGCGTCACCCGAATCGGCCGCGTGCTGGAAGGGCGGGGCGCCAGATTGCTGGACGCGGCCGGGCGGACTGTGGAGCTGGACAAGAAAGGTTATGACCACTTTGGCTGACACACCGAAAATCACGCCCAACTGGCGTTTTTTGCTGAGCAATCCCGTTCATCTGCTGTCTTTCGGTTTCGGCAGCGGGCTGATGAAAAAAGCGCCGGGCACTTGGGGCACCTTGGTCGCGTACCCCATCTTCTTCCCCTTGCTCGCCCTTGGCGTCAACGGCTGGGCATTGATGGCGCTGTGCCTGCCCTTGTTCCTGATCGGCGTCTACACATGCGGCATCACCGGCAGGGCGTTGGGCGTGCATGACTACGGCGGCATCGTCTGGGACGAGGTGGTGGGCATGCTGATGGTGCTAGCCTTCGCGCCGGCTGGCTGGGCCGGATGGATCCTGGCTTTCGCGCTATTCCGCCTGTTCGACATCGTCAAGCCCTGGCCGATACGCTGGTTCGACCAGCGCGTGGGCGGCGGCTTCGGCGTGATGGTGGACGATGTGATCGCCGCGCTGTTCGCGCTGGCCGTCCAGGCTTTGATCTGGCATTGGTTGTGATGCGAGCGCACAAAACAGTTACAATCAGATCTTAAAGTGACAGACAGTTTGACGCTTGACTCAGTCCAGCGCGCTGCCATGAAAAACACGCCCGCGCCCGCCGCGGGCAGCTAAATTTCGGGGTTCTCGACCGTGTGGGTTGTCGTCGTACTATTGCTGTCAGCGCTGGCCGCGGCCGGCTGGCTGGTGAAAAGCGGCAAAATGCCGCAACTGATGCGCAAGCTGGATGGCTTGCTTGGAGTGGAGGGTCGCAGCGAGCGCTACGAACCCGATTACTTCGCGGAATCCCCGCGGCAGCCAGAGGCTATGGAAAGCCAGGAACCGCCCGCGCCGGAGGCCGATCCATTGCCGGAACCTGCGCCTGAACCCCAGCCTGCCGCCCGCCGCGAGACGGAGGCGGAGCCCGTCCGCGTCGCGCAGCCTCGGCCGCAGGCACGGCGAGAGGAGCCTACCGAAGAGCAAAAACCGCTCGCCACCATCGTCCTGCCCAAGCGCTCGCCGGCAGCTCATCAGTCGCAGCCTACCGAGCTGCCAATGCTGGAGCTGTCGCGCGAATACCGCCGGAAAGCCCGCCAGGAACCGTCCGCGCCGGATGCGGAAAACCTGCCGGTGATCGGCCTGTCCGAGATGCAGAGCAATATGCAGCAGGACTACCGCCGCCGCCAGCGCGTCCGCGGAGTCGAGCCGGGCGAGCGCGGCGAAGACACGCTGCCGCTGATCGGCAGCGGCGAAGTGCGCGCCGCGGTGGCCAACCTGCACGCGCACCGCCGCAGCCCGCCGCCTCCTAGCGCGCCGCTGCCCCGCGTCGAATTGGTTCCGATCCCCCGGGCGAAGCCGGAAGCCAAACCGGAGCCGGAAAAACCGCTGGTCATTCTGGAACCGCTGCGCAAGCCTGAACCGGCGCCAGTGAGCAAACCCATCGCGATGGAACCCGATCCAGCCCCGATAGCGGACATTCGTATCCAAGAGCCGCTTGTCCAGCCAGTGACGGCGCCAGAGCCGGTCGCAGCCGAGTCCTCCCCTGTAGACGCCGAAGAGCTGGAGCCGCAATCCTGGCCGGAAATCGGCGAACCTGAGGCCGCTGTGCCGGAAATCGATCATGCGCCGCCACCGCCGGCAAACCCTGAACCGGCCGCGTCCGCATCTGTTCCGTTTGAACCAGCAGAACGAGTGATTTCCGAATTCACGCCTGAGCCCCCAGCGGCTGACAAGCAAGATGCGGCCGACGAGCTCGAGGAAGAGGCTATCGCCGCCAGCGACGCTTCGCCCACATCGCGCGCGCCGTGGCGCTGGCCGCAAACCCGCGAAGTGCTGGTCCAGCAAGCGGACGAAAGCGCCGCCATCGTGCAGCAGACTGTGCTGCCGGAGCCGGCAGCGCCGTCCCTGGCCGCCACCGCGGCGCAGTTGGCAAGCAATCCCATGCCCTGGATATTAGTGGAGGAGAAGCCGGCGGCGCAGCCGGCCGCTGCGGCCGTTGAAACAGTGCCTGCCGCCTTGCCCGAGCCTGAGCTCGCGCCAGCGGAGGACGCCCCGGCGCGCCACAGCTACGACGACTCCATGCTGCCTGGCTTGGGCCTGCTGAGCCCGGCGGATGCGGCTCAGGAAGCCTGCAATCAGGACGAGTTGATCGAGCGCGGCATCGTGATCGAGGAGAAGTGCGCCGAGTTCAAGGTCAAGGTCAGCGTGGTGGATGCTTACGCCGGCCCGGTGATCACCCGCTACGAGGTGGAGCCGGCGGTGGGCGTGCGCGGCAACCAGGTGGTGAACCTGATGAAGGACCTGTCGCGCGCGCTGGGCCTGGCCTCCATCCGCGTGGTGGAGACCATTCCGGGCAAAACCTGCATGGGCCTGGAGCTGCCCAATCCCAAGCGACAGATGATACGGCTGTCGGAAATCTTCTCCGCCGACGTGTTCCAGCATTCCGCGTCTCGCTTGACGATGGCGCTGGGCAAGGACATCACTGGCGAGCCGGTGGTGACCGACCTGGCCAAGGCACCGCACCTGCTGGTGGCCGGCACCACCGGCTCAGGCAAGTCGGTGGGCGTCAACGCGATGATCCTGTCGCTGCTGTACAAGGCCACGCCGGAAGAAGTCCGCTTCATCATGATCGACCCCAAGATGCTGGAGCTGTCAGTCTACAACGACATCCCGCACCTGCTGGCACCGGTGGTCACCGACATGAAGCTGGCCGCCAACGCGCTGAACTGGTGCGTGGGCGAGATGGAGAAGCGCTATCGCTTGATGAGCGCGCTGGGCGTGCGCAACCTGGCCGGCTACAACCAGAAGGTGCGAGAGGCCGCCGAGCGCGGCCAGCGCATCGCCAATCCGTTCAGCCTGACGCCGGAAACGCCCGAGCCTTTGGACAAGCTGCCCTTCATCGTGGTGGTGGTGGATGAGTTCGCCGACCTGATGATGGTGGCGGGCAAGAAGATCGAGGAACTGATCGCCCGCCTGGCGCAGAAGGCGCGCGCCGCCGGCATCCACCTGATCCTGGCCACGCAGCGGCCGTCGGTGGACGTGATCACCGGCCTGATCAAGGCCAATATCCCGACGCGGATCGCCTTCCAGGTGTCCAGCAAGATAGACAGCCGCACCATTCTGGACCAGATGGGCGCGGAAAGCCTGCTGGGCCAAGGCGACATGCTGTACCTGCCGCCGGGCACCGGCTATCCGCAACGGGTGCACGGCGCCTTCGTCACCGACGACGAGGTGCATGCGGTGGTCGAGCATCTGAAGCAGTTCGGCGAGCCGGATTATGTGGAAGGCCTGCTGACCGGCGAAAGCGAGGCCGACGACGCCTCGGCGGACGCCACCGCCAAGGCGCAAGCGGCGACGGAAACCGACCCCCTGTACGACGAGGCAGTGGAGATCGTGCTGCGCACCCGCAAACCGTCCATTTCCGGCGTGCAGCGCCATCTGCGCATCGGCTACAACCGCGCCGCGCGGCTGATCGAGGAGATGGAGGCTGCCGGCATTGTCAGTCCGATGGAGAGCAACGGCAACCGCACGGTGCTGGTGCCGCAGCGGGACTTCTGATTCTTCGCCCCAATAAAGAAACGCCGCGATGATACGCGGTGTTTTTTTATCAGCTTGCCCGGTGGCTTAGCCGTAGCGTTTCTTCGCCTCGATGGCCAGGCCGCTGCCAATGCTGCCGAACAGATTGCCTTCCACGTGGCGGGCATTGGGCAGCAGCGCGCGGATGCCGTCGCGCAACGCCGGCACTCCGCTGGAGCCGCCAGTGAAGAACACGGTGTCCACGTTTTCAGCCTTTAGCCCGGAATCGGCCAGCAGCTTGCTAACGGTGCCGCCGACGCGGTCCAGCAGCGAGCCGATGCTGGTCTCGAAATCGGCGCGGCTCAGATCGCAATGCAGGCCGCGTTCGATGGTGTCCAGCGCCAGTCGATGGCTGTCCTGGTCGGACAGCGCGATCTTGGCGGCCTCCACTTCCATCGCCAGCCAGTGGCCGGCGCGCTCCTGGATCAGCTTGAACAGGCGATCCAGCTTTTGCGGCTCGGCGGCGTCGCGGTGCACATCCTGCAGATCCATCCAGGCCTTGCGGGTGTAGGCGAAGTTGATGGTGTGCCAGGTGGCCAGGTTGAAGTACTGGCTGGACGGCATCTCGGCGTTGTTGCGCAACCGGGTCTTGAAGCCGAACAAAGGCATCACGCCGTGCAGGCTCAGCTGGCGGTCGAAGTCGGTACCGCCGATGTGCACGCCGCCGGTTGCCAGGATGTCGTCGCGGCGCTCTGCATGGCTGCGGCGCTCCGGCGACAGGCGGATCAGCGTGAAGTCCGAGGTGCCGCCGCCGATGTCGACGATCAGCACCAGCTCTTCCTTCTCGATGTTGGATTCGTAGTCGAACGCCGCGGCGATCGGCTCCAGCTGGAAGGAAATCTCCTTGAAGCCCACCTGGCGTGCGATATCGGCCAGCGTGTCCTGAGCCAGCTTGTCGGCCTGAGGATTGTCGTCGACGAAATAGACCGGGCGGCCCAACACCACTTGCTCGAACTCGCGGCCGGCGGTGGCTTCGGCGCGCAGCTTCAATTCCTGGATGAAAAGCTTCAGCAGGTGGCGGAACGGCAGCGCCTTGCCCTGGACCTCGGTCTGGCTGTCGATCAGGCTGGAGCCCAGCAGGCTCTTCAGCGAGCGCATCAGCCGGCCCTCGAAGCCGTCGATGTATTCGGCCAGCGCGGCGCGGCCGAAGCGGGAATGGTCTTCTTCGTAATTGAAGAACACCACCGAGGGCAGCGTGATCTTGCCGTCTTCCAGCTGAAGCAGGGTGTCATGGCCAGGACGCAGCCAGCCCACGGTGGAGTTGGAGGTGCCAAAGTCTATGCCGCAGGCGCGGGCGGCAGTTTGATCAGTCATTCAGCATCTCCTTGAAAATAAAAGAGGCGCGATGGTACGCGGAATGGCGCGGAAAGGGAAGGGCGAAACGCTCAGGCATCGCGTTTGAGCTTGTGCAGGCGGCTGGCCTCGTGGCGTGCGTCTTCCTCGCTGTGCAGGTAGCGGCGCGTGGTCTGGATGCTGGCGTGGCGCAGGTTCTGGCTGACCAGCAGCAAGGGCACGCCGGCTTCCAGCTGGTGGCTGGCGGCGGTATGCCGCAGCCAGTGGGTGCTGGCCGCGCACAGCCGGGCGCGGGTTTCGTCGCTGGGCGCGCCGGCCTGCGCCCGGCCGAACACTTCCTTGCAGATCAGGTAGATCGCCTTGTCGGACAATGGCTTGGCTTGCCCCTTGCGGCCCACGCGGCAGACTAGCGGAGTATCCTCGCCGACCGATGGTTGCGGCGGCAGGCCCAGGCTCAGCCGGTAACGGGCCAGGGCGTCCATCAGCTCGTCCGACAGCGGGATGCGCGCGGAAACGCCGCCCTTGCCGACCACATGCCACCACCAGTTGCCGTTGCGGCGGACCAGATCGCCGGCGCGGGCGGCGGCAACCTCGCCGCGACGCGCGCCGGTCAGGTAGAGCAGGGTGAACAGCCACAGCGCGCGTTCGGCATGGCGGATCTCCCTGTCGGTATCGCGCGGCAGAGTGTTCAGCGTGGATTGGAGGTGGCCCCAGCAATCGGCGTCGAGGAAGCGTTCGATTTCCTGCGAGGCTTTTCTGGGGCCGCGCCGGCGCAATAATTTGAACGGGTTGCCGTTCAGGTAGCCGGCGTCGTTGAGATAGGCGAACAAGGCGCCCAGCACGGTCAGGCTGTGTTCGACGCTGGCGGGAGACAGCGGCTTGCTGAACGGCTTCCAGTCCGGATGGCTGCGCGGACGCGCCGGGCCCAGCCATTGTTCCGCGGGGTGGGGCGAGGCGAGGAAACGGCGATAGTCCAGCACATCCTCGCGCTTGACCTGGGCCAGCCCCTGCCTGCGGTCGTCCAGCCACAGCAGCAACCGTTCCGCTTCCTTGCGATAAGCGGCCAGCGTGGCCGGGCGATCGGCATGCTCCGCCAGCCAGGTCAGCACCGCCTGGGTATCGGACTGCGCTTGTATCAGCGAATGGGAGCCGGCGTCGGCGCGGAGGACATCTGGCAGCATGGCGGTAAAGGGCCGCCGCGGGAGCGGACGGCCTTCTGCGATTATTTGAAGCTGGGCTTGGCCGGGGTGCCGGCGGACTGGGTGAGGATTTCGTAGCCGGTTTCGGTGACCAGCACGGTGTGCTCCCACTGGGCGGACAGGCTGCGGTCCTTGGTGACCACGGTCCAGCCGTCGGCCAGCATGCGCAGGTGGCGCTTGCCCTGGTTGATCATCGGCTCGATGGTGAAGATCATGCCGGCTTCGATTTCCAGCCCGGTGCCCGGGCGGCCGTAGTGCAGAATCTGCGGCTCTTCGTGGAATTTCTTGCCGATGCCGTGGCCGCAGAATTCCTGCACCACGCTGTAGCCGGCGCTTTCGGCGTAGCTCTGCACCGCGTAACCGATATCGCCCAGCGTGGCGCCCGGCTTCACTTTTTCGATGCCTTTCCACATGGCTTCATAGGTGATCTTGCTCAGGCGTTTGGCATGCGGGCTGACGTCGCCGACGAAGAACATGCGGCTGGTATCGCCATGGTAGCCATCCTTGATCACGGTGATGTCCAGATTCATGATGTCGCCGTTTTTCAACGGCTTGTCATTGGGGATCCCGTGGCAGATCACGTGGTTGACCGAGGTGCATACCGACTTGGGGTAGGGATTGTGGCCATCCGGCGCGTAGTTCAGCGGGGCGGGGATGGTGCCCTGCTCATTGAGCATGTAGTCGTGGCACAGCTTGTCAATGGCTTCGGTGGTGACGCCGGGCTTGATATGCGGGGTGATGAAATCCAAAACTTCCGACGCCAGGCGGCCGGCGATGCGCATTTTCTCGATATCTTGCGTGTCTTTGATCTGAATAGCCATTTTCTTTATAAAGCCTATTTATTTTCAGTTGTTTACATCAGTCCGGCTTGCGATTTTCAGAAAAAATCCAACACCTTTCAAGCCGGCCCTGATTGCTAATGATTGGTATTCTTCCATTCTACACTAGTTGGCCAGCGCTCGATCCAATGAGCCGCCTCATCTTCCGCGCATCAGGCCAAACGGCGTGGCGAATTTCACGGCCGCGATGGGGAATCGTTCCTAATTCCACGAATGCGCCGCCTTCTCCGAAAACACCTCCCCCAAAGAGGCCATGCGATGCCGTTGACTATCCTGACCAAATGCCTCAAGGACTGCCTGACCGAGAATGATGGCGCCAGTTATTGCCCGTTCCGGATTGCGGGCATGGCTCTGGCCGGCAGCGGCATTCCCACATTCATCTGGGGCGCCGTCCATACGGTATTGATGACGGGAGCGCTCGATTATGTCGCTTTCGCGACAGGCTTTGGCGGCATGCTGACGGGGCTGACCGTATTGTGCGCCGGCATCGCATTAAAGGCCAAGACCGACAGGCCAGCGCCTGAAAACGAATGATCATTGGGATGTGATGCGCCCGCGCATTGCGATCGCTCTGGTTCTGACAATCCGGGCTGTCTCGGCTGAACTAGGTTCGTAATGGATCTCGCCGAGCGCGCGGCGGGCTGGCGGCCCGCGCTTCGTTCTTCAGTTCAAACCTCCAGTCTGGGCGAAGCCATTGACCGTCGCTGGAGGCGCCATCAGTTCCCATGGTTTTCCATCCACCGCTGAAGCTGGCAAAGCAGTTCATCCAACTCCGCGCGAAAAACATCGAGGCGAGGCTCCAGGTTCTCATCCCCCTGACGAACTGCATGCTCCAGATCCAGCGTCAGCCGCACGAAACCTTCGTAGGCAAACGTGCCCAGAGAACCGCGGTAACGGTGTATCAGCCGCGCGGCGGTCTCCGAGTCGCCTTGCCTCCATTGTTGGCAGGCTTGGTCGAAGTCCTGGCGGCAGGTGTCGATGGCTTCCTGCAGCGTGCTGCGCAGCCGGGTCGCCGAGGCGCGGTGCAGCAATTTCAACGTGTCCAGTTTCAGCTTGCCGTATTCTTCGCCGGCCTGGCCGCGAACACGGTAGTGGTTAATCAGCCGCAGAAGGGCCTCGCCATCCACGGGCTTGCGCAGAAAACCATTCATGCCGGCCAGGCGGCAGCTCTCCTGATGATCAGGCTCGGCGCTGGCGGTCAATGCGATGATAGGCAGTTTCAGCTGCAGCTCTTCGCGGATCGCGCGGGTCGCTCCCAATCCATCCAGCACAGGCATCTGCAGATCCATCAGCACCAGCTGGTAACGCCGGCTATCCTCGCGGAGCCGTTGCAGGGCTTCGGCGCCATTGTTGGCGCAATCGAGCGAAATCCCCAAATCCTCAGCCAGGCTGGAAACGAACAGCTGGTTGATCTGACTGTCATCCACCAGCAGAACATGCAGCTTGGCGAGTTCTGCGCCAGCGGAATGCCCTTGTTCCATAAGCCCTCCAAAGGTGCGCGCGCTCCATTTTCGATGAAATGCCGTCCGCATCATTCAGGCGCCGGTGCCACAAGCAGGAGGAAGAGCTATAGCTGTAATACCGGGATAACGCTGCGGCCGGGGCCGTGAACGCGACAAGTTAAAGCTTAGACAAGCGAAAGGGCGGGCGAAATGGAAAAACACAGGATGCTGGTGATCGATGACGACCCCATTGTGAGCCAAGTCATGCAGATGTTGTTCGAGGCGGAGCTGCATCTGACCTGCAAAGTCACCGGCGACGAAGGTTTGAAGGCGGTGGCGGAAGAAAAGCCGGAGATCGTGCTGCTGGACATCGAAATGGAGGGCATGGATGGATATGAGGCCTGTCGGCGCATCCGCCAGCTGGACCTGCCATTCCAGCCTTATATCATATTCGTGTCGGCGCATAGCGATCCGGTGAAGCGGCTGGCCGCATACAGCGTGGGCGGCGAAGATTTCGTCAGCAAGCCGCTGCAACCGGAAGAGTTGGTCCGCAAGGTGGAGCAGGCTTTGAGTTACCGACGGGAGATACACGAGCTGAAGAGCCAGGCTCGGGGCGCGATGTCGGTCGCCATGTCTGCGATGACCGACAGCAGCGCGCTGGGCATTTGCCTGCAGTATTTCCGTCGGCTATTTCAGGCAGTCGACTCCGGGCAGCTGATGCGGACCACGCTGGACGCGCTGGGGGAGTTCGGACTAGCCGCATCGGTGCAGTTCCGCGACAACGGCGAGGTGAAAACACTGAGTTCCGAATCAGGCAATAGCCAGTTGGAATCGCTGTTGCTGCAGGATCTGTCCGCTGAGCGGCAGCACATCGTCTGCTACGACAGCCGTTGCGCATTCAACTACGGACCGGTGTCCTTGCTGATCAACAATATGCCGGTGGACGACATTGAGCGCTGCGGCAAGCTTAAGGACTATCTGGCGTTGATGGCGGAGGGCGCCGCGGAACGGGCGGAAGTCATGACTCAAGACGGCGCTGCGGCTGTGCAGGATCAGGCGGGCGCCACGCTGGCCGCCATGATAGAGAGTCAA
This sequence comes from Chromobacterium indicum, assembly GCF_039708975.1. Classification (NCBI taxonomy): domain Bacteria; kingdom Pseudomonadati; phylum Pseudomonadota; class Betaproteobacteria; order Neisseriales; family Chromobacteriaceae; genus Chromobacterium; species Chromobacterium indicum. The sequence goes on from NZ_JAYFSJ010000001.1 coordinate 439,918, forward strand.
CGCGCAGGGCAGGCCGACGCGCGCGCGCTATTGGACGCGATGCGAGCCCGCATGGAGGACATGCTGGGCAATGAGCCTCGAGCGGCGCTTTTGCTGGGCTTGGTGGACGAAGCGCAAGACTCGCTGGGCAAGCTTCAGCTCCAGCAAGTGAGAGAACTCGAGTCGCTTGGGCGGCGGCTGAGGGGCGTCGCGCTGCGAGAGTAGCGCTTAAATTCCGTAGCGCGCAGCCGTCCTGGCCGCCGACAAAACCTCCGGGCGTGCCCGAGTCAAAAACCGCCGACGCTGATGAAGCAAGCCGCGCGGCACGTTGGCGCGTCGCTGTTTTTGGCACTGCCTGTCCGGCAAGACATCCACTCCGCATGGGTAGAGCCGCGGCCCAATTGCAAACAGGTTTCAGATTGGTTGCCGCAGGCGACATGGCCGCGATTGAGCCAACTCGATCTCTTTCCTCTCAAGCCCGGACTGCGCATGAGCCGCCGTCACCGGGTTTCGAGACCGCGTTGCCGTAAGCCATCGCACTCGCAGGAGCCAATCTGCTCAGCCTGATATGGCCCGAGAAGCCAGGCTGTCTGGCTCGCCTTCTCGGTTGAGCATGGGTGCGATGATGTCCTGCGCTCAACCCGGCGGCCAGTTAATGGTTTCGTATTTGAGAGAGCGGGGAGCCCGCCTGCTCGACAGGCAACTTTCACTGATACGCATTCGAGAAATAATTCCGATAAGTATAATTATAGGAAAAATTTAGCCGCATTGATAAATTTAGAATGTAATACGTAATATATTTATTTACCAGCATCTGCTACACTCCAGGCCGAACATAAAGTGCGCAAAGGGAAGCCAAAGTGACGGCCGATATTTATTCGCGGATACGCCAGGCGGCGTTCGAGCTGGTGGCGGAAGGGGTCTGGCCCACCGTGGTAGACGTGCGAGCCCGTCTTGGCAGCGGCTCCAACACCACCATCAACAACACGCTGAAAACCTGGCGGCAGGAATTCCTGAGCAAAGTGGCCGTTTCCTCAAGAAGGCCGGACTGGCCTCCCGCGCTGGCCGAGGCCTTTGACCAGATATGGCAGAAGGCCTGCGATGAAGCCGATCAACAGCTGGCCTCGGTTCGCGAGGAGGCCGAAGCCGAGGCGGAGGCGCTGGGCAAGCAACTGGCCGAACTGGCGCGCAAGCACGAACAGGCCGAGGCTGAAACGCAGTCGCTGCGGCATGAGCTGGAGTTGCGCGCCGCGCGCCAAGTCGAACTGGACAGCTTGCTGCAGCGGGAAAAACTGCTGACCGAATCGCTGGAGAAGGAACGAGCGGAGCTGCAAGGCGCAGCCGCGCAACTGCGCGACGAACTGAAACAGGAGCGCAAGCGCTCGAATGAGCGGCTGGAGGAGCAGGAAAGCCAGCATCAGCAACAACTGCAGGCCGAGCGGGAAGAGTCGGAGCGCAAAGAAGCGCTGGCCTACGAGCGACTGGAGGGCCTGCGTGTCAGGCTGTACCAGCAAGTGGAGGAAGAGCGCCGGGACATGAAGCTGCAAACGCAAAAACTGGAGGACGCGCTGAGCCAGGCTCGGCAAGATGCCGCAGCGGTGGAGCATCTGTGGCGCGAACGCCTGCTGGAGCGGGAGCGGGAAAACGGCGGATTGCAGGCTCGGCTGGAGCTGATGGCGCAAAGAGAAGAAACACTGCATCAGGAGGCGCAAGCCCGGCAGCAAGCGCTGGATGCCGGCAACGCCCAATTGCAGGAACTGGCCGCGCGATGCGCCCGCCTGGAGGAGCGGAGCAGGCAAGAGCGCGCCAGGGGCATGGAGCGGGCGTGCGCAGCCTGGGAGGCCGGGGGGCGGCCGGCGCCGGAGCAAACTCTGCGCGACTGGCTCGGCGAGCAGCTCGCGGACTGACCAGGCCGCCTGTCCGTCGGAACAGGCGGGATCGACAGAAATCGCGCAGCCCTTGTCTATGCTGAATGAGTTTCGCCCACTCACATCAGGGAGTCGATATGACCATGCAAGGCTATGCCGTACTCTACTCGGCGCTTGTCATCGCGCTGTTCGCCGCCGTCGTCTGGAAAACGGATATCCTGCGCGATCGCGGCCCGCTCGCGCCCGGCGTCGCCAATGGGCAGCAAACCTTCAGCCTGGCGCGCAGCCAGCTGATCTGGTGGACCTTCCTGGTCGCCGTGATTGCCGGCTGGACGCTGCTCACTACCAATAACCTGCCCGCGCCGACACTCGAGCTGCTGGGTTTGCTGGGCATCAGCGTAGCCACCTCCGGCGCGGCTTCCCTGATAGACGCTCCTTCGGGCGCACTTCCGGCATCGGCGCAACGCTCGCGCGGCTGGCCGCAGGACGTGCTGGATGACGGACAGGGCGTGTCCATTCATCGTTATCAGGCCCTGCTGGCCAATGCCGGCATAGGTGTCGCGTTTTTGTACAAGTCAGTGCAGTTGCAAAGCTTCTATCCGATAGACGCAAGCTGGCTGGTCGTTTTGGGCCTGAGCAGCGCCACCTACGTCGGCATGAAGTCCAGGGAGGGTGGAGCGATGGCCGCGCAGGTTGCCCCCATCCCGGCGCAACAAGCGAGCGGCCCGGCTAGCGCGCCGCCGTCCACGCCGGCGGTGCCAGCCTGAAACCAGCCGTCCAACCGGTCAAATTTTCCGCCCCGCATGGTCAGCCGGGCGGCAATCTCTTACAATAACGGTCGATTCAATGGCGGTCTCCATGCGCGAATGCGTGCCCGGAGCCCGCTTTTTCATTACGGAAAGACCAAATGGAACCTGTACGACTGTCCAAGCGAATGGCCGAATTGGGGCTGTGTTCGCGCCGCGAAGCCGACAGCTATATCGAGCAGGGCTGGGTCAAGGTGGATGGCGAAGTGGCCATCCTGGGCCAGAAAGTCCTGCCGCACAACCAGATAGAAGTCGACAGGAAGGCACAGGATGCGCAGTCTGCGCGCGTGACCATCCTGCTGAACAAGCCGGTCGGCTATGTTTCCGGCCAGGCCGAGGATGGCTATCTGCCCGCCGTGGCGCTGGTGAAGCCGGAAAACCGCTGGGCCGAAGACGGCAGCCGCAAACGCTTCCAACCGTCGCACCTGCGCGGCCTGGCTCCGGCGGGCCGGCTGGACATCGACTCCGTCGGCCTGCTGGTGCTGACCCAGGATGGCCGCATCGCCAAGCAACTGATCGGCGAACACTCCGAGGTGGAAAAGGAATACCTGGTGCGCGTCGAGGGCGAGCTGTCGGCCGATGGCCTGAAGCTGCTCAACCACGGACTGTCCCTGGATGGCAAAAAGCTGCTTCCCGCCAAAGTCAGCTGGCAAAACGACGATCAGCTGCGCTTCGTGCTGCGCGAAGGCAAAAAGCGCCAGATTCGCCGCATGTGCGAGCTGGTTGGCTTGAGAGTGATCGGGCTGAAGCGCATCTCCATCGGCAATGTCAAATTGGGCAACCTCCCCACCGGACAGTGGCGCTACCTTAGAGACGACGAGCAGTTTTGACTAGAGGCGGGAGAGTGGGCATGTTCGAATTCTTGCTGCGCAAACTGGGATGGGATGCCGCCAGCCGGCAACAGGCCCGGGAGCTGGCGCGGCAAGTCGAGCAATTGCTTGAGGCTTGCGACCGACGGCTTTGCCTGCTGCCCGGGCATCAGCATGCGCTAATGCCTGGCATGCGCATCGCGCAGTCCTACCTTGCCGCGCTGAGCGACAAATTGCCCCCGGCGCTGGAATTGTCGCTACAGAGTTTTGCTCGCGATCCCAGATTGGGCCTGCTGTTCGCCGGCCCATCCAGTCTGCTCGACGTCCTTGAGGGCAGCGAATCCTTGCGGGCGTTTTTCTCATCAGCCTCGAACGGTGATGAGGCCTGGGCGCTGATGACCATGCAGCGCAGCGAAACCGCCAGATTCGGCGTCGCCATGGAAAATGGCGAGCTGCGCAACGATGTCGCCCAGACCGTCGTCAGCTTCGACTGCCATGGATTGCAGCTGCCTTGCGCCAGCGAGGAGACATTCCGCACACAATCCGGAGAGCGGGCGCTGCACGTACTGACGGCGGTCATCGCCCGCCAGCTTGGATTGCTGGAACAGACCCGGCTTCAGCTGGAGGCGGAATTGGGGCGCCTGCAATTGCGCAGGCTGACGCTGCAATCCCCGTCGCGGATCGTGGTGGATGGACAGGGCGGCGACGATCTCCCCGATACGCTGGCCGATCTGGACAAGCGCCTGTCGGAAGTGCGCCCGCAACTGGAAAGTTTGCGGGAATTGAATAGTCTGGAAGGGGCTCTGGACACGGTTCGCCATGTGCTTGAGCACCCGGGCGACTACTTCAGCCTGGAGAACGTGACGCTGCGTCTCAATCGGATGGGCATCAAATGCGAATCCGGCGAGGATGGCGCGACCACATTGCAGCTGGAAGAGCTTGTTCTGGGCCGGGAGCGGCCAACCCGCAGGGCGCTGATGCCGGTGAAAATTCACCGGGAGAGCATTGCCGAACTCCGCCGGCAATTTCGCGATTGACAAGCCCCGGGCCGGGCAGCTCCGCTCGCCAAAACCATTACGGCCGCCCGCAGACGGACTATGCTGAATATGGAACAAGTTTCAATCGGCCTCAGGGCGGTCGGTTGAATCTGCCCCGACCTTCTGGCCGGGGCTTTTTTCTGTCCAGACATCCTCTTGCCAAAAGAATGGCGACGCCAAATACGGAATGCCTGGCGACTGCGATAGAATTTCCACCTCATCATTTCGGAGCCGGCAATGAAAAAAACGATATGGGCGTGCATGTTGGCATGGTGCGGCCTAGCTTCGGCCGCGAGCCCGGAGGCGCCTCCTCTGAGCGGGCATTACTATCTGCAGGACGTGAGGGAGGTCGGAGCGGAGTTGTTGCTGAAGCCGGATGGCAGCTTCGAATGGGGAATGAGTTACGGCGCCGTCGATCAGTACGCCCAAGGAAGCTGGAAAGCGCAAGGCGGCAAGGTGGAGCTGCATAGCGCCGCGCCGGAAAAAGCGCCGGTTTTTCGTCCGTTCCGCGATGAGGAGTTTCGCATTCGCCGGCCTGCGGAAGAGGGAAGCTGGCTGGCGATCGTCGGCATGCCCGGCGTAGGCCCGATGGCCGGCGTGGAGATCAGTTTCCAAAGCCGATCCGGCAAGGTGCTGACGGCCGTCACCGACCGCAATGGCGACGCCATGGTCAGCGCGCCGGAGGGAGAGGCGTGGAGCAAAGCGGGCTTGCGCCGGAATGGCGGCAAGGATCAGCCGCAATGGTTCGATGTGCCCGAGGAGCGCTCCGCGCAGCGCCTGGCCGCCTTCGCCGTCGACGATGCCGCCTACCTGAGGCAGCCGCCATTCCAGAACCTGATCCTGATGGCGCGGAAAGACGGCAAGCTAGAGGTCGATGACGGCGCCGGACGCATGGTCTATGCCCGCCAGGATGCGGGCAAGGGAGAATAAAAAACCGCCATGGAGACAGGGGGCTGCATAACCATGGCGGCGGTAAAGTCGAAACGCGCGATGATCAATAGCTGAGCGCCGTAGCAGCGGCGCTGGCGGCCGCGTGGTAGTTGCAGCCGCCCCCCTGCTGCAGAACGTTTGCGCTCCAGGCAAGCGAGGCCGGGTTTGAAATGATCTGCTTGTTGATATCCAGCAGCTGGATATTGCCGAAGCTGATCACTCCGTCGGCCGGATAGTTTTGGCAATTGGCGACGCCGTACACTTCCAGCACGCCGCCAAATGCCCAATTGAAGCTCTGGCCATAATTGCTGGTATGGCTCAGCGTGGTCAGCGTATTTTGCGTGGCGTCGCGCGTTTCCACATTCCAGGAGCCGCAAGCGGCCGCGCCGGCCGCGCAGTCATGCCAGACCCGGCCCGCGATCAGGTCGCCGCTGCTTGCCGCGCGAGGCGTGCTGTAGTTCGCCGCTCCGTTTCTGCAGCAATTCCAGCTGGCGATCGTCCAGGCCTGGTCGCCGAAGGCATTCCAACCCAGCACCGGCTGCAGAATGCTTTGCACATTGCGGCTGTCCTGCAGGCCGGGAAAGAAATAGATCACTTGTCCGTTGCGGCTCGCCGGCGCGGCGGGAACCTGCCAGCTGGCGCTGATTCCGGCGTAGGGAGACGTGGCGACCAATTCCGAATCCTCCACCCAGCCGTTGATTGCCGCCAAAGAATCCGCAGCGCGCGGAGCCTTTGTCGCGGGGCCGGTCGCTGCTTTGGCCTTTCCTTGCGCATCGAAATGCGCGCGGCTGGCGCAGGCGGGCGGAGCATTGGCATCCATCAGTCTTGCGCCGTCCACCACTTCGCGGACGCAGGAGGGGTGGAAGTAGCCAAAAGGCGTAACGAGGTAGTTCTGCGGCACGCCGGCGGGGCGAGATCCCGCATTTGCCGTGGTCGGCGAAGCCGCCCACGCGGATGAGGCCGCGAGGGCGGCCGTCAGCAACAATATGCGGTTCAGCAGGCTTGTCAGCAGCTTCATGCGTCTCTCCCTTTGGAGCAATCCGGTTTCCGGGCTGCGCTCTTGAATGAGAGTAGATGGCCGAATTTGAAAAAGACCTGTCCGATGGTCCAGACTCGCACGAACTGTTGCTGATGCTGATGGTTTGGCAAGGACATGGCAGTCTCGCCGGCGCGACGCGCTGGCGAGACTGGAGGGATGTCAGTTCAGCGGAGACAAGGCCTCGATCAGCGCCACTTCTTGCGCGTAACTCAGCCCCTTCATCTTGGAAAGCAGCGTCTCGGCGTCGATCTGGTGCTGTTGATCCAGCTCGTCTTCGATGATTCTGGCCTCAACGGCCAGCCAGACGCCGCGGCAGGAGGCCGCGCTGTCGAAATGGATGCCGGCGATCACGCCCGCAATCAGCCGCAACTCGTCGTCGCTGAACATCCGCGACAGCTGCGCCTGCTCGCGGCGAACGATTTCCGCGTAACGGTCGCACATCTGCTGCACCCGCTCCGCGTCGCCGTAATGCGCAGGCTCGTTGACAGCGCTGATCTCGCCGCCATGATGGAACCAGGCCTCGATCAGCGGACGCAGCTGCGGCAAGTCCTCATGCCAGACGCGCGCCAGTTCTTCGCGGAACTCGGCGTTGTCGGTAAAGGACAGGTCGTCGAACGGCATTGCCGGCAGCACGTTCTCGTCCAGCGTGCGCTTCCCGACCCAGATGCGCCCCTCGTCATCCACGCGGGTTTCCGCGCGCCAAACGGCCTGCTCTTCGGTGGCGAGATTGTCGACATGAATTTCGACATAGGGCAGGGCGACACCCTGGCCTTCATCCTCGCTGACGAAGCGCAGCGTGATGTCGAACAGTCCGTGCTTCATCACCTCCAGCAATTGCAGGCCGCCGTCGTGGCCGGCCAGGATGTAGCGGTTTTCATCTTCGTATACCGCGACTTGCCCGGTAGCGGCGGCGGGGTGGATCAGCCGAGCCTGCAACGCGCCAGCCAGCTCATTCACGTCGTCATGGTGGATGTCGTAACCGGTGCGGTAGGCCTCGCGCTCATGCCATAGTGCGTTCCAGTCGTACATATTGCGTGTTCCTTGTTGCCAGATGGCCGGAAGTGTAGCGCCAAACCGCGGCCAGGACTAATCCCTGAAAAATACATGCGGCCTTTACAGGATTGTCATCTGTCTTTACTGAAATTTTCTCGGTGTGGTTCTACCATGCTATAATCTTTCGATTTTTCTGTTTTCAGAATTCCAGCCGAAACACGCTAAACATGACCCGACAAATCCGCAACATCGCCATCATCGCCCACGTCGACCATGGCAAGACCACCCTGGTCGACCAACTGCTGAAACAAAGCGGCACCTTCCGCGAAAACCAGCAGGTCGACGAACGCGTAATGGACAGCAACGATCTTGAAAAAGAACGCGGCATCACCATTCTCGCCAAGAACACCGCCATCAACTACGAAGGCGTGCACATCAACATCGTCGACACCCCGGGACACGCCGACTTCGGCGGCGAAGTGGAACGCGTGCTGGGCATGGTTGACGGCGTGGTGCTGCTGGTCGACGCGGTCGAAGGCCCGATGCCTCAGACCCGTTTCGTAACCAAGAAGGCGCTGGCCCTGGGCCTGCGCCCGATCGTGGTGATCAACAAGATCGACCGTCCGGGCTCCCGTCCGGACTGGGTGGTGGACCAAACCTTCGACCTGTTCGACAAGCTGGGCGCCACCGACGAGCAGCTGGACTTCCCGATCATCTACGCATCCGGCCTGTCCGGCTTCGCCAAGCATGAGCTGGAAGAAGAGTCCAACGACATGCGTCCGCTGTTCGAGACCGTGCTGAAGCACGTGCCGACTCCGGCTGGCGATGCGGAGGCCCCGCTGCAGCTGCAAATCTCCGCCCTGGACTACTCCACCTACACCGGCCGCCTGGGCCTGGGCCGCATTCTGAACGGCCGCATCAAGTCCGGCCAGCAAGTCGTGGTGATGAACCATGAAGAGCAAGTGGCCACCGGCCGCATCAACCAGGTGCTGGGCTTCAAGGGCCTGGAGCGCGTGGAAGTGCCGGAAGCGGAAGCCGGCGATATCGTGATCATTTCCGGCATCGAAGACATCGGCATCGGCGTGACCATCTGCGACAAAGAGCAGCCGGTCGGTCTGCCGGTCCTGTCCGTGGACGAGCCGACGCTGACCATGGACTTCATGGTGAACACCTCGCCGCTGGCCGGCACCGAAGGCAAGTTCGTGACCTCGCGCCAAATCCGCGACCGCCTGAACAAGGAACTGCTGACCAACGTGGCGCTGCGCGTCGAAGACACGGCTGACGCCGACATCTTCCGCGTATCGGGCCGCGGCGAGCTGCACCTGACCATCCTGCTGGAAAGCATGCGCCGCGAAGGCTTTGAAATGGCCGTGGCCAAGCCGCGCGTGGTGTTCAAGGAAATCAACGGCCAGAAGTGCGAGCCGTACGAAAACCTGACCATCGACCTGGAAGACGACCACCAGGGCGGCGTGATGGAAGAAATCGGCCGCCGTCGCGGCGAGCTGACCAATATGGAATCGGACGGCATGGGCCGCACCCGCCTGGAATATCACATTCCGGCTCGTGGCCTGATCGGCTTCCAGTCCGACTTCATGACCATGACCCGCGGCACCGGCCTGATGAGCCACGTGTTCGACGATTACGCGCCGGTGAAGCCGGATCTGCCGGGCCGCCACAACGGCGTGCTGATCTCGCAAGAGAACGGCGAAGCCGTCGCTTACGCGCTGTGGAAGCTGGAAGACCGCGGCCGCATGTTCGTCTCCCCGGGCGACAAGCTGTACGAAGGCATGATCATCGGCATCCATAGCCGCGACAACGATCTGGTGGTGAACCCGGTCAAGGGCAAGCAGCTGACCAACGTCCGCGCCTCCGGCACTGACGAAGCCGTTCGCCTGACCACGCCGATCAAGCTGACGCTGGAATCCGCCGTGGAGTTCATCGACGATGACGAACTGGTGGAAATCACGCCGAAGTCCATCCGCATCCGCAAGCGCTACCTGCAAGAGCATGAGCGCCGCAAGATGGCCAAGGTGGAAAGCATCTAATCCGGACATCCTCCGGAATGAGCAAAGCCCCGCGCAAGCGGGGCTTTTGTTTTGCAGGCTAGTTCGGCCTGGCCAGAGCGTCGCTCAATTGGTCGAACAACTGGCGATAGACGGCCTGATCGCTGCAAAGCAGCGTTCTTGAGTTGCCGTTGCTGTCCCAGATGGTCTGGCGGATATTCGCCCGCAGCAGCATCTGCCTGGGCTGATTACCGGGACGCATGGTCAACAACACTTCGGTGGTTTGATGGTCCGGCTTGCCCGGCAGCGGGAATTTCAATTTCAACAGCCCGCGCAGCACCTGGCGCGCCTCGCTGATCAGCGCTTCATCCTTCTCCGCTCGGATCACGCTGTAATCGGCATCAACAACCACCCGCTTGTACCTCAAACGCTCGAACGCCTTGCGGCCAGCCTGCAGCGCTGCCGCCGCGCTGGCGCCTTCCAGCCGCGCATCGCGCGCCTGCAGATAGTTGCGAACATCCTCGCTCGAAGGCTCCACCCGCACCTGAGTGGAGCTGTAGCGCAGGACGCGGCCGCCCTGGCCCTGAATTTGTTCGTTATCGGCCGCCCAGACCACCAGGCAAAACGTTAACGGCAGCAAGCAGAATATGCGCTTCATTGGCGGCCTTCATCAACACAATGACATGCCATTCAATCGAAAATTGATGACGATTGCAATCAGAGCCGTCGTCGCCTCATTTTTAGACGATGGGCACAATATATTGATCACACTCAAGTTCTGGTACCATATTTTGAAGAAAAACCAGCCCGCCACCTGAATAAATCGCCTACAGTATTGACGATTTCAGGGCCTGCTTGGCGCAGGCGTGTTCTATATGGCCGGAATTGGCCAAGAGTCAGGAGAGAACCAGGCGATGCTGCAAGTGAGCAAGCGCGACGGCGCGGTAGTGGGATTCGACATCGGCAAGATCGCCAACGCCTGCCAGCGGGCCGCAGCGGCAGCCGGGCATGCGGAGCCAGCCAGGCTGGCATTGGAAATCGCAGCCCAGGTGGAGCGCGAATGCCGAGAGCTGGCCCAGAACGGCCGGTTGGACATCCCGGCCATCCAGAAACGGGTGGAGGACGCGTTGATGCAGAGCTACCCGGAGGTGGCGCGCGTCTACATCGAATACCGTCACGACCGCGAAACGGTGCGCGCCCGCGGCTCCGAACTGCACGCCAAGCTGATGGGGCTGGTACACAAGACCGACGAGGAAGCCACCACCGAGAACGCCAACAAGGACGCCAATGTTTTTCCGGTGATGCGCGACCTGATGGCCGGCATCGTGTCCAAGCAGTTCGCCGGCAATTTTTTGCCCAAAGACATCCTGACCGCCCATAACGCCGGCGACATCCATTTTCACGACCTGGACTACTCGCCCTTTCTGCCTTTCACCAACTGCTGCCTGGTAGATCTGAGAGGCATGCTGGAGCAGGGCTTCCGCCTGGGCAACGCGCAGATCGAAAGTCCGCGCTCGATCGGGGTGGCCTGCGCAGTCACCGCGCAAATCATCGCCCAGGTGGCCAGCCACCAGTATGGGGGCACCACCATCCCCAATATCGACCAGACGCTGGCCCCCTACGTGCTGAAAAGCTATCGCAAGAACCTGGACGTGGCGGAACAGTACGGCATCGCCGAGCCGGACCGCTACGCGCGCGAGCGTACGGAGAAAGAGTGCTACGACGGCATCCAAGCCTGCGAATACGAGATCAATACCCTGTTCAGCTCCAACGGCCAGCAGCCTTTCGTCACTTTCTCCTTCGGCATGGGCACCGCTTGGGAGGAGCGCATCATCCAGCAGGCCATCCTGAAGGTGAGGATCAAGGGGCTAGGCAAGGAAGGCATCACGCCGGTCTTCCCCAAGCTGGTGATGTTCATCGACCGGGGCATCAATCTGCGGCCGGAAGATCCCAATTACGACATCAAGCAGCTGGCGCTGGAGTGCACCTCCAAACGCATGTATCCGGACATCATCTCCGCCGAGTTGAACCGGCGCATTACTGGCTCCTCGACGCCGGTTTCGCCGATGGGTTGCCGCAGCTTCCTGCCCGCGTGGCGGGACGAGGCGGGCAGGGAGGTGCTGGACGGCCGCAACAATCTGGGCGTGGTCAGTCTCAACCTGCCTCGCATCGCCATTGAGGCGAAGGGCGATCAGCAGGCGTTCTGGGCGCTGCTGGATTCGCGCCTAGGCTTGTGCTTCCGCGCGCTGATGTTGCGGCTCGACCGGCTGCGGGGCGTCAAGGCCAACGTGGCGCCGATTCTCTACACCGAGGGCGCGTTCGGCATGCGCCTGAGGCCGGATGAGGACATCATGACGCTGTTCGAGGGCGGCCGCGCTTCGATCTCGCTGGGCTATATCGGCCTGCACGAGGTGGGCACGCTGCTGTTCGGCTCGCACCCTGCCGACAGCCCGGAGGTCCGCGATTTACTGCGCCAAGTGGTCGGCCGCATGAACGCGGCGGCGGCAGAATGGAGGCGCGAGACCGGCTTCGGCTTCTCGCTGTACTCGACGCCCAGCGAATCGCTGTGCCACCGTTTCTGCAAGCTGGACCGCGAGCGCTTCGGCGATATCGCTGAAGTGACGGACAAGGGCTATTACACCAACTCCTTCCATTTAGACGTCTTCCGCAAGGTCAATCCATTCGAAAAGATAGACTTCGAGACCGGCTATGCCGAGCTCGCCACCGGCGGCCACATCACTTATGTCGAACTGCCCAATATGAAGCACAACCTGCAGGCGTTGGAGCGGATCTGGGATTACGCGCTGGAGCGGGTGCCTTATTTCGGCAGCAACACGCCGGTGGATTCTTGCGGCGCCTGCGGCTTCATGGGGGAGGCGAAGGCGGATGCGGACGGTTTCTGCTGCCCGCAATGCGGCAACCGCGACAGCGCCTCGCTGTCGGTGACGCGCCGGGTGTGCGGCTATCTGGGCAGCCCCAACTCGCGCCCGTTCAATGCCGGCAAGCAGAAGGAAGTGATGCGCCGGGTCAAGCACTTCGGCGGCGAACACTGAGCGCGGGATGAATTACGATCGCTATTACACCTGCGATCTGGTCAACGGCGAGGGCGTGCGCGTCACGCTCTTCGTCACCGGCTGCGCGCACGCCTGCGAGGGCTGCCACAACCGCTCGACCTGGGATCGCAAAAGCGGGCGGCCGTTCACGCCGGAGGCGAGGGAAGAACTGCTGAACCGCTGCGCCGGCCACGATGGCCTCAGCCTGTCCGGCGGCGATCCGCTGCTGCCGGCCAACCGCGACGAGATTCTGGCACTGTGCCGCATGTTCAAGCAGCGCTATCCGCAGAAGAACATCTGGCTGTGGACCGGCTATGACTACGAAGAGGTGCGGGAATTGGAAATCCTGCAATTCGTCGATGTGCTGATAGACGGCCGCTACCGCCAGGACCTGCCGACAAGCAAGCCCTGGCGGGGATCGGACAACCAGCGCCTGATCAGGTTGGGCGCCGGATCAGGGGCAGCTGTTGCTGCCGTTGGCGCAGCTGACGTAATTGCTTTCGAAGCCTAGATTGCTGCGGTCTCGCCCGTACAGCGCGATCATCTTGTAGTCGCTGGCGGCCAGCGTCAGGCTGGACAGGTTGAAGCTGGCGCTGCCGGCGCTGCCCAGTTTGCCGCTCAGATCGATTTGCACCGGGCTGTTGCAGCTGCCGGCGTTGCAGAATGAGGCATCATGCGGTACGACGCTATTGCTGCCGGTCCAAGAGAAGCTCAAGGCGTCGCCTTGGGCGCTGGCATAGTTGGCCAGCGCGCTCTGGCTGGCGCTGTCCAGGGTCAGCCAGGGCAGCGTCGCCAGCTGGGACGATTGCGGCGGCACGCCATCCACGCGTGTAATGACGCTGGCGAGCAGGCTGCTGAAGGCATTGCCGGAGTACAGGTCGATCTTCACTCTCCGTCCGCGCTGGAAGAAGGCGGAGATCAAAGCGTCGCCGGATGCCAGGCTGCCATTGTTGAAGCTGTCCAGTCCCAGCCAGGTGCTGCCGCAAGTGCTGCCTTGCATGGTCAGCCTGGGCTGGCTGCTGCAGCCGGCGTTGCTGAGCGTGGCGATGGGCGTGCCGTCCCAGCCGGTGCCGGCTGCGTTGCGCTGGTAAACCTTGGCGGATTGAACGGCGTTGCTCACGCCGTTGGCGCTGGTGCCGATGTCAAACGAAATCGCGCGGTAGTAGCTGGGTTGCGGATTGCTGATGCCAACCCGCAGCGTGCGCTGCGCATTGGCGTTGACATGGATCGCATAGGGTGACGCCTGGCCCAGCAGTTTCCATGCCGCGGCGCCGTTGCGCAGCACCACCGCCATTTCCGCGCCTTCCTGCACGGCGCTGCCGTTGATGACATCGAAGCCGACAGTGCAGGTTTTGTCGCTGCCGGAGAAGTCGCAATCGCGCAGCGTGGGGTTGGCGACGCTGCCGCCGAGCAAGCTGCCTTGCGACAGGAAGCCGCAGATCATCGAAGCGAAATTGCTGGTATTGAGGGATTGCTGGTTGATGCTGAGCGTGAACTGCGGATCCAGCATGCTGGCATTGTTGTTCAGCATGGTGGCGCAGGCGCTGGCGCTGCTGCTGCCGGCGGCGCTATTCAATGCGGCGAAGATCTGGCTGATGCTGGTCAGATCCAAGCCCAGCCCGTTGAGCAAGGTGCTGTCGCTCAGGCTGCCGGATTGGCTGCCGCTATTGTCCGCGTAAAAATTGCTGCTGCCAAAGCGGCCTTCCAGTTGCACGAAGGTATGTCCGTTATTGGTCCCGGTATTGGCGGCGATGGCGTCCAGCACCTTGTCCATGCCGGTGCGGTTGGCGCTGAAGGCCGTGGTGGTGAGGTCGGCGCCGCTACTGAGGCCGGATGCGGCCAGTACTTGCGATAAGGCGTTTTGGAGTGTTTGCTGGCTGCTGTTGAGCGCGCTGGCGGACGGCGCGCCGGCGCTCATGATGCTGGCGGCGTCGCTGCCGGTGGCCAGCGTGACCAACGCTGTGGTCAGTGACGTGACATTGGCGGTGCCTGCGCTTTGAGCCACGGCGTAATGACAGGTATAGACCGCGTTGACCAGGCCGCAGGCTTGCAGGCGGAAGGGCGCGGTCAGCGCGCTGATGTCGAGGTTGCTGTAGCTGCCGTCGCTATTGACGCTGACGCTGGCGGTCTGGCCATTGGCGCCCAGCACCGTCAGCGTGGCATTCTGCATCGGCGCGCCGACGGCGACCGTACCGGATAGTCTGGAAGAGCCAGTGCTTGCGCTCCCGCCTCCACCGCCCCCGCATGAAACCAGTGCGATGCAACAGGCAAGTCCAAGAAACGCGCGATGGATTCTCATTCCCCTTCCCTCTCGGTTCATGCGGTTGTGCTCCCAGATTAGTCAATCGGCAAGCTCGCATGGATATTTCTTCATCACCGCATCAGATCGCGTGAACATTGGCCTGGGCTTGCGTGACGCCGCATCGCGCGTGGAAGTTTGTTGCTATTTTTTGCGATGCCAGGCCCTTGCATGAAATTCATTTATCATGAACGAATGAGCTGACAATAATCAGAGCTGGAGAAGAGGCATGGCTTGGAGCAAGGAGCAGAAACAAACGGTGTTCGCCTGCTATCTGGGCTGGACCCTGGACGCATTCGACTTTTTTCTGATGGTGTTTGTGCTGAAGGATGTCGCCAAGGAGTTTGGAGCCGACATCGAGGCGGTCAGCTGGGCAATCATGCTGACGCTGGCGGCGCGTCCTATCGGCGCGCTGATATTCGGCCGGCTGGCCGACCGTTTTGGCCGCAGGCCAGTCTTGATGGCCAATATCGCGCTGTATTCGATACTGGGATTCTCGTCCGCATTCGCGCCCAATCTGATGGCGTTGCTGGTGCTGCGCACGCTGTTCGGCGTGGCGATGGGCGGCGAGTGGGGAGTCGGATCGTCGCTGACCATGGAAAGCATTCCCAAGGAATCGCGCGGCTTCGTCTCCGGGCTGCTGCAGGCGGGCTATCCCAGCGGTTACCTGCTGGCGACGCTGGCGTTTGGCCAGCTGTTCGAACACATAGGCTGGCGCGGCATGTTCATGCTCAGCCTGCTGCCGGCGCTGCTGACGCTGTACATCCGCCGCAATGTGCCGGAAAGCCCCAGCTGGGAAGCCTCCCGGCATCATGACAAGCCGGGGTTGCTGCAGGCCATTTCCGCGCAGTGGCGGCTATCGCTATACGCCATCGTGCTGATGACCTGCTTCAATTTCTTCTCGCACGGCACCCAGGACATGTACCCGACCTTCCTGCGCGTGCAGCACAAGTTCGATCCCCACACCGTGCAGATGATCGCCATTTGCCTTAATGTCGGCGCCATCGTCGGCGGTTTGGCGATAGGCAGCCTGTCCGAGAAGATAGGCCGGCGCAACGCCATCACGCTGGCCGCGCTGTTCGCACTGCCGGTGCTGCCCCTGTGGGCATTCACCACCACGCCGCTGCTGCTGGCGCTCGGCGCATTCCTGATGCAGATTTCGGTCCAGGGCGCTTGGGGCGTGATCCCGGCCCACCTGAACGAGATATCGCCGGCGGCGGTGCGCGCCACCTTTCCCGGCCTGGTCTACCAGCTGGGCAATCTGTTCGCGTCGGTCAACAGCCCGCTGCAGGCCCATATGGCCAAGACCAACGGCGGCGACTACGGCCTGGCCATGGCCATTGTCGCCGGCCTTGTCGCCTTGGCGATCGCGATTTTGATCCGTTTCAGCCATGAGCGGCGAGGCGAAACGATGACATCGCACTAGCGCGGCCCAATCAAAACGGCGGCCCAAAGGCCGCCGTAAGCTATTTGGCGGGCAACGATCAGCCGCCTCTGGGCTTGCCGTCCTGGCCGAACAGAATGGCGCGCGAGGCGTCGGTGACCGAGGGCGCAGTGTTGATGTTTTCCGCCAGCGCGTAGGCGCGTTGCACGGCGGGTCGTTCGGCGATGCGGTCGAACCAGCGCTTGAGAGACGGGAAATCGTCCAGGTTCTGTTGCTGGCGCTGATGCGGCACGATCCACGGATAGCTGGCCATGTCGGCGATCGAGTATTCGCCGGCGATGAAATCGCGGCCATCGGACAGATGCGTGTCCAGCACGCGATAGAGGCGGGCGGTTTCGCGCACGTAACGGTCTATCGCGTACGGCAGCTTCTCCGGCGCGTACTGGGAAAAATGGTGGTTCTGGCCCGCCATCGGTCCCAGGCCGCCTATCTGCCAGAACAGCCACTGCAATGCCTCGTTGCGGCCGCGCAGATCTTGCGGGATGAAGCGCCCGGTCTTGTCGGCCAGATACAGCAGGATGGCGCCCGATTCGAACAGGCTGATCGGCTCGCCGCCGCCCTGCGGCGCATGGTCCACGATGGCCGGAATGCGGTTGTTGGGCGCGATGCGCAGGAAATCCGGCTTGAATTGATCCCCGGCGGAAATGTTGACCGGCTCGATACGATAGGGCAGGCCGGCTTCTTCGAGGAAGATGGTGATCTTGTGGCCGTTGGGCGTGGTCCAGTAATAGAGGTCTATCATCGTTCGCTTCCTGGCTTGGGAGTGGAAGGAATGACATGGGGGCATGTCATGGCTTTCCAAAGAGGCTTTCTGACCAAGCATCGCCCGACAGTCGTCGGCGCGGTATCATTGTCCGCCATAAAATCCGGCAAAGAGAATATGTGCGTCAATTTCATCCCTCCCAGCCGCGGCCAGCTGCGCGAATGGTTCGGCTGCGATCCGGGCGAATGGCAGTGGCAGGATGAGACCTGGCAGGACTATCCGGCGCCGATCCTGACCCGCGACGGCCTGAGAATGGCCAGCTACGGTTTTATTCCCAAGCGCCACCAGCCCGAAGGCATGCGGCTGAGCACCATGAACGCGCGCGCCGAAACCATAGGCCAGCTGCGCAGCTACCGCGACGCCTGGCGCAACTGCCAGCTGTGCCTGGTGCCGATGCGGGCCTTTTACGAGCCCTGCTACGAGAGCGGACGGGCGGTGCGCACCAAAATCAGCATGGCCGACGGCGCGCCGTTCGCGGTGGCCGGCTTGTGGCGGGAGTGGCGGGAGGCGGATGGCTCCATCAGCCTGGCTTTCACTCAGATCACCATCAACGCCGACGGCCATGGGGTGATGGGCCGCATGCACCGGCCCGGCGACGAAAAGCGCTCGCTGGTCATCATCCCGGCAGCGCTGCATCAGGAATGGCTGCATTGCCGCAATCCCGAGCAGGCCCGGGCTTTTCTGCAGCTGTTTTCCGCAGCGGCGATGCGTGCGGAAGGCGAAATCCCGAATCCGCCCCAGCAGGGATCGCTGTTCGACTGAGTCAAAGAAAAAGCCCGCTGAGCGCGGGCTTTTTGGGGTGGATGACCGCCGGCTTATTACTGCTCGACGTGGTAGCGCGTCACCAGCTCCACCTCTTCCTTCGAGCCGAGGAACACCGCCACGCGCTCGTGCAGCTTGGTCGGCTGGATGTCCATGATGCGCTGATGGCCGTTGGTGGCGACGCCGCCGGCCTGCTCGATGATGAAGGCCATCGGGTTGCCTTCGTACATCAGGCGCAGCTTGCCGGCCTTGGACGGATCGCGCGCGTCCTTCGGATACATGAAGATGCCGCCGCGGGTGATGATGCGGTGGACTTCGGCCACCATCGACGCCACCCAGCGCATATTGAAATCGCGGCCGCGCGGACCGGTCGCGCCAGCCAGCATCTCGTCCACGTAGCGGCGCACCGGCGCTTCCCAGTGGCGCATATTGGACATGTTGATCGCGAATTCGGCGGTGCGTTCCGGCACTTTCATGTCCGGATGGGTCAGCACGAAGGAGCCGTGCTCGCGATCCAGCGTGAAGCCGTGCACGCCGCTGCCGAAGGTCAGCACCAGCATGGTTTGAGGGCCGTAGACGGTATAGCCGGCGGCCACCTGATGGGTGCCTGGCTGCAGGAAATCGGCTTCGGTCGGCTGCGTCACGCCCTCCGGGCTGCGCAGGATGGAGAAAATGGTGCCGACCGAGATATTGACGTCGATATTGGACGAGCCGTCCAGCGGATCGAACATCAGCAGGTATTCGCCCTTCGGGTATTCGCCCGGAATGTGGTAGGGCAGTTCCATCTCTTCCGACGCCATGGCGGCCAGGCTGCCGCCCCATTCATTGGCGTCCAGCAGGAAGTCGTTGGCGATCACGTCCAGCTTCTTCTGCGCCTCGCCCTGTACGTTGCCGGTGCCGGCTTCGCCCAGCACGTCGGCCAGCGCGCCCTTGTTCACCGAATAGCTGATGGCCTTGCAGGCGCGGCCCACGGTTTCGATCAGCAGACGCAGTTCCGGCGGCAGCGTGCCCGCCTTGCGCTGTTGTTCGATCAGAAAACGGGAGAGGGTGATGCGGCTCATGACGTTCCTTAGGATGGGTAGGTGCGCGAATGATAATGCCGTCGGATTGGCGGCACAACGCGGCATTATAACGAATAAGCCGGCAGGCGGGGCGGCTGGCGGCTATCAAGAAAATGATAGTTATACGTAGGAGAATGCCATGCCGGTCCGCGCCCTTATCCTGTTGCTGTTCAGCCTGTCCGCCTGGTCTGCCCACGCGCCGGCGATCACCATCTTCACCGAGGAGTGGCCCCCCATCACCTTCCAGCGCAACGGCATCGCCGATGGCATGGCAGTTGAGGTGGTGCGCGAGATCCAGGCCCGCATCCACGACAACAGCCCAATCGACGTCGTGCCCTGGGCGCGCGGCTACAAGGAGCTGCTGACCAATCCCGGCGTGATGCTGTTCACCGTCGGCCGCAGCGAGGCGCGGGAAAAACAGATGACCTTGCTGGGACCGATCGCGGTATCGCAGACCGTGCTGCTGGCGCGCAAAGGCGAGGCGGCCAAGCTGCTGGCGTTGGGCGCCGGCATCTACCAACGCCCGGTGGGCGCTTATCGCGGCAGCATCTTCGCCGACGCGGCCTCCGCCGCCGGCTTTGTCGAGGTGGACCTGGCGCCGACGCCCCAACTGACCGCGCAAAAGATGCTGATGGGCCGTTACGACATGTGGGTGGAAGGCGGCTTCGTGGTCTCCTCGGTGCTGAAGGACATTCATCAGCCGGCCGATTCGGTGGAGGTGGTGCGCGTGCTGGAGTCGCTGGAACTCTACCTGGCCTTTTCCCGCGGCACGCCGGCCGAAGAGGTCAAGCGCTGGCAAGACGGCTTCGCGGCGATCAAGAAAGACGGCACTTACAAGCGCACCTACAACAAATGGCTGCCGCGGGACGCCGCGCCGATGGAGGTGAAACTGATCGGCCTGCCTCCCGGACCGGCGCGCTAACCGGCGCCGCGATCCGACGCGCGCGCCTTCAGGCTGGCTGCGCGGCGCAATGCCGGCCACTCCGCCAGCCGGATGTTTTCCGGCACGCCGCGCCGCTTGGCAACGCCCACCCGCTGCGCGCGGTAGATGCCGGAGTGTCCCGAGCACAAATAGCTGACCACGCAGGCCAGTCCGGCGTAGACGCCGACTTCCGGCCCGAATAGCTCCATCGCCATCACCGTGGAGGCCAGCGGCGTATTGGCCGCGCCGGCGAACACCGCAACGAAGCCCATGCCGGCCAGCAAGGGAAAGGGCAGATGCAGCCACGGCGCCAGCGCATTGCCCAGCGCGGCGCCGATGTAGAACAGAGGCGTGACCTCGCCGCCCTTGAATCCCGATCCCAGCGTCGCCACGGTGAAGCCCAGCTTGCCGATGAAGTCATAGGCCGGCAGCGGCTGCTGGAAAGCGGACACGATGGTGGGAATGCCCAGGCCCAGATAGGCCTGCGCGTCGATCAGCGAGGCCGCGGTCGCGACCGCGCCGCCGCCGATCAGCGGCCGCAGCGGCGCGAAGGCGATGAGGCGTTTGAAACCGCCGGCCACGCCATGAACGGACTCGGCGAACAGCTTACCAGTCAACCCGAATGCGACGCCGGCTAGCACCGCCGCGCACAATCCCCAGGCGCTGGGCGCGGGAATGAAAGGAATCCGGTAGTAGGTGTGATGCACGCCCCAGAGCAGCCCGATCTGGTCGCCCAGAATGGCCGCCGCCAGGCAGGGCAGGATGGCGTCGTAGCGCAGGCGGCCGATGGCGAGCACTTCCAGGCCGAAGATCGCGCCGGCGAGCGGCGTGCCGAAAACCGAGGCGAAGCCGGCGCTGATACCGGCCATCAGCAGAAGGCGACGGTCCTCCCGCCGCAGGGGCAGCCATTTGTGGACCTGGTCGGCCAGCGCTCCGCCCATCTGCACCGCCGTGCCTTCCCGGCCGGCCGAGCCGCCGCACAAATGCGTGGCGACGGTGCCGATCAGCACCAGCGGCGCCATCCGCAACGGAATGGTTTTTTTAGGATCGTGAATCTCGTCGATCAGCAGATTGTTGCCGGCTTCCACCTCGCGCCCCAGCCGCCAGTAGGCCAAGCCGACCATGAGGCCAGCCAGCGGCAGCAGCCAGATCAGCCAGGGGTGGCTCAGGCGGGTTTGCGTGGCCCAATCCAGCGAAAACAGAAACAGGGCGGAGGCGCTGCCAGTCAGCGCGGCGACCAGCGCGGACAGCAGCAGCCATTTGCCGATATAGGGCAGGGTGGAAAATCTTTCCGGAAGGAGGGGGTATTTCATGGGCGTCCAATGCGTTGTGATGGCAATCATCTGGACGGGCATGCTTTGATGGGCAGGCCTACAGCTTCCCGGTCCAGGAATACTGTAGGCATCATCAGCCTCTTTGCGAGGCGGTTACGGGAGGCATGCCATCTCCGCTTTCGCCAATTGTACTGACCGAAACGATGCGGAGGCAAGTCCGGGCTCAGTGCGGCAGGGGGGCGGCCTTGTCCGCTTCGCTTTCCAGCCAGCGGCAGAAGGTCGCTACGGTGGCGTCCTCGGCCGACATGCGCGGCGCCACCCAGCAATAGTCGCGCACCGTCACCACCGGCGTCGGCAGCGGAGACACCAGCCGGCCCGCGTCTATCAGCGCCTGCGCCATCGGCATGGGGCCCAACACCACGCCCAACCCGTCAATCGCGGCCAGCAGCGCCAAGGAGAACTTGTCGAAATGCATGCTGCTGGCCGGCTTCAGCTCCGGCACGCCCGCCAGCGTCAGCCAGCGCGGCCAGGCGGTGGGGCGAGTGTCCGCGTGCAGCAGCGTATGGGTGGTGAGGTTGTCCGGGCGATGCAGCGGCAGCTTGTCCAGCAGCGCGGGGCTGCACAGCGGCAGCTCCCACTCCTTCAGGAATGGCTTGGCGATGTGGCCGGGCCAATCCCCGGGGCCGCGGCGGATGGCGATGTCGAACGGCGAATCCAGACGGCTCAGATCGCGGTCCGAAGTGGCCAGATGCAGCTCAAGGTCGGGAAAGCGCTCGCGAAAGCGCTCCAGCCTGGGCAGCAGCCAATAGGCGGCGAAAGTGGGCGTGGAATTGATGGAGAGCCGCCGCTGGCGATTGGGTTGCAGCAGTTGGGCGGTGGCGTTGGCGATCAGGTCCAGGCCGTCCTGCACCTGCACCAGATAGCGCCAGCCGGCGTCGGTCAGCCTGACGCGCCCGCCGCTGCGCTCGAACAGCGGCACGCCCAGCCAATCTTCCAGCTGCTTAATCTGTTTGCTCACAGCGCCATGAGTGACGAAGAGTTCGCTGGCAGCGGCGGAAAAGCTTTCCAGCCTTGCCGCGGCCTCGAAAATGCGCAATGAGTTAAGAGGGGGGTAAGTGCTCATGCTGTGATTTTATCTCACAATCCTTGTTGCGATTACTCGTTTGTATGCAAGCGCCGAACAGCGTAATCTTCAGTCACTACAAAGTGCATATTCCGGCGCGAAGCGCGCGGAGCGATGCAGACCCAGCAAGTGGAGACTGGTGGCCCGCCGCCAGGCCTGCGACAACCTAAAGCCAAGAAGGTCCCGAGTCATGCTAGAAGCTTACCGTCAGCACGTAGCCGAGCGCGCCGCGCTGGGCATTCCGCCCCTGCCGCTGTCCGCCAAGCAGGTCGAAGAACTGGTCGAACTGCTGAAAAATCCGCCCAAGGGCGAAGAGAGCATCCTGGTCGACCTGATCACCCACCGCGTGCCGCCGGGCGTGGACGACGCAGCCAAGGTCAAGGCATCCTTCCTGGCCGCCGTCGCCGAAGGCAGCGTGAAGTCGCCTCTGGTTTCGCGCGAACTGGCCACCGAGCTCTTGGGCACCATGCTGGGCGGCTACAACATCAAGCCGCTGGTCGATCTGCTGGATGATCCGTCCGTCGCCAAAATCGCGGCCGCCGGCCTGAAGAAAACCCTGCTGATGTTCGATTCCTTCCACGACGTGAAGGAAAAGATGGACAAGGGCAACGCCGTCGCCAAGGAAGTGGTTGAATCCTGGGCCAACGCCGAGTGGTTCACCAGCCGCCCGGAAGTGGCGCAGAAAATCACCGTCTCCGTATTCAAGGTGCCGGGCGAGACCAACACCGACGATCTGTCGCCGGCCCCGGATGCCTGGAGCCGCCCGGACATTCCGCTGCACTACCTGGCCATGCTGAAGAACACCCGCGCCGACGCGGCCTTCAAGCCGGAAGAGGACGGCAAGCGCGGTCCGATGCAGTTCATCGACGACCTGAAGAAGAAGGGCCACCTGGTCGCCTACGTTGGCGACGTGGTCGGCACCGGCTCCTCCCGCAAATCCGCCACCAACTCGGTGGTGTGGGCCACCGGCCAGGACATCCCCTTCGTGCCGAACAAGCGCTTCGGCGGCGTGACGCTGGGCGGCAAGATCGCGCCGATCTTCTTCAACACCCAGGAAGACTCCGGCTCTCTGCCGATCGAAGTGGACGTGTCCAAGCTGGAAATGGGCGACGTGATCGACGTCTACCCGTACGCCGGCAAGATCGAAAAGAATGGCGCAGTCGTATCCGAATTCAAGCTGAAGTCCGAAGTGATTCTGGACGAAGTGCGCGCCGGCGGCCGCATCAACCTGATCATTGGCCGCGGTCTGACCTCCAAGGCGCGCGAAGCGCTGGGTCTGCCGGCTTCCACCGTGTTCCGCCTGCCGAAGGCTCCGGTCGATTCCGGCAAGGGCTTTAGCCTGGGCCAGAAGATGGTCGGCCGCGCCTGTGGCCTGCCGGAAGGCAAGGGCGTGCGTCCGGGCACCTACTGTGAACCGAAAATGACCACCGTCGGCTCGCAGGACACCACCGGCCCGATGACCCGCGACGAGCTGAAGGATCTGGCTTGCCTGGGCTTCTCCGCCGACCTGGTAATGCAATCGTTCTGCCACACCGCGGCCTATCCCAAGCCGGTGGACGTGAAGATGCACAAGGAACTGCCGGCCTTCATCTCCACCCGTGGCGGCGTTTCGCTGCGCCCGGGCGACGGCGTGATCCATAGCTGGCTGAACCGCCTGCTGCTGCCCGACACCGTCGGTACCGGCGGCGACAGCCACACCCGCTTCCCGATCGGCATCTCCTTCCCGGCAGGCTCCGGCCTGGTGGCCTTCGCTGCCGCCACCGGCGTGATGCCGCTGGACATGCCGGAATCGGTGCTGGTGCGCTTCAAGGGCAAGCTGCAGCCGGGCGTGACCCTGCGCGACCTGGTCAACGCCATTCCGCTGTACGCGATCAAGCAAGGCCTGCTGACCGTGGCCAAGGCTGGCAAGAAGAACATCTTCTCCGGCCGCATCCTGGAAATCGAAGGCCTGCCTGATCTGAAGGTCGAGCAAGCCTTCGAACTGACTGACGCCTCGGCCGAACGCTCCGCCGCCGGCTGCACCGTGCACCTGAACAAGGAGCCGATCGCCGAGTACATGCGTTCCAACATCACGCTGATGAAGACCATGATCGCCGACGGCTACCAGGACGCGCGCACGCTGGAGCGCCGCATCAAGTCGATGGAAGAGTGGATTGCCAACGGCCAGCTGCTGAAGGGCGATGCCGACGCCGAATACGCCGCCGTGATCGACATCGACCTGGCCGATGTGAAAGAGCCTATCGTCGCCTGCCCGAACGATCCGGACGACGTGAAGTTCATGTCCGAAGTGGCCGGCACCAAGATCGACGAAGTGTTCATCGGTTCGTGCATGACCAATATCGGCCACTTCCGCGCCGCGTCCAAGCTGCTCGAAGGCAAGGCCGACATCCCGGTGAAGCTGTGGGTGGCGCCGCCGACCAAGATGGACGCCAAGCAGCTGACCGAGGAAGGCCACTACGGCGTGCTGGGCCGCGCCGGCGCCCGCATGGAAATGCCGGGCTGCTCGCTGTGCATGGGCAACCAGGCCCAAGTGCGCGAGGGCGCTACGGTGATGTCCACCTCCACCCGCAACTTCCCGAACCGTCTGGGCAAGAACTCCAACGTGTTCCTGGGTTCGGCGGAGCTGGCCGCGATCTGCTCCAAGCTGGGCAAGATCCCGACCGTGGAGGAGTACCAGGCCAATATCGGCATCATCAACGAGAAGAGCGCCGAGGTTTACCAGTACCTGAACTTCGACCAGATCGCCGAATATCAGGAACTGGCCGCCAGCAAGGCCTGATAGCCGAATCGATTACCTTGGTGATAGCGCCGTTCGCCCGCAGGGGTGGGCGGCGTTTTTTTTACGGGAACTTGGCTGGAGATTCCATAGACCAACCCGGCCGTCGCAATGCATCAAGAAAACAAATCGAATATGGAAGCCATAAGCGCGCCGTATATAGATCTACCGCCGGTCTTGCGTCGGGAGATCAATGCCATGCTGCATCTGGCCTATCAATGCGAGGGCGAGCCCGATCTGGACGAGGCGCTGCACAGGCCGGCTCTGGAGGCCCGTGCGTTCTGGCTGATGGACAATGGACGGCTTGCCGCCTACGCCTCGGTATTTGGCAAAACCATCATCCATCAGGAGGCGGAATTCTCGCTGGGCAGCCTCGGCTGCGTCGCCACACAGCCGGAAATGCGCGACCGCGGCCTGGGCGAACGCGTCGTTGCCGCCGCTTCGGATTGGCTCAGAGCCTACGGCCGCTACGACATCGCCGCGTTCACCTGCGATGTGGGGCTATTGCCGTTTTACCGGCGGGCGGCGGGGTGGGAGGCGGCCGATCTGGTCCTGGTCGCCAACGATAAGGAAAGCGCCTTGCGCAGCGACGCGCTGGGCAAGGTTGTGGTGCTGGAATTGCTGTCAGGGCGGGCGAGGGCGGCGGAAGCGTCGTTCCGCGGCGCGGCGGTCAATCTGGATTTGCCGCCGGGGGAGTTTATTTGAAGATCAGCGCGGCGCTTTGCGGCGCGAAGCCTTGGCGGGCAGCGCCATGCCCAGCTCCAGCTCGAACAGGCTGCCGGTGCGGCCGGTTTGCGACTGGCAGGCAATCATCAGCGCGCGGTTGATCGCCTCTTTCTTGCTGACGCCCCACCATTCGATCATCTTGTCCAAAGACTTCTGCGCGTCCCGGCTCAGCTCTACCGTCACCGACAACTCCTGCAGCCGGTTGCGGCGCAACTCGCGGCTGCGGCGCTTGCGCTCGGCCACCGTCATCGCCCGTTCGCCCAGCGGTTTGCGGCCCGGTTTTTTGGCCACCCCGCCTATCAGGTCGAAGGTGTAGTGATCGCAAGGGTCTTTCATTGATGAGTGACAGGTCACGGCAAAATAAACGAGGGGGCGCAAGAATACCATAAACACGGCATTTGCGCTGAAAGCCGAAGCGGCTGCCCAATAAAAAAAGCCCCGCGCGCGGGGCTTTTTGCAAACCGGATCCGGTGAGGCTTAGTTCACCGGACAGCTGTTGGCTGCGCGGTAGTCCACCACCTTGATTTTGCCGGCGATGATGTCCTTGCGCGCGGCGACGATCTTCTTTTCCATTTCCGGCGTGATCAGCGCGCGGTTGTACTGGTCCAGCGCCCAGTCCACGCCGTTCTCCTTGAGGCCCATCAGCTTGGTGCTGGGCTTCCACTTGCCGTCCTTGGCGTCGCGCATGGTTTCATACACGGCGTTGTCCACGCGCTTGACCATGGAGGTCAGCACGGTGCCCGGCTGCATGTAGTTCTGGTTGCTGTCCACGCCGATGTAGTACTTGCCGGAGGCCTTGGCGGCCTGGATCACGCCCACGTTCGACAGGGCGGCCGCGGCGAAGATCACGTCGGCGCCGCGATCGTACTGGCTCTTGGCCAGCTCGTTGCCGCGCGACGGGTCGTTGAAGGCGGTGTGGGTGGTGCCCAGCATGTTCTGCAGCACCACGGCCTTCGGGTTCACGTAGCGCGCGCCTTGCGCGTAGCCGCAGCCGAAGGCGCGGATCAGCGGCACGTCCATGCCGCCCAGGTAGCCCACCTTGCCGGTCTTGGACTTCAGCGCGGCGGCCATGCCCACCAGGAAGGAGCCTTCCTGTTCCTTGAAGGCGATGCTTTGCACATTGGCGCCCTTGGCCACAGAATCCACCAGCGTGAACTTGGTGTTCGGGAATTCCTTGGCCACGGTCTCGATCGATTGGGTGTAGGCGAAGCCCACGGCCACTACCAGGTCGGCGCCTTTGCGCGCCATATTGCGCAGCACTTGCTCCTTCTGCGCGTCGTTGCTGGGCTGACCTTCGCGGTAATTGATCTTGAACTCTTTCTTGAAGCGTTCGGCGCCGGTATAGGCCGCTTCATTGAAGCTCTTGTCGAACTTGCCGGCCTGGTCGTACACCACGGCCACGTTGAAGTCCTTGGCCAGCGCGGAGCCGGCGAGCAGGGCGGCGGCTACGGCGCATCCTGCGGTCTTGATCGCAAACGTCATTTTCATCAGCTTTTCTAGTAGTAGTTTTCGAGATGGCTTGCCCGCGGGCATGCCGCGGGCGCTTCAACGAGGGGGCATGCCGTGCCGGCGAGAGGGAGGCCTCGCGCGGCAGGATGCGACGAGGCGGGCGCCGCGCGGTCTTTACGACCACGCATGCAACCCGCCCATTGAAGCGGCGAAATTCTACCCAGCGCCACCCCTCGTGTAAACCAATATAGACGAAACGCGCGCAAAAACCGCCGGCTCAGCCCTTCGGCATCCGCGACAGCCTCTTTACGATGCGGGTCGCATCGCCGGCATCACTCCTCGCTGATGCTTTCATGCGCGCCGGCGTCGCCGCGCTTCCAGTAGCCGGCCACCCGCATCCTTTCCTTAGGCAAGCCGCGCTGCTTCAGTTGCTGGTGGATGGGGCGCATCTCGCCGCTTTCGCCCGCCGCCCAGACGAAGCCGGCGCCAGAGGGCAGGTCGCGCCCGTCCAGCGCCTGCTCCAGGCTCTCGCTCCGGCTCCGGTAGCGCCAGACGACTTCCACGCCGGCCGGCGCGGCCAGTTCGAAACGGCAATCCGGGCTGTCGGCCAGGATCAGCGCCAAGCCCCGCGCATCGTCAGGCAACTCCTCCAGCCTGCGGGCGATGGCCGGCAGCGCGGATTCGTCGCCAAGCAGCCAATGCCAATCGAAACCGGAGGGAATGACGCGCGAGCCGCGCGGGCCGCCGATGCCTAGCTTGTCGCCGGGCTTGGCGCTCAAAGCCCAGTCGGCGGCGATGCCGCCCGCGTGGACGACAAAATCGATATCCAGCTCTCCGGCTGCCGCGTCGTAGCGTCGCGGGGTGTAATCGCGCATCGGCGGCTTGGGCTTGTCGGCCGGGAAGCGGATGCCGCCGTCTTCGGCGATGGACGGCAAGGTTGGTTGTTTCGCGCCGGGCTCGGGGAAGAACAGTTTCACGTGGTCGTCGAAAGACGCGGAAATGAAGCCGTCCAGCTCGTCGCCAACCAGGGTGATGCGCAGCATGGATGGCGACAGCCGCGATACGCGCGCCACCTGCAGCAGGCGGAAACGTAAGGGATGGCGCAGGCGTTGGATCTCAAGTTCGGTATTCATGGGATTTCCTCAGGATTTTTCCGCGCCGGCGATTTCGGCGACGGCGCGTTGCAGGATGGCCGCGATGCGGCGCTGTTCGTCAGGCTCTGCCTGGTCCCGGAGCAGCAGCGCGTGTTTCAGCGCGCGCCTCGCCTCAATCAGCTCTCTCGTCCAGCCGGCCGCGCCGTCCTCGCCGATTTCCTCGCCGGCGTAGGCGCGCCGCGCCAGCTCCATCTTGCGGCCGATATGGGTCAGCTTGGCCAGCGTCAGCTCCACGTGTTCGCGATGGAGGGCCAATCGTTCCCGGCCGGCCTCCGCGATGGCGTAGCACTTCCGCTTGCCGTGGCTGGCGGCGGTGACCTGGCCCGCTTCCTCCATGCGGGTGAGGGCGGGGTAGGCCACGCCCGGACTGGGGCTGTAATAGCCGTTGGAGCGGGAGGCCAGCTCCTTGATCAGTTCGTAGCCATGACAGGAGCGCTCATTGATCAGCGCCAGCAACAGCAGCTGGAGATCGTCGGAACCGAACTTGCGTCCGCGGGCCAGCGCGCCGTCATCGCCGCCGCGACGGTGCGATCCGCGCATCGCCCGCAGCATGCGGCGAATCGGGTGTCGATATGGATTGCATGGCATGGCTGGCCCTCTTTATTGGGTGATATGTCTTACGATATATATCGTAAGATACAAAGTCAAGTGAAGGAGTTGATTTGCCGTGCAACTTAAATCCGAATGCCGCTTCCATGACAAAAATCAATAAAATACATTTGAATATTGAAATTGAATAATGGCATCGGTTATCGTTGGCAGTTGTTTACAAATTCCGTGAGCGAAACATGGCCAGAACCCTTTCCTTGAAACGGCGGCTGCTGTTGCAGACCGTCAGCGCGATCGTCCTGGTCT
This sequence comes from Chromobacterium indicum, assembly GCF_039708975.1. NCBI lineage: Bacteria > Pseudomonadati > Pseudomonadota > Betaproteobacteria > Neisseriales > Chromobacteriaceae > Chromobacterium > Chromobacterium indicum. The sequence goes on from NZ_JAYFSJ010000001.1 coordinate 469,043, forward strand.
GCGTGCTGGGCGCCTTGCTGATGAATGCCCTGCGCCAACAGATGATGGACGACAGGCACGATCAGGTACGCAGCCAGGTGGAAAACGCCGCCAGCCTGGTGGCGATGCATGAAGAACAGGCCGCCGCCGGACTGGTGCCGGAGGCGGAAGCGCAGAAAATGGCGCTGCAGGAGCTGGCGAGGCTGCGCTTCGACGGCGACGAGTACTTCTTCACGCTGGACCGCAATCTGAAGTGGCTGTCCCACGGCATGAACCCCAAGCTGGTCGGCAAGGACATGCATAGCGTCAAGGATGGCGCCGGCGCCAATATCGGCGCGCTGTTCGAACAAACCATGCGCAGCGGCGGCGGCAAGGGCTTCGTCAACTACGTATGGGACAAGCCGGGCGCCAGCTCGCCCCAGCCCAAGCTCGCCTATTTCCAGAGCTCGCCGCGCTGGGGCTGGGTGGTGGGCACCGGCCTCTACCTGGACGACATCAACGCCACGCTGGCCCGGCAACTGCTGAGCGTGGGCGCGCAAGTGCTGCTGTTCATGGCGGTCAGCCTGTCGCTTGGCTGGTGGGTGTATTGCAGCGTGATGCGGGAGTTGGGCACGGAGCCATCCGAAGCCGCCGACATCGTGCGGGAGATCGCCGCCGGCAAGCTTGACCGGGAAATACTGGTGGGCGCCGGCCATCAGGACAGCCTGCTGGCCCATATCCGGGAAATGCAGGGGCAACTTCGCCAACTGGTGGGCGACATCATGCGCGACGCCGAAGAACTGGGCCGTCTGAACGCCGATGTGGTGGACGGCGCGCGCATGGTGGCCGGCAACTCCCAGGGGCAGAGCGAGGGCGCGGCGGCGATGGCGGCCTCGGTGGAGCAGTTGACCGTCAGCATCAACCACATCGCCCAGCACGCGTCCGACGCCCGCGCGGTATCTCAGGACTCCGGCCACCTGTCCGAAGCCGGCAGCCAGGTGATCGCGCGCGCGGTGGAGGAAATGCAGGGCATCAGCGCCACCGTGGACCTGACCGAGGCCGCCATTTCCGAGCTGGCCAGCAAGACGTCCACCATCTCCAACATCATGCAGGTGATCAAGGACATCGCCGATCAGACCAATCTGCTGGCGTTGAACGCCGCCATCGAGGCGGCACGGGCCGGCGAGACCGGCCGCGGCTTCGCGGTGGTGGCTGACGAGGTGCGCAAATTGTCGGAGCGCACGGCCAAGGCCACCGAGCAGACGGCGGACATGATCGCGGAGATCCAGGCCAGCTCGGATCTGTCGCGCCGGAATATGAGCGACACGGTGGCCAAGGTGAAAACCGGCCTGGAACTGGCGGAGCAGGGCGGCGAACTGATCCAGCAGATCCGCGGCAGCGCCAGCCAGGTGGTGCAGGTGGTCAACGACATCTCGCACGCGCTGCAAGAGCAGGGCACGGCAAGCCAAGACATCGCCCGCCATGTCGAGCAGATCGCCCAGGTGGCGTCCGGCAACGCGGTCGCCGCCACCCAGGCGTCGGAAAGCATACAGCGGATAGACGAAGTGACCGGCAACCTCAGGCTGTCGGTCGCGCAATTCCAGGTGTGACGCTCAGGGCCTGGCCAGCGAGTAGCGCGCGGGATCGGCCGCCCGCGCGCGCAGGCGGTAGAAACGGTCCAGCTCGGCGCGGTAGCGTTGAGCGGATTCGGGAGACAGCCAGCGGTCCTGCGCCTGCCGGTAGGCAGGGTCGGCAACGACCTCGCTCAGCAATTGGTCTATCTTCATCACTGCCATCCTGCCCCAGCGGGTGCGCGGGCAGGCGATGCCCACCGGAATCAAGGCCGCGCCGGCGATGGGCAGGCTGGTCAGCGGGTGCTCGCGGCTCAGCTCGTCCCGGTATTTGAAGTTGGGTTCGTAATCCAGCGTGTAGTCGGCGCGCCCCAATTCCAGCAGTTTGAACAAGCCGTCGTTGGACGGGAGGTTGGGAATCTCCCTGACGTTCGATCCGCCCTTGCTCTCCGCCAGCAGACGGTCGATTTCAGCGGTGTAGCTTCTGCCGGCGGCAGTGATGCCGCGCAGCCCGGGCTTGCGGATCAGCTTGTCCAGCATAGCCTCTCCCGACTCGTTCAGCGGCGCTTGCGCCGCAGCCTCCTTGCGGATCACCAGCCGCAGCGGCAACTGCATGTGGGTCAGCGTGAAAAAGGCGAATTTCTCCCGCTCCGGCGTCGGAATCAGGTTCATCCTGCATAACTGGCTGCCGCGCTGAAGCTCCAGCGTGCTGCGCGCGGTGCTCATCACCATGAATCGATGCTCGGCCTCCGGCCAGCGCGCGATGATCAGCTTGAGATAGGTGTCGTTCTGACCAGTGGTGGGTTTGCCGTCGCGAATGATGAAGTTGGGCGCCCAGTCGGACAATACCCAGGTGATCTGGTAGGGCTCGTCCGCGCAGGCCGCGGCGGAGGCAAGCGCCAGCAGGGCGAAACGCGCCAGATTGCGCCACGAGATGGCGGGCGGGAACACGAGCATCGACACTCCACGCGGCGCCCAGGCCGCTGAATTCATTCTAGACCGTCGATTTTCAGCAACCAATTCCTCGACGGACGGTCTGTTCCTGCCTTACTGACGGATTTCGCGCGGTCTGCCTTGCCGCAACGGCGCAGACTGGGCTTTTCAGATGGCCGTTTTTGCTTCCGCCGCGCGACTGCAGTAGCATGTGCGCCCCGCGCAAGCGCGCGGCAGGGCAACAAAGCAACAGGCCGCAAAGGCAACAACAATAATGACTGACAATTTCCGCGGCGGGGTGGCGCCATGATGGTGGCCACCCACGTCGCATTCGGCGCGTTCTGCGCGGTTTCCGCCGCGCTGATCCTGCACTTGCCCGCCATGATGGCGGTGCTGCTGCTGGCCGGCGGGCTGGCCGGCTCGCTGCTGCCGGACATCGACCACCCCCAGAGCTGGCTCGGCCGGCGCATTCCCTTTCTTTCCCGCCCCATCGCCTATTTGTTCGGCCACCGCGGTATCACTCATAGCCTGCTGGCGGTGGTCGGCGTGTTCTACGCCAGCGCCGCCTGCCTGCATGGCTGGGACGTGCGGCTGGGCCATGCGATGCCCATGGTGCTGGGCCTGTGCGTCGGTTACGCCTCCCACTTGGTGGGCGATTGGCTGACGCCCGCCGGCATTCCGTTGCTGTGGCCGATCCGGGTGCGCTTCCGGGCGCCGCTGATGCTGCTGCGACCCAAAATGGCCGAGCCCATCATGACGGTGCTGCTATGGTTCGGCGCCGGTTTTTTGATGTCCCGCGCGCTCTAGCTGTTGCATCCGTGCCCCGGAACTCGTTCCGGCTCCTGGATCGCGCGCGGAATGCCATGCGCGGCGGCTCCGCGCGGGTATGCTATCGGGTAGCCGCAGCATCCTGACTGCTTGGGCGGCGAGGCCGAATGGCGGATGCGTCCGCTTCCGGTCGGAACAACAGGGGGGCGGAATGAAAAAATGGATGGCGCCCGCGGCGCTGTTGCTGGCGGCGGCGCTGGCGGGGGGCTATTACCTTTACCAGCGAGAGGCCGAGGCCGCGCGCCAGGGCACGCTTTATGGCAACGTCGACATTCGTGAAGTGGTCCTGGCCTTCCGCGTTTCCGGCCGGCTGGCTTCCATCCAGGTGGACGAAGGCGACAGCGTGCAGCCGGGACAGATCCTGGCGCGGCTGGATGTGGAGCCGCTGAAGAACAGCCTGAACGCCGCCCTGGCCAACGAGGCGGCGCTGGCGGCGCGCAACGCGCTGATGCGCAAGGGCAACCGCAGCGAGGACATCGCCCAGGCGCGCGCCAGGCTGGAGGCGGCCCAGGCCGCCGTGATCCAGTCCGAGAGCGAATACCGGCGCCAGCGCGACCTGGTTCCGGCCGGCGGCAGCAGCAGGCAATTGCTGGAGGCCGCCCGCTCGCAGCGCGATCAGTCGCTCGCCCAGCGCGACGCCGCCGCCCAGCAGTTGAAGGCGCTGGTCGCCGGTTTTCGGCCCGAGGAGATCGCCGAATCCGACGCCCAATTGAAACAAGCCCGGGCCAGCGTCGCTTCCGCGCGGCTGGCCCTGAAAGACGCCAGCCTGCAATCCCCCAGCGCCGGCATCATCCTCGCCCGCGCGGTGGAGGCCGGCAGCATGGTCCAGGCCGGGACGCCGGCGTTCACGCTGTCGCTGCGCCAGCCGGTATGGGTTCGCGCTTATGTCGGCGAAACCCAGCTAGGCAAGTTCGCCGCCGGCACCGAAGTGCGTGTATCCAGCGACAGCCACCCGGACAAGACTTATCGCGGCGTGGTGGGTTTCGTGTCGCCTACCGCCGAGTTCACGCCCAAGTCGGTGGAGACGCCCGATCTGCGCACGGCGCTGGTCTACCGGATACGCGTGGTGGTCGGAGATGCCGACGCCGCGCTCAGCCAGGGCATGCCGGTGACGGTGAGGCTGACGCGGTGAACGCCGCCATCCGAACCGCGGGCTTGGGCAAACGCTTTCCCGGCGCGGCGGCGGACGCGGTGTCCGGCGTGGATCTGGACATTCCGCCTGGCTGCGTGGCCGGACTGGTGGGGCCGGACGGCGCCGGCAAGACCACGCTGCTGCGCATGCTGGCCGGCCTGCTGACGCCCAGCGCAGGGGAGGCGAGCGTGGCCGGGCTGAATCCCGTCGCCGACAGGGACGCGCTGCGGCGGAGCATAGGCTATATGCCGCAAAAGTTCGGCCTGTACGAAGACCTGACCGTGCAGGAAAACCTGGACCTGTACGCCGATTTGCGGGAAGTGCCCATCGCCGAGCGCGAGCGTGACTTCGCGCGCCTGCTGGCGCTGACCGATCTCGCGCCGTTCACGGGCCGCCATGCCGGCAAGCTGTCCGGCGGCATGAAACAGAAGCTGGGACTGGCCTGCTCGTTGCTGGGCAGGCCGCGCGCCTTGCTGCTGGACGAGCCCGGCGTCGGCGTCGACCCCATCTCGCGGCGCGAGTTGTGGAAGCTGATTCGCGCGCTGTCGGCCGACGGCATCACCGTGCTGCTCAGCACTGCCTACCTCGACGAGGCGGAATCCTGCGACAGGGTCTACCTGATGGCCTGCGGCCGGATACGCGCCGGCGGGCCGCCGGCCGAACTGACCGCACCGCTGGCCGGTCGCTGCCTGCAGTTGTCCGGCATCGCGGGCAACCGCCGGCGTCTGCTGCAATGCCTGTTGCGCCAGCCGGCGCTGATGGACGGCACGATACAGGGCCACAGCCTGCGCCTGTTGCTGCGCGACGAAAACCGCTGGCCCGACCTGGCGGAGGCGGGCCCGGATGCCAAACTGCAGCCCGCACGGCCCAGGCTGGAAGACGCGTTCATCAGCTTGTTGGGCGGCGGTCCGGGCGGAGACTCGGCGCTGGCGGATGTGATGCCCGACCTGCCGCGCCGCGGCGACGAAGCCGTGATCGAGGCCCGGCGGCTGAGCAAGCGTTTCGGCGACTTCCGCGCCGCCGACGACATCAGCTTCGCGGTGCGCCGCGGCGAGGTGTTCGGCCTGCTGGGGCCGAATGGCGCCGGGAAGTCCACCACCTTCAAGATGGAATGCGGCCTGCTCAAGCCCAGCGAGGGACAGGCGCTGGTCATGGGGCTGGACTTGAAAGCCAGCCCCAGCGCCGCTCGCCAGCAGCTGGGCTATATGGCGCAAAAGTTTTCGCTGTACGCGCAGCTGACAGTGCGGCGCAACCTGATGTTCTTCTCCGGGGTCTACGGCCTGGCCGGAAAAATCCAGCGCGACAAGGTGGCGCAAATGGAGCGGGTGTTCGGCCTGGGGCCGCACATGGACATCCCGGCCGGCGAGTTGCCGCTGGGCTTCAAGCAACGGCTGGCGCTGGCCTGCGCGGTAATGCACGAGCCGCCGCTGCTGTTTCTGGATGAGCCCACCTCCGGCGTCGATCCGGTCACCCGGCGCGAGTTCTGGACTCATATCAATGGCCTGGCGGAAAAGGGCGTCACCGTACTGGTGACCACCCATTTCATGGACGAGGCCGAGTATTGCGACCGTATCGCGCTGATCTACCGCGGCCGGCTGCTGGCGCTGGACACGCCGGATGCGCTGAAGCGCCGCGTCGAGAGCGCGGCGGTGCCCGATCCGAGCATGGAAGACGCTTTCATCCGGCTGGTGGAGGAGGCTGACCAATGAACCTGCGCCGCCTGGCCGCGCTGTGCCGCAAGGAAAGCTACCAGATCGTCCGCGACCCCAGCAGCATCCTGATCGCCTTCATCCTGCCGGTGGCGCTGCTGTTCATCCTGGGCTACGCGGTGAATCTGGATTCCGCCCATATCCGATTGGGCCTGCTGGACGAAGACGGAGGCGGCGCGGCCCGCCGCTTGGCCGCGACGCTGCATGCCACGCCGGCGCTGGATGTGCAGCCGCTGCGCTCCCGCCCGGAGATGGAAGAGAAACTGGCGCACGGCAAGATACGCGGCGCGGTAGTGATACAGAGCGGCTTCTCGCGCGACTGGGTTGCCGGACAAGGCACAGTTCAATTATTGACCGACGGCGCGGAGCCGAACACCGCCAACTTCGTCGCCGCCTATGTCCAGGGCGCCTGGCTGCGCTGGCAGCAGGCCGAAGGCGACGAGCGCGCCCACCCCATCACGCCAGCCATCGATATCCGCCAGCGCTTCTGGTTCAACCCCAGCGCGGAAAGCCCCAATTTCCTGGTGCCCGGCACCATCGCCATCGTGATGACCATCGTCGGCGCGCTGTTGTCCTCGCTGGTGGTGGCGCGGGAATGGGAGCGGGGCACGATGGAAGCATTGCTGGCCACGCCGGTGAGCCGCACCGAGCTGCTGCTGTCCAAGATATTGCCGTATTACGCGCTTGGCATCGCCGCCATGCTGCTGTGCCTGATCGTCGCCGTGTTCGTGATGCGGGTGCCGTTTCGCGGACCGCTGTGGCTGCTGTGGTTGATGTCCTCGCTGTTTCTGGCCAACGCGCTGGGCATGGGCCTGTTCCTGTCCACGGTGATGCGCACCCAGTTCGATGCCGCCCAGGCCGCGTTGACCGCCGGCTACCTGCCGGCGCTGATGCTGTCCGGCTTCGTGTTCGAGATTTCTAGCATGCCGGAGCCGCTGCAATGGCTGACCCGCATCCTGCCGGCGCGGTATTTCGCCAGCACGCTGCAGACGCTGTTCCAGGCCGGGGTGATTCCATCGCTGCTGTGGTTCAACGCCGCCAGCCTGATTCTGCTGGGCGCGTTCTGGCTGGGACAGACCGTGCGCAGAACCCGCCGCACGCTGGACTGAAGCCATGTGGCAACGACTGCTGTGGCTGATCATCAAGGAACTGCAGGCGCTGGCAGGCAACCGCCAGGGGCGCCTGTTGCTGGTGGTGCCCGTGCTGCTGCAACTGCTGGTGTTTCCCTTCGCCGCCACGCTGGAGGTCAAGCATGCCAGCCTGGCGGTTTACAATCAGGATGCCGGCGCGGCCTCGCAGGAGCTGGTGCAGCGCCTGGCCGCCAGCGCCACGTTCGACCATATCGTGCCGATGCGCAGCCATGAGGCGTTGCGCGACTGTGTAGACCGGCAGTGCGCGCTGCTGGCGGTGGTGTTTCCGCAGGATTTCTCGCGCGCGCTGGCCGCCGGCCGCCCGGCCACGCTGCAGGTGATCGTGGATGGCCGCCGCTCCAACAGCGGGCAGATCGCCAGCGCCTATATCGGGCAAGTGGTCGCCGCTTACCAGCAGGAGCGCGCCGGCCCCGGGCCGCAATTGTCGGTGCGCAATCTGTACAACCCCAATCTGGAGTTCCAGTGGCACGTGCTGCCCAGCCTGGTGGCCATCATCACCACCATAGGTTGCCTGATCGTCACCGCCTTGTCGGTGGCGCGGGAGCGCGAGGAGGGCACTTACGACCAGCTGCTGGTGTCGCCGCTGACGCCGGCCTATGTGATGGCAGGCAAGGCGGTGCCCGGCGTGCTGGTGGCGCTGCTGCAGGGAGGGCTGATCGCCATCGCCGCGGCCTGGGCCTATCGGGTGCCTTTCGGCGGCTCCACCGCCCTACTGCTGACCAGCATGGCCAGTTATGGGCTGGCGCTGGCTGGAGTGGGGCTGTTCATCTCGTCGATCTGCCGCACCCAGCAACAGGCGTTCCTGGGCGTGTTTTCCTTCATGGTGCCGGCGGTGATCCTGTCGGGCTACGTATCGCCGATCGAAAACATGCCGGACGCGCTGCAATGGCTGGCGCGGATCAATCCGCTCAGCTACTTCATCCCCATTTTGAAGGGGGTGTTCCTGAAAGGCTATGGCTTCGCCGACGCCTGGCCGTGGCTGCTGCCGCTGTGGCTGATCGCCGTGGCCACGCTGAGTCTGGCGCTATGGCGCTTCCGGCTCCATGTCGAGTAGCGGCGGCCGGCGCATGATGCTGGCCGCGTGCGGCAGCCCCTGCAACGCACCGCGCAGAATCCGCTCGCAACGGGGCAGCGCGTCGGGGCTCGCTTCCAGCAGCTCGTACAAGCCAAGAAACAGGCAGACCAGATAGTCCGCCGCCAGCCCGATGTCCAGCGAGGCGGGCAGCTCGTGCTGGGCGATGGCCCGCCGCAGCTGTCTGCGCGCGTAGTGCGTGGTCAAGCGGTCCGCCAGTTCGCGCCGCCGCAGCACGCTGCGGTTTTCCTCGATCTGCTCGCACTTCTGATACAGGATCTGGTACACCCGCTGCGGCGAACCCGGCTCCAGGAACTGGGCCAGGTAGTAAATGCCGGCCGCCACCAGCGTATCGCCGGCGGACTCGCCTTGAGAGGGGAAGCGCAGCGCGTCCAGCGCGAACGCGCGGTCTATCATCGCCTGGCACACTTCCATCTTGTTGTCGTAATGCCCGTACACCGCGCCGCGCGACACCTTCGCCGCGTCGGCGATCTCGGCCATGGTGGCATTGGCGATGCCCTTGTCCAGAAACACCTGCTCCGCGCCATCCAGTATCGCGTCCCGGGTTTTCTGCGAGTCTTCCTTGGTTTTGCGGGCCATCCGTCTTTTCTTTCATGTCATTGTCCGTCACATTGTGTCATTATTTAATCAATCATGCATGATTAATTAAATGATAGAATGGCCATTCCTCATTGCTCTTTACTGTAACGACGCCATGCAGAATACCAATACCCACATCCGTGATCTGGATACGCTTCCCGTCTCCACGCTGTTCTGGCGCTACGCCATCCCCTCCATCGCCGGCATGCTGGTCACCGGCCTGTATGCGGTGATAGACGGCATTTTCGTCGGCCACTACGTGGGCAGCCACGGCCTGGCCGCGATCAACCTCGCCTATCCGCTGGTGATGCTGCAGGTGGGCCTGGGCGCGATGATCAGCATGGGCGCCGCCACCCGCATCGCGATCCAGCAAGGCGCAGGCGACATGCGCGCCGCGCGCGGCACCTTGCTGGCGGCGCTGGCGCTGCTGGTTTTGCTGAGCGCGCTGATCCCCGCGCTGGGCCTGCCCAATATCGATCTGCTGCTGTCCTGGCTGAAGGCCGATGTCCAGCCTCAGGTGGCGGAACAGGCGCGCGGCTATCTGCTGCTGATGCTGTCCGGCGCCGGCCTGACAATGGGGCCGATGCTCCTGACCTATCTGGTGCGCAACGACGGACGGCCCAAGCTGTCCACCGCTCTGATGACGCTGGGCGCGCTGCTGAACATCGGCCTGGATTATCTGTTTGTCGGCGTGATGGGCAAGGGCCTGGCCGGCGCGGCCGTCGGCACGCTGCTGGCCGAGGCCGTGGTGCTGCTTCTGGCGCTGGCGTATTTTTTCAGCCCGCGCGCGGCGCTGCGCATCCAGCTGGGGCGGCTGCGGCCGGACTGGCAGGGGCTGTGGCCCATCCTGGCGCTGGGCGCGCCCAGCCTGCTGATGGAACTCAACCTGGCCCTGCTGCTGTTCGCGCACAACCGCCAGCTGCTGGTGTGGGGCGACGACCTGAGCGTGGCCGCCTATGCGGTGGCGGGCTATAGCGAGTCGCTGTTCACGCTGGTGATCCACGGCCTGGCGGTGGGCATGCAGCCGCTGCTGGGGCACGCCATCGGTGCAGGCCAGCCCGAACGGGCGCGCGCGGCTTTGCTGCATGGATTGAAAGTGGGCCTGGCCATCGGCGTGGCCGCATGGGCGGCGGTCCAGCTGTTTCCCGCCTGGATCGCCGGCTGGTACAGCGACGGCAGCAGCGAGCTGATAGAAGCTGGCAGCCGCGCGCTGCGCCTGCATCTGCTGGCCATGCCGCTGGATGGGCTGGTCATCGTCGGCGCGACAGCCTTGCAAGCCATGGCGCTGACCCGGCTGGCGCTGGGCGTGACCGTGGGCAAGACTGCGCTGCTGCTGCCGGCGCTGACATTGCTGCCGATGGCCATGGGCCTGGACGGCGTATGGCTGGCCATGCCGCTGGTGAACCTGCTGCTTGGCGCGGCGGTCGCATTGCTGCTATGGAAGCAATTCGACCAGTTGCAAGGCGCGGCCGGCGTTCGGCATGCATAACGGACGGAAATGATATTTGATTTATGTCATATTGATATCTCAAATCCAGAAATGGGAGGGGGACGATATGGCGCATTTCGAACAGCCACGCCAGCAGGAGATGGCGCGCCGCGACCAACTGCTGCGCAACCGCCTGCTGGAGGCCGGCATCCAGCAATATGTGGCCAGCGGCACGGAGAGCATCTACTACCTGTCGGGCATCAGCTACGAACCGCTGGAGCGCCCGTTCTTCCTGTTGCTGGACGCCGCCAGCGGCAAGCGCAAGCTGCTGGTGCCCCAGCTTGAGCATGCGCACCTGAAACAGGCCTGGAATGTCGCGGAAGAGGATGTTCACAGCTACCGCGAGTACCCGGCGCCGGCGGGGCAGCGTTGGGAGGACGCGCTGATTCCGCTGCTTTGCGACCGCTTCGCCTTCGATCCCGCCACGCCGCTGCACCACGCCGAGTTCATGCAATCGGTGGGCGGCCGCGCCGACGACGCGCTGGACCGGATACGGATGGTCAAATCGCCATGGGAGATCGCCAAGCTGGCGCGCGCCGGACGCTACGCGGCGGATGGCGTGAATCAGCTGCTGCGCGGCGTTTACGACGGCGTGTCCGTGGCCGAGGGCTATGCCACCGGCCAGCAGCTGCTGCGGCGGATCATCCGCGAGGAGCCGGATTTCGATCCGCTGTGCACTCGGGTGCTGCTGGCGCCCTGGCCGGCGCCGCTGAGCGCGCAGCCGCATGCGATTCCGCAGTTGTCGCAACGGCTGAAGGATGGCCCCCACGTGGTGATTTCCGTCGTTCGCCTGGACGGCTACACCGCCGAATGCGAGCGCACCTTCTTCACCCGCGAACCCACCGCCGCCCAGCGCGAGCGTTTCCAGCTGATGGGCGAAGCGCGCAGTCTGGCGATGTCCATGCTGAGGCCGGGCGTCGCCTGCGGCGAGATCGACGAAAAGGTCAACGATTTCCTGCAGGACAGGAGCTTCGGCGATTGGTGCTTGCGGCTGCACCGTTGCGGCCATGGCCTGGGGTTGGGCAATCACGAAGCGCCCTGGCTGGCGCAAGGCAGCGCCGATGTATTGCAGGCCGGCATGGTGGTATCGATAGAGCCGGGCATCTATCTGGCGAATGAGGGAGGCTACCGCCATTCCGATACGCTGGCCATCACCGACGAGGGCTGGATCAACCTGACCGGCCAGGCGGCGGTGGAACTGGAGGCCTTGACCATTGCGGCCGCCAAGCCGGCCCAGAGAATGAAAGGCTATTTCATCCGCAAAATGGTTTCAGCCTAGAAAATATACCCTATCAGACTTTCATCAATAAAATTAAATTCATCAAGATATAACTAGGCCAGTCTTTGACTGGCCTTTTTTCCTATTTCAGTCACTCAAACGTTTGAATTAATATTTGCGGCGAATATTTGCCGTTTTATTGCAATAAATTTCATGTTATTAGCAGTGAAAGTGATATTTTCCATTCAAATAAAATAGGGGCTAACATGTCTGAAATGGGAAAATCCGTTGTCGTTGCGCCAGCCTTGATGGATGCGCCCGACAGGGAAAAACTGGTGGATGAATTATATCTGGTGCATTGCGATATATTCGACGGCGTCAGCAAGGAGGATTTCGCCAGTTACGTCGTATATTCCAAAGCCAACGAAACGCGCATTCTGATTCATAAGAACGCGCAGGGGCAATCGGTTGGTTATTGCGCGATCCATTTCTTTGAACAAAACCTGGAGGGACGGCAGTCCACCGTTATTCGGATGGAGGCCGGACTGATGCGCGCCTACCGCGGCAAAAACCGCAATGCGCCGTTCGTGTGCCGCCAGGTGCTGGCTTACCGCCTTACCCGTCCTGGCCGGCGGGTCTATTATTTAGGCGCGCTGGTGCATCCCTCCAGCTATATGCTGCTGGACAAATACGCCACTAGAGTGTGGCCCAGCGCGCAGCAATCTTCCGAGCTGGACTACGGCGGCGTGATCGGCCAGCTGGCTCGCCTGTTCGGCCTCAAGCCAGTAGACCCGGACAAACCCGGCGTGGTCCACGTGGGCTGGCAAACGCGGGACAACGAGGGCGACCGCAAGCAGTGGCAAGCCAGCGCCAACTCGGCGGCCCAGTTCTACATCCACCGCAACCCCGGCTACACCAAGGGCCACGGCCTGCTGACCTTGGTGCCGGTCACGTTGGGTTGCATGGCTCACGCCACCGGGCGCATGGTGCTGAACCGGCTGAGCAGGCTGTTCGCGCCGCATCCGCACGGCCATCGCGGTTAGAAAAACAATACGCCCGCGCAAGAGCGCGGGCGTTTTTCTATCCAAACTGACATCTCTTACGTCTATTCGGGCCGACGGCCCATCCCCCGCAAGAAATTCTGCTGCGCGCGCCAGAGCCCCTGATAGCCGATGCAGCGATAGGGCAGGCCATGCCCCCGCGCTTGCTCCTTGACAATCCTCGCCAGCGCCGGGTAATGGCGATGGCTGTAGGCCGGAAACAAATGGTGGGTGAGGTGCAGATGCAAGCCTCCCAGCAAATGCCCCAGCGCCCGCGGCCTGGGCTGCCAGTCGCAACAAGTTAGGAACTGGTGTTCATGCCAGGTGTGCGGCATTTCCTCGCCTTCGGGCCGGAAAAACTCCACCTCGGCCCAATGGGTGCCCAGGATCATCGCCACCAGAAAACAGGACGCCGCCATCAAGCCCGCCAAATAGCAAAGCAGCAAGCCGCCCCAACCAATAGCGCCGGCCGGCAGGCAATACCAGGGCAACGCCAACAATAGAACCAGATGTCCCAGCTTGCCCAGCAGGAATCCGCCGACCGGAACAGGCTGATTGTCGTATTGCCGCAGTTTGCTTTTGCCCAGCAGGTCCAGCCAATCGCCATACCAGCACAGGTAGGGCAGGGACAAGGCCGCCACTAGCGGCCAGTAGCGATGCTGGAAGCGAAATTGCGGGGCCCAGTCCTGGAACGGCGTTTGCCGCAGAAATGGGTTGGGCTCGATATCCAGGTCGTAGCCGTCGACATTCGGGTAGGTATGGTGCAGACGCACGTGCCGCCGGGTCCAGATGTCGGCGTCTATGCCCATCGGCAGACTGGCGGCGCGGGTCAGCCACTGGTTGAGCCTTGCGTTGCGAAACAGGGCGCCGTGGGCGGCGTCGTGCAAGGTGTTAATCGCCAGCAGCATCGCCATGACGATAGCCGCGATGTAGGCCGGCGCGAACGACCATATCGTCGTCGCGCGCAATGCCAGCACATAACAAGCCAGGCTGAGCGCCACCAGCGCCGCGCCTTTCAGCCCCACGCGCCAGTCGGCGAAGCGGTGTTCGCCGCGCTCGGCCAGGTAGGACTGGGCGGCGCGTTGCAAATCGATGCGGAATGGCAGCTCCGCCGACGAGCGGAATCTCAGTTTGCCCATGCGGCCTCCCGGAAGCGCAGCCCGGCCAGTCCATGGACAAGCAACAACGCCAGCAAGGCCAATGCCCAACCGTCGCGCATTCCGAACAAGCCGGCGCACAGCGCCGGCATCGCCAGGGTCAGCGCAAGCCAACCCGTCCAGCCCCAGCGCCGCTCATCCGACATGCCGCCGATGGCGATGGTGCCGGCCACCAGGCAGGCGAATACGCTCCATTGGCCGATGGCGTCCCAGCCGGCAACCCGCTCCACGTAATAGATCACCATGCCGAACAACAATATCCCGCCGGTGGCGATGTAGGCTGCGGGCATCCGCATCGCGCGCCTCCCGGACGGAGCGAAACGGCGCCGGAACCAGGCTTGCAGCCCCTGGTTGCTGGCCCAGAACGGGTTGTAGCCGGGCGAGGCCCCGTTCACGCCGTAATGCAGCGGGATGTCGTCGCGCTCGGGCTGATAGCTGCCGAACAGCTTGTCCCAGATCAGGAAGGTGCCGCCGAAGTTTTTGTTCAGGTACACCGGGTGGGTAGCGTGATGGACGCGATGGTTGGACGGCGTCACCAGCACCCGGTCCAGCCAGCCGCTCTTGCCGACGAAGGCATTGTGGTTGTACAGCTGCACCGCGTAGTGGAAAGACGACGCCGCGACGAACATCTCCAATGGCAACCCCAGCACCGCCAGCGGCGCGACGAAAAGAAACGAAGTCAGCGACGAATACCAGGAGTTGCGTATGCCCAGCGACAGGCTGAAATGCTCGCCCTGATGATGCACCACGTGCACCGCCCAGAAGATGCGCCAGGTGTGGTGGGCGCGGTGCATACAGTAAAAGCTCAGGTCCCAGGCGACAAAGGCGAATGCCCATTGCCAGAACACCGGCAGCCGATCCACCAGGTGCAGGTTGGCGTACTGCAGCAGCAGGCCGAAACCCGCCACCTCCACGCCGCGAAACACCCACATCACGATGTGGCCTGAATTGAGGTTGAAGATGATTTCGCGCCAGGGAATGGCTTCGCGGCGCCAATGGCGCAGGGCGAGCAGCTCCAGCAGCACGACGGCCAGCATGACGGAGAAAGTGAGGGCGAATACGTTCATGTGCGTCGATAGGAAAAGGAAAGGGCGGTTGCCGGCCGCGACGCCAACAGGCCGCACAGCAGCCCCAGCGCCACGCCGGCGGAAAGATCGATGAACAGATGGCGGCGCAGTTGGATCACGGCGAACAGAATGGCCAGCGCCCATGCCAGCGCCAGCCATGAGTGCCAGCGGCGGCCGCCTTCCCACAAGGCCCAGGCGGAGAGCGCGGTCAGCGCGCCGTGCAGGGAGGGCAGGCAGTTGTGCGGGGTGTCGAAGCGTAGAAAGAAACGCAGCGCTTCGGCATGCAAACCATCGCCAGCGATGGGCGGATACGCCAGGGTAGTGGGGCACAGCAGGAAAGCCGCGCCGGCGGCCAGCGCGCACAACTGCATCGCGCGCTGCAGCCAGGCCAACCGCTCCGGGCGGGCAAGCAGATAAGCTGCCGGCACGATCAGGAAAAACGACGTGTATAACCAGATCGCCGCCGGATCGAAAGGAATCCAGCGATCCACGGCCAGCTCGGGCAGGACGACCGCGCGCCGGGGCCACAAACTGCCCAGCGAGTAAGCGCAGCCTACCGATGCCCAGCCCAACAACATGTGGCGCAGCCTGGGCGGCAGGCAGTCCAGTGCGCGTCTCATGCCAGCTCCCTGACGATGCGCCTGCGCTTGCGCGTGGCGTCCATCGCAGGCACCTGGTCCGACAACGTCCAACGCAGCGCTTCGGCGTCCACGCCCAGGCCCGCCAGCGTCCGCTCCAAACGATGGCGAATGGCCGGCAATGCCGCCGCCGGCACCTCGGCATCCAGCGCCAATTCGGCTGGCCCAGTTTGGCGCAGCCGGTAATCGGCCTCCAGCGGCAAAGCGGTCGCCAGCGCGCGGCTCATCACGTCGGCGAACACCGTCAGCTCGCCGCCATCGCGGCCCGGCAGCCGCAGCATGTCGTCGCAGCGGCCCTCCACCGCGTCCAAGGCCATCGCCGCGCGTCCGCACGGACAGGGCTCCGCGCGCGCCTGCAGCACGTCGTTCAGCCGGTAGCGGACGATGGGCTGGGTGTGGCGGCTGAAGTCGGTGATCACCGGCACGAAACGGCGCCGTTCCTCATCCAGCCATTCCGGTTCGACATGGATGTATTCCTCGTTCAGATGCAGCGTGCCGTATTCGCAGCTGCTGGCCAGAAAGCCCTCAGTCGCCTGGTAGATTTCGTGCACACAGCCGAAAGCCTGCTCGATCACCGCGCGATCCTGCGGCTCCAGCACCTCGGCAATTGAATACGCCCGCTTGGGAGACAGGCGCAGCCTGCCGTCCAGCTGCGCCAGCGCCAGCGCGCGCAGCACCTGGGCCGGCGCCAACAAAATGGTGGGTGCGTAAGCGTCAAGCGGCGGCAAATGCTCATCCAAAGGCTGGTATAGGTCGAAAAAGCGAAAAGTCAGCCAGCGGCTGCGCACCGCGCTGTAGAGATTGCTGTTGGCGCGCAGGAACAGCGCCACTTTTTCGCCGGCCAGCAAGCCGTCAGGCAGCGCCTTGGCCAGCATGATGCCGGCCCATTGCGCCTGCTCGCTATCGCTGACGACAAAGGCGCCGCGCTGGCCGGAAGTGCCGGACGACAGGCCAACCGTATGGCCGTTCAACGTGGGGGAAAAGTCGCGGCTGCGCTCGGCGCGCAACGCGGCATCCATCACGTCGGCCAGCCTCAGTCCCGCGGTATTCATATCGTCGAAGTGCTTGAGCATCGCGGCCTTGTCCATCACAGGCCATTGCGCGAAGGGAAGATCGCCCAGCTTGGCGAAATAGGGGCTGCGCTGGCGCAATATGGCCAGAAAACGGCCCATTTGTTTAACTTGGTGGCGCTCCAACGCCGCGCGGTCGCGGAAGCGCAGCCGCCGGGTGCGCCAATAGGCGGCCAGGATGCGGATCAATCGAATCATGGCGCGTCGGCCTCTTGATGCGTGAGCAGGATATCCACGCGGCCGCCACGATGCAGCGCGTGCAGCCTGGCCAGCGTGTCGTAGTAAGACCGGCGGCTGTGCTGCACCAGGAAGGACAGCTCGGACGGGCCGCGCAATTCCCGATAGCCTTCCTCAGCCCAGGCCGCGTCCGACGCCAACAGCGTCCAGCCTGAATCGCCCAGCACGAAAGCGCCCAAGTGCCCAGCCGCATGTCCCGGCAGATCCACTACAAACACTTCGCCGCTGCCGCTGACATCGCGGCCATGGCTGAACGGCGCCAGTTCGGCAGGCAGCGCCTGCAAGGGAAACGCCTCGATAAAAGACAGGCGGCCTGCCATGTCGTCCGGCAGCAGGCCAGGCAGAAAGGCCTGCCTCACCGCGGCCAGCCCGCTCAGGCCGCGCACTGCGCGCCAGCCTTGCTCCGAGGCCATGACGCGGGCCTGGGGAAAGTCCCGTAGGCCCGCGATGTGATCGGCATGAAAGTGCGATAGCAATAATGTGTGTATATCGTTTGGGCTTATGCCACGCCCCCGGAGCTGCTCGCGCAGCGATCGGGCACCGTCGAAATGCACTGGCGTCACCATCGGGTACAACCGGTAGGCCCCGCGGCGGCTGGCGTCAAAAAAATGCTCGGAATAACCGGTGTCCCACAGCAATAGGCGATTCCGGGTTTCGATCAGGTAGGCGCGCGAAGGGAAGCAGCGGCTGGCCAGCCCCGCGCCTTTCAGCGCCATGCAGGCCGGATGAGTACAATGCCCAACGCTGAACGCGGTGACGCTAGCCATGTCCATGCTCCCTCAGCCAGCGCGCGGTGCGCGCCAAGCCTTCGTCCAGACTGTACGGCGGCAAATAACCCAGCACATCGCGTGCGCGGGTATTGTCCAGCGTCATGTCGAAATAGATCGCGCCCAGGCTGTAAGGCGTCAATGCCGGCTCTTTTCCCGTGAGCGCGGCCCACAGCTGCGCGAGGCGGCTGACCGCGCTCAGCAGGGGGTAGGGCAGGCTGACGATGCGCAAGGGCCGGCCCAACTCCTGAGCGAACACCCGCGTCAGCACATCGCGCAGCATGGCCGGCTGCTGATTGGTGATGTTGAATGCCTGGCCGCTGACAAGGCTGGGATGCGCCGTGGCCAGCCACATCGCGTGGACCACATTGCCGACATAGGTCAGATCCAGCGTCACCGCGCCGCCGCGCGGCAGCGGCAGGCGTCCGCCGCGTTGGCTCAGCATGCGCGCCAGCCTGGGCATCAGCACCTGGTCGTGCTCGCCGAAAATGGCGCGCGGCCGCAAGATCGTGGTCCTCAGCGCGAGATAGGCGCGCGTAGCTTGCAGCACCTTGTCCTCGGCCAGCGCTTTGGTGCGGGCATAGGCGTTGACGAAGCGGCGCGGACGGAACGCCTCCGGCACGCTGTAGCGATGGCGGAAATCAAAATACAGCGCCGGCGTGGAAATATGGATGAAGCGGTTGGCGCGTGATTGTCCCGCGGCCTTCAGCAGCTTGTCGGTCGCATGAACATTGGCGGCAAGGAAGTCGACCTCCCGGCCCCAAGGCGCGGAAAGGGCGGCGCAATGCCATACCGCGTCCACGCCCTCCAGCAGGCTGGCCAACTGGCCTTCATCGGCAGCGGCCAGGTCCAGCGGGATGAATTCCGCTCCCTGGTCCGCCAGCTCGACGCCGGCCTGCCGATTGCGGCCGGTGGCGCGCACCGCGCAGCCCCTGCCCAACAGATAAGCGACGGCATTGCGCCCCAGTCCGCCCGTGGCGCCGGTCACCAGCACCCGCGTCACAGGTCCCATACCAATCCGCCCAGATTCAGTCCCGCCGCGGTGCCCACCATCAACAGGCGCTTGCCGGCGCGGGCGCGGCCGTCGACAAAGGCCTCATGCAGGGCGGTGGGCAGGGAAGCCGCCACCTGGTTGCCGTGCGAGGCGTAGATGTCGACGATGCGGCCGGCCACGATGCCCAGCCGCTTGGCCATGTGCTGCATGCCCAGGTGGCTGGCCTGGTGCGGCACCACGCAATCTATGCTGTCCAGACCGCCTGGCGTGGCATCCATCAGCGCATCCAGAAAATCCGGCATCAGCCGCGACGCCAGCTTGAAAACCGCCTTGCCGTTCATGTCGAACAGGAAGTCGCCGTCGACGACGCCCCGGCGCGGGTTGCGCTGGGTGCCGCCGGCCCGGATTTCGCAGAAATTGCGGCCTTCCGGATAAGTGGCCAGCTTGAAAGTCCGCAAGCCGCGTCCCGGCGCGCCGCGCTCGACGATGGCGGCGGCCGCGCCGTCGCCGAAAATAAGCGAGGCCTCCGGATTGGTCCAGTCCAGCCCGCGCGAGGCCAGGTCTGCCGATACGATGGCGATGCGGCGGTACGCGCCGGAGAGCAGCAGGCTGTCGGCCACTTGCAGCGCGGACAGAAAACTGAGGCAGCTGGCGTTGACGTCGAAGGCTGGCAGCCCGGCGGGCAGCCCGGCGGCGTGGGCGATAAAACTCGCTGTGCCGGGCAGCGCTTGCTCCGGAATGCCGCAAGCGCCGATCAGCAGATCGATGCCGGATGCGCTTATTTCCGCGCGGTCCAGCGCATTCCTCAGCGCGCGGCCTCCAAGTTGGCTTTGGGATTCATGATCGCCGGCGAAATGCCGGGTGTGGACGCCGCTTTTTTTCAAACTTTGGCCGCGGCGGCAGCCAAGCTTCACATCGAGATCGTCAGCAGTGACGAGCTGGCTTGGCAGCGCCTTGCCGGTTGCAATCAAATTCATTCAGGTTCAAGGTGCAATTTAGATTTGATTGCATTTTCATGCATTGCAACATTCTCATACAAGCTTATCCATATAAAAACCATATGGGCGCAGCGATGAATCCAGAGTAAACCGCTGACGGGCAATGCCTATCATCATGACTGTCAATTAGTACAGTTGCAGGCTTGTTATTATGGTTTTACGCATTGTTTGTAGCCGCGATGGCCACTCAGCCGTCGGCGAAGATTCGCAATGCATTGAAAAATACTCATGAATAAAAATGAGGACAGGAAGGACTTCCCGGGGGAGCAAGCTCGGTCATGAATACCCGCATCGCCGATCAGTCGAGACATGCGCCATGGCAAAAAAACACTTCGCACGACAACAGCGTCCATTTTCCTACTCGATGCGCAGCCGTACCCAGGCGCGCACTCCACGCTTGCGCCCCGCAATGAGCTGCGCGGCGGCGCTGAAACACATCGCACTGGAGTGCTTACGCCAACTCATGGCCAACACGCCAAGCATTGGCAAAGGGAATGACGCCGAGCCTATCCATCAGGGCAGGGTAGCCATCCGGCGGCTGAGAACCGCTCTCAAAACCTTTGCGCCGCTAATCCGCGGCCGAAGGTGGAAAACCATAGCCGGCGACCTGAAATGGCTGGCGGGCATATTCGGCAAAGCGCGTGATCTGGATGTGCTGGCGCTGGAAACATTGCCGGCCATT
Organism: Chromobacterium indicum; assembly: GCF_039708975.1. NCBI lineage: Bacteria > Pseudomonadati > Pseudomonadota > Betaproteobacteria > Neisseriales > Chromobacteriaceae > Chromobacterium > Chromobacterium indicum. The sequence continues at coordinate 489,355 of NZ_JAYFSJ010000001.1, forward strand.
CAGGTCGGCCTATCCAGCGAAACTATGAAACCCGCCCTGGCCGCCCTGAGCGCCGCCCGATGGGATGCCCGAGCGGCCTGCCGCGTGGCGCTGGCTTCCCGCCGATGGCGCACGCTTCCAACCCGCCTGCTGGATGGTCTAACCAGCCTGCCGCCCTCGCATCTCGACAATCTGCCGCGATTCGCCAGCCACGCGCTGAAACGCCAGCGGGCGGACATGCGCAGACTATGGAAGCAAAAAGGACATTCCGCCGAACAGCTGCACGAACTACGCAAGCAAGGCAAAAAACTGCGCTACGCCATCGAGTTCTTTTCAGGCTTGGAACTCAATGGCAGCCACAAGCGCTTTCTGAACAAGTTGCGCGGCTTGCTGCAAGCTTTGGGCGATTATAACGACGCCGTTTCCGCCAGAGAGTGGTGCAAACACCTTGAACCGGAAGGTCTCCGGATTCTTCTGGAACAACGGCTGGACGAACGAGCCGACCAAGCAGAGGCGAAGATGCTCGCTTTCTAAAACAATCAAGCGTCAGCGTGGCCCACGGACAGACAATTCGCTTGTCCTCTAAGGCTGACAGGGATAGAAGTCCTCCCGTGACATCGATGCGGGAAAGTTGCAGCTGATTACGCGCAAACCAATTGAGAGCAGGGCGCAAGCATCTGGCCGGCAACGATTTGAAAGCAACGCCCCGCCTTTGACGGGTCTCATTAAGTGTTTCCTCGTACATCCCTATGCTTTCGCCAGCGCTAGATTGGGAGTATGTCCTCACAAAAGGTGGGCACCATGCAAGGCTTGATTGTTGATTTTATGGGTGGCGCATCTGACAAGCAGCACCGGGTCGTGGCTGATGAGGCCGAGCTGGATCGGCTAGGGTATCGGGCTTACCTGACTACGCGCGACAAGGCTGGAGAAATTCATACCCTTGCCGTCCCGCTTGCGTGGACTGAAGACGAAGCAAGCTGGGCCATCCTGGAAAAGATGTCCTTCAAGAGCCTGGGCAATCCCGTAATGTGGTGACGTCGCCGCTGCCACAATGCCCCACCAAGGCCGGCGAGCCGGCCTGGACGGGTGACTGGCATTGCCCGTGGTTCCCCTTGTTGACCAAAAACCGTCCGTTTCCGCCCTGTTCTTAGTCCAGTAAAATTTCAATGACATTGCAGCCGCCAGTCACAGACGCTCTTGTTACTGAAAGCCCGATGCGCTCCTCTCGTACCAGCCTTTGCTCGCATTGACAACTCGGACGACTAGCAGCATTACCGGCACCTCGATCAGCACACCAACCACCGTAGCCAGGGCCGCGCCCGACTGGAAGCCGAACAGGCTGATCGCTGCCGCCACGGCCAGCTCAAAGAAGTTGGAAGCGCCGATCAGGGCGGATGGGCAGGCCACTGAATGCTTTTCTCCGACGCGGCGATTGAGCCAGTAGGCCAATGCTGAATTGAAGAACACCTGAATCAGAATAGGCACGGCTAACAGGGCGATCACCAAGGGCTGTTGCAGGATGGCGTTACCCTGGAAGGCAAACAACAGCACCAAGGTCAGCAATAGCGCCGTGATCGACCATGGCTGGATGCGATGCAGCGTGGCATCAAATACCGCTTGGCTTTTGCTCAGCAGTGCCTTACGAATGGCCTGCGCGATCAGCACTGGCACCACGATGTATAGTCCCACCGAGGTCAGCAGCGTGGCCCACGGCACGGCAATGCTGGAGACGCCCAGCAGCAGGCCGACCAGTGGCGCGAAGGCAAACACCATAATCAGGTCGTTGAGTGCAACTTGGGATAGCGTGAAATATGGATCGCCGCCAGTCAGCCGACTCCAGACAAACACCATGGCGGTGCACGGCGCGGCCGCCAGTAGGATCAGGCCAGCAATATAGCTGTCCAACTGCTCAGCCGGCAGTAGCGGCGCAAACCAGACTCGAATGAACAGCCAAGCCAGCAAGGCCATCGAGAACGGCTTCACCATCCAGTTGATGAACAAGGTAACGCCGATGCCTTTCGTGTGCGCCTTGACTTGATGCAGCGCGCCAAAGTCGATCTTCAACAGCATCGGGATAATCATCACCCAAATCAGCAAGCCTACCGGCAAATTGACCTGGGCGATTTCCAAACCACCAATCATGTGGAATGCGGAAGGGAAGAGCTGCCCTAGGCCGATTCCGATCACGATGCAGATGGCGACCCAGGCTGTCAGATAGCGTTCAAACAGATTCAGAGATGTGCTGGCGGTGCGGCCGCCGGCGACTTCAGAAGGGGAGGACATGCCATTCTCCGCAGAATAGGGGGAGGTGTGTGATGCCGCGAGGGCTGATTCAGCGGTGCAGCGTGCCGATGCGCTCCAGCTCCGCCTTGAGGCGCGGCGGATCTTGGCTCAGCGTATCCAATGGCAACGCTAGAAAGGGCTCAATTCGCGCTCGCAGGATGCGATAGGCCGCCAGGAAGGCCGCATCAATTTCTTCATTGCTGCCTATTGCGTGAGCCGGATCGTCTACCCCCCAATGACTGCGCAGCCCCGCCCCCAGAAAGGCGGGGCAGGTCTCGCCGGCAGCGCTGGCGCATACCGTAATCACGATATCCGGCGTAACCGGCAGGTGATCCCAGGATTTGCTGTGGTAGCCATCGGTGGCAATTCCTTCTCGCGTTAGCAAAGCCAGCGAGCGAGGATGAACTTGGCCTGTCGGCTGGCTTCCGGCGCTTATCGCATGCCATCCAGCCGGTGCCAGGTGGTTGAAAACCGCTTCAGCCAGGATGGAGCGGCAGGAGTTTCCCGTACATAAGAACAGCACATTCACAGCAGGTTGACTCATGGCGAGCTCTCCTTTTTAGCAAGCGCCGTCGCAGGGAGATACATTGCTTGCCGGTGCGCAGGCTTCGCCGCGACAACAGTTTTCAGTCAGAAAACCCAGCAAGGCATTCATCTGCTCGTAGTTGGCTGAGTAGTAGATAAAACGTCCCTCTTGCCGGGCCAAAATCAGGCCGGCATGAGATAACTCCTTCAAATGAAAGGACAGCGTGGCATTGGCCACGGCAAGCCGCTCCCCGATCTGGCCGACTGCCAGGCCTTCAGAGCCTTGCTGGACCAGAAGCCGATAGATTGCCAGGCGAGTGTCTTGCGCCAGGGCAGCCAAAATGGTAACAGCGCTCTTTGTTTCCATATTTCTATTTTTATAGAAATAATTAGCAGGGTCAAGGCCGGAAGCCCGACCGATTTGATTAACCCTCATTTCGGCTGCTGAAAATCCCGCTCAGCAACATGCCGAAGCGGGCATACCCATGGCAGTTCTACCGGTATCGGGCGCCATCTGCACATCCGCAATATGGCGCTCGGCCACCAGCTCTACGAATGGTCGGAATGCGGCGACCCCAAGTCCAAGGCCTCGCGCGACGTTGCCGCCCGCTGACGCTACAAGCTGCCCAAGAAGGCCTTCGAGCAATACAAGTCGGCTTCGCTGCACCTGAAGCAAAGCAAAAGCATCCCTGGTTACGTCTGGCTGCTGGGCGCTGCCCTGGTGGCCATGCTCGCCCTCGGCTGGCTGTCGTTCCGTTCCATCAGCAACAAGATGGACCCGGACGCCGGCAAGCCGGCTCCCGCCACCCAGGCTTCGCCCGATGCCGCGCCAGCACTACCGACAGCCACCGCCACGCCGCAAGCGGCCGTGACCGCCGCTAGCTTGTTCGAAGCCGAAAACCCGCGCTTGGCCGGCCGGCCCGAAACCGCGCCGGCGTATGACCAAATGCGCCAGGTCAAACAGATGCCGCAAGCGGTGGCCTTCATCGCCAATCGCCAATCGCCATACCTGCCACGCCTACACCCAGCAGGGGACGCGGATTCAGATGTCGGAAGCGCAATGCCGGGAAGAGATGAACGCGCCGCGCTTCAATCCATATACAGAGGTGAATAGGGAAGCGCCTGCGCCCGTGGCCAAAATAGAACCTGCGCCAGCGCAGAAAGAGCAGGGCGGCGGCATCCAGATGCTGGGCGATAGCTCGCGCAAGCCGAACATGTTTGACCGGCATCGCGCCGACTCGCCGGCAGAGAAGCGCCGGTACTCCGGCAACATGGCGATTTCGTCGTAGGGGATGCGAACGCCGGTTGCCGGACACTCCAGGGCCTCGCCGTAACGGCTGAGGCGGAACCCCCAGAACGGGCCGAACTGCTTGCCCAAGGTCGTATCAGAGCGATGGTTCAGCCACAGAAAAACCGCCTTCGGCACGGGCTCGCGTCCACGCCGCCAGTAGGCCAGCTGTTGCGCGCTGACGCCGAGTTCGGCGGCCATTTCCTCAATGTCACCAAAACAAAGCGCCCGGTAGAGGTCGTCCGGGCGGCAATGGAAGTTCGCAAACGGTCTAGTCATGATGCAGAAACTGGCGCGAGGTGAGAGAACTGCGTCAGTTTCTGCCGAGTGTTGCGTAGGAGCGACATGAATCGTGTCACCAGCATCTTCGTAGTTTGCTTACGAATCCCCTCCATAATCTTCTTAACACAAGATTTGACATAATATAGATTGCTCTGGAGCCATATTAGGCCGCAGGAACGCGATGTCGTAGCTTGCGCGGGCAATGTCAGGATGTGCGAGGAGGGCCGCCCCTGTAACCCATCCTGCGAGTCCAAGAGCGCCGATTTTTTTTCGCAGATTTAGCCAAACCTCTCGCCGTTCCTCGTTTTTCTCTCTTTCCATTTGCGCCGCTGCAATAACTTTCATTGCATCAATACCAAGCGCTTCAGCAACCATCACGCAAGCGAAGTCATCCATGATCCTAGTGCCGCTCAGGTACAGACTCAGAGTTGACTTGGCAATTTTCAGTCGCGCCGCCGCCTTGCTGTCGTTCTCCTCGCCAAGCATTTCTATGGCGTCTTTCAGAAATTCGCTGCTCTGTTTCAACTCGCCTCCCATTGCGTTTGCATCTGCAAACTGAATACCATGATTAAACAGTTTGCGCTTGCAAACATCACTGGATGTTCTGGATTTTAGCAGGGGAGACCGCATGTACCGAGCAGCAGTTGTTGCTTTTACCACTCAGCAACCGTCCCGATACCCCATCTTTGGCGAGCTGTTCTTCTCCTACTCGCGCGCAGGTCGTTACGGCTACTTCGGGTTCTCCCGCCCTCGCCACAGAACCATCTTTTCCCGCTTGAGCCTCCGCTCTCACGCCAATCGCCTCGGCCGCCCCGCAGCGTGGGGCTTCGGCTGTTACCGGGATCACAAGCCGCATTCGCCCAAAATGGCGGAGCATCCGGCACGCCGCCGCTATGCCTCCCAGTTCGTTCTATATACGCAGGCTTCCGGCGACATCTTGTTTTTCTGGTTCCTGCACAGTGGAGCCGACTCCGCCATCCACAACTTTCGCCGCCTGAAATCCAATGCCATACGCCTGAAAGCAGCCTTGCTATCAGCAGCAGAGGGCCAGGGGCTGAACTCAGTCAAATGTCCTGACTTATCACAAACTGTTGAAATGTCAGTACCCGCTGATGCGTGGGATTTCGGCCCCTCCGGCGCGGATCTGATTGCCGCCCTGGAGGTCGCCTACCAGAGCGCAGACAAACAAATGAGCATTTGGGCGCTTCAGGTGGCTGACCAGCTTCTGACTCGCCGCCACGGCCACAAACCCGCCTTTCTACTCGGCTACGGACAGGCCCGCGAGACTCGTTGCGAGTGGATGCGCCGGCTGTTCGTGCTGGAAACCCGTTACGGCGTTTACGCCTTTTAATCTGGCCGGTCCGGCCCTTTACCCTCCGAGGACTTTCAATGAACGCACTTCTTGCAGGCTTCACCCATTCCAAAGGCATCGCCAAAGAGTCGCAACGCCCATTTGACATTCTGTCGGCCATCGTCCTGAACCCGGCCGGCAATGTCGCCAAAGACAATTTCTCCAAACAAGGCTTTGGCTACGAGGCGGTGGAAATCCCGGTGTCCGAGTCGGCCAAATCGGCGTTTGTGTCGCTGACATACCCCTGCCGCGTCAAGCTGGTGATTGATCACGAAATGTTTGCCGGCAAGCTCAAAGCCGTGATTTCCGGCGTCCAGCAGCCGACACCCCTGGTAGAGCAGCAAGCCAAGGGCTGAACCGCGCATGCGCTACTTCATCGACTACATCAATATTTCACAGCGGCATCCGGGCCGACTGAACCCTGAAACGGGCGAAGTCGAACCGGTACTGCCGATTGTGGATAGCGGTGTCGTCGGGAAGTGGGGCAGGGATATGGAAACCGGCGAGCTGGTGGAGGATGCCGAGTGGGGCAATACCTCCAAGCTGGCCATCCGTGGCAGCTTCGATAGCCTGGTCATGGTGAAAAGCGACGGTTTCACCGTTCGCATTGAGGGCAACGTGGGCCGGATGGATCGGGCCGACAACCTCTACAACCTGGATCTGGACGCCACCATTGCCAAGTGCAACGAGATCCTAGGCCGCTATCGCCTCCCGCCGTTCTCCAAGGGCGAGCGGGTCATCAACTCGCACCCGTCCACTTACGATCTGGAACACGGCGTCAATCTGATTCAATGGACTGGCGCGACCATCAGCGAATTGCATGTCACGCAAAACCTAGCCACCGGATCGGAAGACAACGCCACCGCCTTTGTGCGCTGGCTCTCCACTCAGTCCATGAGCAACATCAAGCGCAGCCGCCACAGCCCCGAAGCGTGCACCTGGGGATCTGAAGGCGGGCGCTACAAGCTCACCGCGTATATCAAGCACATCGAAATGCTCGCCCCTGGTCACATGCATGGGCGCTCCAAAACCGAAATCAAAACTGACCCTGTTTTTCAATTCGCGCGCGAAAACGGCGTGGTCCGCGTAGAGCTCAAAGCTAAGCGGCTCCTCCTCCGTGATGCCGGTTTGCGCTATCTCGGAGACATCACCATGGAAAAGGTGGTTCAGCTATACGCCAGCAAGGTCGACCCCTTGTTGAACCGCGTCCGCGAGGACATTACCCGCCTGGACATCGAGGGCTTGCCGTCCAAGATCCGCATGACTGCCGCCTGCTACCTGCGCGGCGAAGATGTGCGCCCCCTCATGAGCAAATCGGCGTTCTACCGCCACGCCAAGCAACTGCGCGAATACGGCATCGATATCAGCGAGCCGCTGGCCAAATTCGAGAAGGTTAATCACGTCATCAAGGTGATTGAAGCCAAGCCCCTGGAGTGCCCGGAATGGTATTGGGCGCATCAGCAGCGGCTGTACGTGGACCGAGTGCGCAAGGAGACAGCCGAGTCGCTGCGCAAGGTCGAGCAGCTGGAGCGCATGGCCGCCGTCGCGGCGAACGAACAGGCTCCGGTGCTGATGGTCAGCAACGGCAATGTGATCGACGACCCCGACCGCCTGGCCGCTTTCACGCAGGCGCTGGGCGACTACAAGGTGCCGGCCCGCGACACTTCCGCGCCCCCGCTGGAGTCGGCGCAATTCTCGTCACCATCACAGAGCTACTACCAGGCCTCACGCGGCGGCCGTCAGCCAGGGGAGGGCGGTCATGGCCATCTGCGCCAGCGCTGATGCCGCTGGCCAGCTGCGCACCGTCGCGACGCCGGTAGAGCAGTGCAGCGGGCTAATCCTGCTTCAGCCCGCCGATTACCAACAATTTCAGGCTGCCAATGCGCCGTTCGATTACGGCAACGCCTCGGCGATTTGGGCCTTCGCTTTTTCGACTGTTGTCGGCCTCTGGCTGGTCAGTCACTCCATCGGGTTAGTGCTCGACTTTCTGCGCCGAGCCTGACCCACGCACCGGACGTAATCCGGGATATACAAGGAAATCCGTGATGTTCAATAAATCTTTCTCCGCCGCCCTCGCTGTTGTCGCTCCGGTTGCCGCGCTGCTGGCTCCCGCCGCTGCCAAAGCTGCCGCTACCGGCCCGGATCTAACGCCGCTGACCAGCAATATCGACTTTGGGACCGTCGTTACCGCCGTGCTGGCCATCGCGGGCTTGCTATCTGTGGTCTACCTGGCAATCAAGGGCGCAAAAATCGTGCTGAGTATGGTCAAGAGCGCCTAACGCAGCAGGTCAAAAACGAGTTGTTGGACTTCGGGGCGCTTCGGCGTCCCTTTTTTTCGCGAGGATGGAATGTCGATCAATGCGCTTTGGTATCTGTTTGTTTTTGCGTTCGGCATGGTCTGCGGCTTCGTGGTCGTCCTGGGATTGCGGGGGCACTGATATGAAACTGTGGAAGCGGATTGTGCTGATTTTTTCGCTGACGTCGGTGCTGTTCCAGCAGCAGGTTTACGCCAGTCCCGCGCTGGCGCTGGCGCCCGTGTTTGAGGGGGTGATTAACCGGGCCGTGGGCAAAGCCGTCGTGATGAACCTCGAGCGCCGGGGTGTGATGTATGCCGCCAATGACGCCGTGTTCGCACGCACCATGACCTATATCGGCAACGCGGCGAACGATGCCATGTGGGCCAGTACGGCGGTGACGACGATTGCCGCCGTCGCCGGCGCGCCGGTGTGGCTGACTTGCGCCCTCGGCGTGGGAGCGGTGGCCGCCGTGGGTGCGGTCGCCTGGGGCGCGTACAAGCTCACGCAGGAATCTGCCACGGTGCCCGGCCCCAACGGCCAGGAAACACCCAAGCTGATGCCCAACGGCCAGCCGGAGCCCGCCGCGCTGACGCTGTCCATTGCAACCGCTACGGATAATCCCACCACGCCGCAGCCGCAGCCGGTGCCTGGCGCTGGCGCTATCCAGCTTTACCGCAGCCCGCTATGCAATGCTTCGCTCAGCTCCGATTGCGCCGCCCAGCCCGTTGCCGGCCCGCAATTCCCGTTCTGGATGCTGTCCATGTCTTCCACGAATCAAGCCTTGTTCGTGATGTCAGGGGCCGACGCCACGCAGCAGTATCAGGCGCATGTGCTCAACACGCTATGCAAACCCAGCAACAACCGGAACAACTGCCGCGTCACCTGGCTGAAGCCGATTGATTATCAGCTGGAAGAGCCGCAGCCCGCGCCGCCTGGCTGGCCCGGCCCATGGAACCCCACGCCGCGCAAGCGCTGGTATGGCATCTATCGGTTTGAGTACGACCGAGGCGGGCCGACTCAATTCGATGGTGCCACGGTCTATCTCTTGCCTAACGAGGCCTACAAGCCCCCGACCTCGACAACGGGCACGCTTGAGGATGTGGTCAAGTCGCTGACCGATGACGACCTGAAACAGCCGGTGCCGGATGCGCTGATTGCCCAGTTGGCGAATCGCCTCTGGCAGCAGGCAGCGGGCAAGCCTGGCTACGATGGTCTGCCATATTCGGCGACCGATCCCATCACGGCGGAGGACATCGCCAAGATGCGCGCCGAGAACGCGGATATCCGCCCGACCTGGGGCGACATGATCAATAGCACGCCCTCCCGCGCGCCTGGCCAGCCGGTGCCGATTTCGCCCAATCCGATTCCACTGACGCCGCCGACGCCCACCCCGAACCCCACGCCAGATCCCAAGCCGAACCCAGAACCCAGCTCGAAACCCGACTTGGGGCCAGATCCGGGCGTAGGCGTGCCGGGCCTGGAAAACATCCCGTCCGCCGCCGAGATCCTGCGACCGTTGCTGAACCTGTTCCCGGAGCTGCGCAACTTCCGCATGCCGAACCATTCAGGCGAGTGCCCCAAGCCGGTGTTCGATCTGTTCGGCAAATCCATCCAGATGACCACGCACTGCGACCTGGCCGAGGAGAACCGCGCGGCGATCTTCGCCACGATGTCGGTCGTTTGGATGCTGGTCGCGCTGTTCATCATCCTTTCCGCTTGAGGTCGCCATGGCTCCACTTTTCGGCATTCTGGTTTCCGCGCTCAATACCGCGCTGGCGTTCCTGGTGCGCAGCATCATCGTCAAGTTCGTGACCTTCTTCGCGATGTTCTTCGTCGTGCATGAGTTCGTCCCGGTCATGGAATCGTTGCTGCCAAACGGCTTCGGCGTGTCGTCCAGTCTGGTCACGCTGACGTCCGGGACGTGGTACTTCCTGGATCTGTGCGCCTTCTCTATCGGCTTCCCGGCGGTGGTCAGCGCCGCCGCGATCCGCTTCATCAT